>JABDKD010000194.1 GCA_013003215.1 Pyrinomonadaceae bacterium
GTCTATGACAATGTCGGTTATCGGCTAAATGAAAAAAAGGTTGAAGAAGAATTGATCGAGGAAGAGGTCACCCGAATGCTGCGATTTGTAGATTTGGAAGAAGCCATCGACAAGATGCCCTCCGAGCTTTCCGGCGGTATGCGCAGGAGGGTTGGCATCGCCCGCGCATTGGTTGGAGACCCTCCGATCGTTCTATATGACGAGCCCACTGCCGGGCTCGATCCACCTACAGCGCGTACGATCTGCGAATTGGCGATAAAGTTGAGAGACATCCAGGACGTTTCATCGATTTTTGTTACTCATGAGATGAAGAACCTTGAATATCTCTGCGAGGAATACGCGATCCTAGATGAAGATGAACAGGTCGTATTTGAAGAAGAAGGTGAAAGGTTGTGTTTGATTAACACCGAAATTATTATGATCAACGAAGGCAAGATCATATTTGAGGGTAAATACGAAGAATTGACTAACAATCGTGACCCCTATATTAAGCGGTTTTTGAGAGGAAAATAGTCAGCGGTCCTGCGGCAAGGAAGTAAATCGTTATGCCAAAGTCAAAAAACAACTTAACGTACAGCCAGTTACGCGTAGGCATTTTTGTCCTATTTGGACTTGTGGTCCTCGCTTTTCTGATTCTGAATTCGACCGGGGATTTCAATCCGTTTGTCGAACGGCTCACCCTGAAAGCCCGGTTTGTGAATGCTGACGGACTTCGGGATGGTGCGGAAGTTCATCTTGCAGGTGTTCACATTGGCCGAGTTACCGAAGTACGGCTCCTGCCGCCCGATAACCCGGAGGATGCGAAAGTCGAGGCGATCATGAGTGTAGACAAGGTTTTTGGCGGAAAGCCGATTTCGGAACGGATCCGCTCTGACTCTACTGCACAGCTTGTCGCAACCAGTGTTCTCGCAAATGACAAGATGATCAATATCACACCGGGCACACCGGATGGAACTGCAGTGCGTTCGAATCATGTCCTCGATTCAAAGGCAGCTATTTCGGTAAATCAGCTGACACAGACGGGAAACGATCTGCTTCAGCAGATAAATAAACTGGCTATTCCCACAAATGATATTCTCAACAAGGCCAACCAAGGTGACGGAACACTAGGCAGCCTGATCAATGACGATTCGGTTTATAAGAGCCTCGACGCGACATTGGGCGAAGCGAAGCTTTCAATGGTCAAGGTCCAGACGATCGTGGAGAGATTGAAAGCCGGAGATGGAACAGCTGGAAAACTCTTGACTGACCCGACTTTGTACAACAATCTCAACGACTCAGTCGCACAGCTCGAACAGATTTCAAAAGACCTTCGGGAAGGAAAGGGCACGGCCGGTAAGATCCTTTCGGATGATGCGCTCTACAATGACACAAGTGAAGCGATAAAAGAGGTCCGCGATGCAATGAAGGAAATTCGGCCCGCGCTGAAGAGATTAGACGAGATTTCCGGAAGTTTTCAGACAATTGCAAAAGAGCTTAATGAAGGAAAAGGGACTGCCGGTAAGTTCTTAAAAGACGAAAAGCTGTACGAAGAAGCAAAGACGGCGCTCGCCCGACTTAACAGTGTCTCAACAAAGGTTGATGCTCTTGTCGGCGATGCGCAGGGCGGCAAAGGCACTATCGGAAGGCTTATTAACGACGAGACGCTTTATAACAATTTGAACCAAACGATGTCGAACGTGAACCAGCTCTCGAACGAAAGCACAAAGCTGATCTATGATTTCCGTCAGGACCCGAAGAAATATCTTACTATCAAGTTCAAACTCTTCTAGTTCATTCCGCGGAATCAACAAAGACACGCCTTACACGTCGGCTCACACCACATGTGATTTCGTAGGAAATCGTATCTGCGAGAGAACCCAGTTCGGATGCGGTTACCTCTTCGGACCCGTCTGATCCCATTAGCGTTACCGGGGTTCCCTTTTTTGCATCGGGTACGTCGGTCAGGTCCACTATTGTCCAGTCCATAGAAACTCGTCCGACAACGGGTGCCCGACACCCGTTCACGATTACTTCAGCCTTATTCGAGAACCCACGCATGTAACCGTCTTGATAACCGATCGGAATTGTGCCTATTACCGAATCGCGCCTAGTCACGAAAGTCCGCCCGTAACCCAGACTGCTGCCTTTTTTTACGGGTTTGATCAATGCGATAGCCGAATACAAAGACATTACGGGTTTCAGTTCCGGCAGAGGTATCGTCTGCGGCAGTACATCGTCACAGAGCCCGTAAAGCACACCTCCCGGTCTCACGAGGTTACCCCGGGACTTCGGATGTGCTACTGCCCCGGGTGAATTCGCAAGATCAGAAATCCAAGGACGCATACCTTTTTCTGCAAAGAGTGCGACTG
>JABDKD010000218.1 GCA_013003215.1 Pyrinomonadaceae bacterium
GTTCCCGGGTCAGTACATACTGATTTGTTGGCCCATGGATTGATACCCGATCCCTTCTACCGGAACAACGAAAAGAAGCTCCAGTGGATTGGAAAGACAAACTGGGAATACGAAACGAGTTTCGAGATAGCCGGTCAAACTTATTCGAGAGAGCGGTTGGAACTGGTTTTTGAGGGACTCGATACCTACGCAAATGTGTTTTTGAACGGTAAGGAGATTCTCAAAGCCGACAACATGTTCCGCCGTTGGCGGGTAAATATCAAAGAGCACGCCAAGATCGGTGAGAACCGGCTGCGAATTGTATTTCGATCTCCGATAAACGAGATTCTGCCCCGGATGGCTAAACTCGATTACCAGCTGCCGGCTTCGAACGATCAGGGTGAGAAAACGAGTCCGTATACACGAAAGGCACCGTATCAATTCGGATGGGATTGGGGGCCGCGTTTTGTCACGAGCGGAGTCTGGCGCCCTGTCCATTTGGAATCGTGGGATTCAGCAAGAGTCGAAAGTCTCGATATCAGACAAAAGAAACTGACCAAGATGAAAGCGGAACTGTCCGCCGGCGTGGAGGTTGTTTCTTCAAAGTCATCATCTGCAGAAGTTGTATTGCGCAACAGAACAGAAGGTACTGTCGCGGCGACCAAGAGCGTGAACCTCGGTCAGGGCCTGAATGAGATCTTCCTGGATTTTGAGATCATCAAACCAAGGATCTGGTATCCCGTACAGCTTGGCGACCAACCGCTCTATGACTTCGATGTCGAGGTCCAAATCGATGGCAAGACGATTGATCGAGCATCTGAGCGAACGGGGCTTCGCACGGTTGAGCTGAGACAAAAACCGGATAAATGGGGATCGAGTTTTGAATTTGTTATCAACGGCATTCCCGTTTTCGGCAAAGGCGGAAACTGGATACCCGCGGATAGCTTTCCAACACGCGTGACTAAAGAGAAGTACCGGCACCTTATGGAATCGATGCGCGATGCCAACATGAACATGGTTCGCGTTTGGGGTGGCGGGATATACGAGGAAGACTATTTCTACGAGCTGGCCGATGAGATGGGGATTCTTGTTTGGCAGGACTTTATGTTCGCCTGCAGCATGTATCCGGGTGATGACAAGTTTCTTGAGAATGTTCGCCGGGAAGCCATAGATAACATCAAGCGTCTGCGGAATCACCCGTCGATCATCCTTTGGTGCGGCAACAATGAGGTCGAAACTGCGTGGAATCATTGGGGTTGGAAACAAAGGCTCCCATCACTCATTTGGGATGACTATTTGAAGCTGTTCGCTCGTTTACTCCCTGAAGTGGTCGAGGAGTACGACCCGGAAACTCCGTACTGGTCAAGCTCTCCAAGTTCCAATTTTCAAGAAGATTCCGACTCCCAGAAAGTAGGTGATGTTCATTACTGGGGCGTGTGGCATGCTTCGGAGCCCTTTGAGGAGTATCAGAAACAGTTCCCGCGGTTTATGAGTGAATACGGGTTCCAGTCGTTTCCCGAAATCAGGACCGTTGAGGCATACACGCTTCCTGAAGACCGGAAGAGCATCGAGACGGAAGTGATGCTTGCGCACCAGAAGCATCCGCGTGGAAACCAGTTGATACGGGAATACATGCTGCGGGACTTTGAGGAGCCAAAGGACTTCGAATCCTTCTTGTATGTCAGCCAGGTACTTCAAGCAGAAGGAATGCGAATCGGGACCGAACACCTTCGAAGGATCATGCCAAGGAATATGGGAGCACTTTACTGGCAGGTGAATGACTGTTGGCCGGTTGCTTCCTGGTCGGGCACTGACTATTTTGGCCGTTGGAAGGCGATGCATTACTACGCGCGCAGGTTTTTTGAGCCTCTTATGGTGAGCATGGTCGAGGAGGATGAGAAAGTGCATTTTTATGTTGTTTCTGATTTTCCTGATGACATCGATACGGTTTTGAGTATCGAGGTAATGAACCTTTCAGGAAGGAAGCGCGTTCAGCGTGAATATCCGATAAAAGCGGAAGCGATTAAGGGCAAATCTTATGTTCAGAGGGCTTCTGCGGAACTGTTGGGCGGACTTTCACGTAACAACGCGGTAGTGATCGCTCGGTTGAAGCGAGGCGGCTCTGTCGTATCAGAATCGACATACTATTTCGCGCCCTACAAAGAACTCGCATTTGAGAAGCCTGAAATCAGTGTAGAAGTTTCTTCGATCGACGGCGGGTATAAGGTCCGACTTCAAAGCGATAAGGTCGCTAAGTCAGTTTTGCTGGATGGTGTTAAGGGACATTTCAAAGATAACTATTTCACCTTGATTCCGGGCACCGTCAAGTCCGTTGAATTCAAGCCGGAAGAGGAAATAAGCGGGAAGCAATTGATAGAAATGTTGAGGGTACGATCTCTAAGTGATGCGTTTTGAGTTTGGCCGGGCGAAAAATGGGTACCAGGAGTTGTGTGAATCGATGGGGATTCAATGATCAAAAGAATAAATCTTAGAAAATCCAATGTTGCTCGTTCAAAAACGATACGCGACATAAATCGGCAGATAATTCTTAATTACATTCGAGAAGAGGGACCAATATCTCGCGCGGACATAGCCAGGGTTACGGCCCTGCAGAGATCGACGATTTCTCTCATCGTCGATGAGCTTTCTGAGTTGGGTTTGGTACAGGAGAGCTATGGTGAGTCTTCAGGCGGCCGGCCACCCCGGCTGTTGTCGCTGAAAACAGCTGAGGCAATCTCAATCGGAATAGATCTCGGCAAGAAGGATACTATTGTTGGAACCTGTGATCTCAGCGGACGGCTTCTAGAACACAAAGAATTTCCGACGAGTTCAAATGCTGCCAAAACAATAGACCGGATTATTGAGACCGCGAATTACTTCATTGAAAGGAACAATGGTTCGATTGAGGGCATTGGCCTGTCGGTGCCGGGACTTGTTGAAGCATGGGATGGAAAACTCGTTAAAATTCCACACCTCGAATGGCACGAGCCGGACCTGGCGAAAAAGATCCAGGACGCAACGGGTCTGCAGGTTCGTATGGAGAATGACACGAACGCGGTTGCGTTGGCAGAATTGTGGTTGGGAAGGCCCGAGATCAGCAACGTCAGAGATTTTATCGTCGTTTTTATTCATAAAGGAATCGGTACCGGGGTGGTGTTTGACGGTCAGATCTATCGTGGAAAAGACGGTGTCGCGGGTGAATTTGGCCACATGACGATAGGTCAGAATGCTCCCATCAAGTGTTCCGGCGGCAATGACGACTGTTGGGAGGCTTTTGCGTCTGAGCGCGCGGCGATGGCCAGATATCTTGAAAACGCAGGGGAATCCGCCAAGAAGGACCTTGACTTCAATCAGCTGATCAATCTCGCACAGAATGACGATTCCCATGCGATAAAGGCGCTCAAGGACACAGCGAAGTATATCGGTCTTGGGATCTCAAACCTTATTCAGGGCCTATCGCCGGAGCTGACCATTGTGGCAGGGTCAATTGTAAAAGCGTGGCCTCTGGTATCCGAAGAAATCATAGAAGCGGCTGACGCAGGACTTTGCCAGGGGTTTCCCGCGGTTAAAGTGATGCCTTCAACATTGGGCAAATATCCGAGTTTGATGGGGGCATTCAGTCTTGTTCTTGCGGACAAGTTCTCATCGATTTCGACCGGTTAAGCGTTAGACCTTTATAAAGATCTTCCTGCTGTAGAGGAACCAAAGCACCAGGAGCCAACCGAATATAAAGGTTATTGCGTAAAGCAGCGATGCATTAAGCGGTGAGAACATGGGAAGAAAAACGGTTTCGTAGATTGTCGATTTCAAGGAGATTTCGCCGCCCTTCCCATCTGCAAACTTGATTACGTCGAAAAGCCTCGCAAGCATTTCGGCTCCGATATATAAGGCGAGTGCATTCATACCGAATACGACAAAAGGCTTTGACCAGCCTCGATACCCTTTGAGGTCGATGATCCACATCATGACGCCGAGGAAGCAAAGTGCGCATCCGGTCGTGTAGATTACATAAGAGCTCGTCCAGAGACTCTTGTTTATGGGAACTGCGAATGAATGAGCCCAGCCAATGGCAAGAAGGAGCAACCCGAATACGAGCATACCGGCGACCAACTCCATCTTCTTTCTGCCCGATTTAATCCAAACGCCGGACAATGCTCCAGACATCGTAGTTGCGACTGCCGGTATCGTGCTTAGAATTCCTTCAGGATCATAGACTTTTCCAAGAGACCAAATATGATTCACGCCAAGAATTGACCTGTCGAGATAGGCCGAGAGATTGCAGGCTTTGTCACTTATCGAGGCGATATCACAACCGGGAACCGGTACTGATGTCATCAGTATCCAGTAGATAAAAAGAAGGCCGATAGCGATAACGCTCTGAGTTTTCCAGCCGGAATTGATGTAGATCAGTGACGTGATCAAGTAGCACACAGCGATGCGTTGGAGCACTCCGGGGATTCTGAGACTAGAAAAATCAAAAAGCGGGAAGGCGTTGAGGAATAGTCCCAGCAGGAAGATCAGTGCACTCCGGCGAAGGATCTTCGTGTAAACCAACCTGGTGTCACTCTTCAGTTTGTCGAGTGCGAGTGGAATCGCGATTCCTACAATAAACAAGAAGAAGGGAAAAATAAGGTCGGTAGGTGTTAGCCCATTCCAGGGGGCATGCTGGAGCGGAGAATAGATCGCACCCCAATCGCCAGGGTTGTTGACAAGGATCATCCCCGCAATCGTAATACCACGAAAGACGTCAAGTGAGACGAGTCGGTCTTTTATAGGTTCGCTCAAATTGTCTTCCTGAGAGTTGTGACGTGTCGTCCACGTCGGAATCAAGTTCTAAAGATGCTCGAATAACGCTATTATCCTACAATTAGTTGGTTTACGACAATAAGATTTCGACTGCGTCGCAAATTTCTCGAACGGAAAATTCACAGGAAGCAAACTGGATAATTACGAGTCAAAGTACCGGAAAGGTAATCATGACTGATGGGTTAGTCGGTACACGGTTTCGCCGGATCAAACTTTCGAGGCGACGTGGCTAGGCATTTGGAGAAGCACAGCGATCGGGATTTGCGGCGGCGTAAGTCAACGATCAGCTTGAAGCAGCAAATTATGAAAGAACAACAAAGACAGATTCTTAGAATGGTAGCGTTACTCGATATTGTGATCGCTATAGGCCTGCTGGTCGGTATTGTCCTGGCAGGTCTGGCAATTCCCATAATCGTACCTGCATTGATGGCACTCTCCGGCTTGATGATCCTGGTCATTTCTCTTGTGATCAAATGAAAAGGCAACAAAAGACGGTTCTTTCGATAATCGCGATACTTGATATCCTGATCGCAGCTGCTATTTTTGCAACGATTATGATCATGGGTAGCGCAATGCCGATTCTTGTTCCAATCGCGTTGCTCGCAACGGGGTGCGCTTTGCTTCTAATCGTCTTCACTCAGAAATCATAAAACGACTCACCGAAACGGCTTTTTATCCGTACTATGGACAGTTCATTGATTGCAATTCTCCTGGCGTTTGCATTTGCGGCGCTGTCGGCGGTGATAGCGCTTCGCTTCTATTGGACCGTGGGAAGGACCGGAGTTCGCATGCCGAGGGCGACCCTCTCGAGCGGGTATCAGATCCTCGCTCAACAGGCAGTCGTACTGGCGGTAATCCTTGCTTTCGGTTATTTCTCAGACCTAAATCTGAACTCACTCGGATACTCGAGCACAGTTGGACCGCTGCTGGCCTTTGTCCTCGGTTTAGCCATTTACGGCGTCGTGCTTGTTTTTGTCGAAGTTGCATCGCACTTTCTCGGTATACGCGAAAGACTTCACGATCTTTCGTATGAAACGATGCGTTTGATCTGGCCCAGAAACCCCGAGCAAAAACTTGCTGCGTTTGCGGGAGTATGCATCATGAACCCGTTTACGGAGGAAGTACTCTTTCGAGGGGTACTCGTATTCCTGCTCGGCGAATATACGGGCAATTTCATTTTGGCGGCAGTAATTGGACTTCTGCTCTCCCTTGCGGCCCACATGTATCAGGGCGGTTGGTCGATTCCCTTTCAACTTGTCTTTCATGCAACCGCAGTTTTAATCGTACTTTCGCCTTTGGGACTCGTAGCCTGTATTGGTTTCCATTTTGCCGGTGACCTGGTTCCCGTGATGCTTCTCAAGAAGAGTATGATCGAGTGGCGGAACCGAAATCGTAATCGTAAGTCGTACGTCACTTAATAGGAACAATTCATGACCAGATCAGAATTCAAAGCAGTACATCCGGTGCTTCCGGTACGCAATGTAAAAGAAGCGGTCCGGTATTACACCCGTAATCGGGATCGCGGGAGTGCAGGTGAAAAGGTGGGCAGGAGAGAAGGAGAGAAGGATAGCGCGATAGCGGGATAGCGAGATGGCGCGGGACCGATCAGAACCGTCGCCGGTAGGCGATGGCGATCTGAGCCGCCTGTGGTAGCAGGCGGATTCTGGCAGGGATAACGGGAGTGAAGGAGAGTAGGTCTGCAGGTGGGCAGGATGGTGGGATAGCGAGATAGCGAGGGACCGATCAGAACCGTCTTCGGTAACAGGCGGTTTCTTACAGGGATGAAGTAGATTAATGGGATGCGGCGGATGCTGGGATAGCGGGAGTGGACTAGAG
>JABDKD010000255.1 GCA_013003215.1 Pyrinomonadaceae bacterium
AAATTCGTAGAAAATTTGGCTAAAACCGGACTTTCTCTCGCTACAAAGCCTGAAATCCGACAGACTGCCAGATGCTTACCGCTATAACCCGAAAGCCAGCGCAGTCGGTTAATGATTGCGAATTGTCATTCGTTGAAAGACAGATGGTCAGTTATGAGGTTGCGTGTGAACAGCACGATCAGTATGAACGGGTTCTTGAGAGATTCGGATGCCGGGTCGTAACCCTGCCGCCTCTGGAAGACTATCCCGATTCAGTTTTCGTCGAAGACACTGCCGTCGTACTCGATGAGGTTGCGATTCTTTGTTCGCCCGGTGCTGAAAGCAGGCGAGGCGAAGTCGATTCGATAGAAAAGGAGCTTTCCGAGTATCGCGAAACTGCAAGGATCAGTCCGCCCTCGTTCATCGACGGCGGCGATGTACTTACAGTCGGTAAGACCATTCTTATCGGGAATTCGGGCAGGACAAATCGCGCCGGGTTCGAATCATTCTCATCAATAGCGGGCAGGTTCGGATATTCGACAGAGAACGTAGAAGTTAACAGCGTTTTGCATCTTAAGTCGGCTGTTTCGGCATTGGATGATGAGACTGTTTTGTTGAATCCGGCCTGGCTGGATGTTGCTCATTTCAAAGACTTTAATATATTAGAGGTTTGCGAGGAGCTGGCGGCTGACCATTTGCGGCTGGGTCAAGACCTTGTGGCTTCATCAAGTTACCCTGACACGCTGCAAGCTGTGCGAGACGCCGGGTACAAGGTTACGGAAGTCGACATCTCGGAATTCGAAAAAATGGAAGCCGCGGTTACCTGTATGAGTTTAGTTTTCAATTGATTGGATGAACTTCTTCTGGAGCGAATCAATCTGTAGCATGCTTCTTGCGAAAAGTGCGTACAAACATTTGTTTCGCGATTTTTGTCGGCTAGTTTAGGCAAGCTTGCGTTACAGTCATTCAAATGCCTCGAGGTATTTTATACCGCCTCCGGTATTAAAGAGCACGATCCTTTCATCGCTCCTCACTTCGCCCGCATCTCTTAGTTTCTCAAGTGCGGCAAGTAACGCACCGCCTTCCGGAGCGGCAAAGATCCCTTCTATGGCACCGATTTCTTCTGCGCCCTTTACCAATTCCTCATCTGAAACCGCGACCGCTGTCCCATCCGACTTCCGAAGGATATCCAACATGATAAAGTCGCCGACCGCCGCCGGCACTCGTAGTCCCGACGCAACTGTGTGCGCGTTTTCGATTGTCGTTCCGTGTTCGAGCCCTCCGTGAAACGCCTTCACTATCGGTGCGCAGCCATCGGACTGCACGGAGACCATCCGCGGCCTTTTCGAACCGATCCAACCCATCTCTTCCATCTCATCAAACGCTTTCCACATACCGATCAATCCCGTACCGCCGCCGGTCGGATATAGGATCACATCAGGGAGGTCCCAGTTCATTTGCTCCGCAAGCTCATAACCCATCGTCTTTTTTCCTTCGATCCGATAAGGCTCTTTCAGAGTTGAGACATCAAACCACCCTTCAGCTTCTTTTCTTTCAGCAACGATCTTTCCGCAGTCCGTGATCAAGCCGTCTACGAGCGTCACGTGCGCTCCCAGGGCCTTGCACTCAACGATACATGCCTTCGGAGTATCGTCGGGAACAAAGATATGAGCTTCCATTCCCGCAAGGGCCGCGTACGCAGACAAGGCACCGGCCGCATTTCCCGCAGACGGAACAGCGACCTTTTTTACTCCCAACTCCTTGGCCATCGAAACGGCCATCGTCATACCGCGTGCTTTGAAGCTTTGGGTAGGATTCAGCGACTCGTCTTTTATGTAAAGATTTGAATACCCGTATTTCATTCCAAGGCGTTTCGCATTTACCAACGGAGTGAAACCTTCACCAAGCGTGACGCGGTTGCGGTCATCCTCGAGTGGCAAGACTTCCCTGTAGCGCCATAAAGTTGGTTCGCGTTGATTTAAGCTTTCCTTTTTCAATTGCTTGGCACACTCTTGCAGATTGTAAGCCACCAACAAGGGTTTTCCGCATTCGCAAAGGTTATAGAGCCTGTTGGCTTCATATTTTTTGGCGCAGGATGAGCAATAGAGATGTGTAACGTTCAAGTTTTTTGATCCTCAGATTGATTGAAACAATAATACACAAAACTTTTCGCAGCGGCATGTCGTAGTCCGTGGTATCAATACAATTAATCTAGAGGACCAGTTATGAATGAACTTGGAAGGCTCTTTTTCCTGTCGTCGATCGTCATTTTGAGTCTGACTTTGGGCGCATTTGCGCAAAAAGGCACGACTACCCGTATTAAGATTAGAGCGAAATCAATTGAAAACACCGTCACAAAGGAGAACCCCGTCAGAGAGGTCAGTGTCTACCTTCCCCCCAGCTATGAAAGCAATAAGTCGAAACGCTACCCGGTAGTATATTTCCTTCACGGCATCGGAGACACAGATCTTTCGTACACAACACCGCACACCGATGATGATGATAATCCGATTCCTTTTTCTTCGATTGGGCAGACTATGGATGAAGGAATCCGCCGCGGACGATTTGGGGAGATGATCGTCGTTTTGCCAAACCAACGAACCAAATGGTTCGGCAGTTTCTATGTGAATTCATCGGTGACCGGAAACTGGCGCGACTTCACTGCAAAAGAACTCGTGGAATATGTCGACAAGAACTACCGGACGCTTGCAGATGCAAACCACAGGGGAATCGCGGGCCACTCGATGGGCGGTTACGGAGCACTTACGATTGCGATGCGGCATCCCGAAGTCTTTAGTACGGTTTACGGTTTGAATCCGTCAATCATTGACTGGGCCGGCGATCTGATGATTGACTCGCCCGCGTTTAGAAAAGTCCTCGAAGCAGAGTCTTATGAGGAACTCGGAAAGTTGGCCCAGGCCGGCGATTTTTATCCGGCAGCTACGGTCACAGTTGCCCAGGCCTTTTCGCCCAACCCGAAGAAGCCGCCTTTCTATTGTGATTTCCCGTTCGAGATGAAGGACGGCCGAATGCAGCCTTCCGAGCCCGGCTTCTCCAAATGGGAGGCACGATCTGCAACGAACATGGTCAACAAATATCGTGATAACCTCAATAAATTGAAGGGTTACAGGTTTGATTCGGGTTACCGCGATGAGTTCCTTTTTATACCGCTTACTTCTAGGGAGTTTTCGAACGAACTGAAAAACAACGGGATCCTACACACCTTCGAGGAGTATAACGGTGACCACCGCAATCGACTTCCCGGAAAGTATGGCCGAATGATCACCGAGGTTTTCCCCTATTTCTGGGACCATCTTCAGCCTTAAGGAGTTTGCGAAGTTGGCAAGGTTTGCAGAGTTGGCAGAGTTGTTCATTACCGACCGGAACTTTGAGTTGCCGAGGAGGCTAGACATAATCTGAACGGAAAAAGTCACAGAGTGACGAACTGATCGTAGCCGTGGACTTGAGTCCACGGGAAACGGCAAATTGGATGTGTTGTCGCGTCAGCGACAACTGAATTCATGCGTCGCTGACGCGGCGCGAAATCCTTTCTGCACCACTTCCCGTGGTTTGAAAACCACGGCTACGATCAGATCGCCGCATACGCGGCTTGAAGTATTCGGACCTCCACGTTGTCTGTTGCTCGAACTCACGAATAATTCCGTCATTCATCATTTGTGATGGCCAAGGCATCGGTTTTTTGGTTTGATTGAAGATATCGTTCTTGTGTACAAACGTGAACGGAACGTGATTCCCTGACTCCGGATCATGGCAATACCTGAGACCCCAATTATGAAAGCCATATTTGAACGGACAAGCGAAAAGCAATACGCGATCCACGCTGTTCGTCCGGGCTTTCCCGATGCGACCATGGATCCGGCTCCGGGCTTTGATCCCTTGCTTCCGCACGATGTAATGCATTTGGTAGTTGAAGCATCGCTTGGACTTGATGACGGCGTCTTTGGACAGCTTGCTAAAGGAGGCCTTGCAGGCACTTTCCGGATCAGACCGGATGGGAGTCTGAGCAAACGGGAAATGACACGCTTGAGAAGGCGTTCCGATTCCGTGGACGAAAAACTTCTCAGAAAGGGGCGCCGGGATTCGGAGAGATCTGAGAGGGCAACTTACATCTGTTGGTATGAATGGTTGAAGCGCTCGCAAAGTGCCGCCCGGCGCAAATCAGCAAAGGAGATGTCCGCCAATGCCGCTCATATAAGAGCGACCGCACCGACAGATGAAATTGCCGCATTGGATCTGGAGACACTCGAAAAGATATGTTCCCGACTTGATGTGCTCAGCGCTTGCTGGTCCGGGAAAGGGGTCGGTGAAAAGATGACTATCGCCTGGCCCGACGTCAAAATCCTGCAAGAGTAGGACCTAACCTGAATCATTATTTGAATAAGCATGTCAGCTTCTGTTAGCCTTTTTGTGTGCACCATGGCTCCCATGCTCTACAGGAGGCCTTCGTTTTGTCCCGCATCGCATTAATACTATTTCTTTTTCCCATCTCGATATTTGCGCAGGCTTCGACGCCCGACGTTGCGACCGCATACGCCTACAAAGTCGTACCCGGCAAAACGTATCTGGTTTCGGTAATGCCCGAGGGCCGCGCCGATGCTGTAATAGGGGTTGGCAGTGATCTAACAAAGCCGTTGACCGTTATCAACAATCAGCGGATCGGAGTTTCCGAGACTTACAAAGTGCAAGCACTGTCAAATGAGCTCCAGGTGAGCGTATTTGTGAATAGCGACAGCGGCAAACACACGATCGCCGTTCTTGGTGAGGACGGTAAATTCCCATTCTATAAGTGGAGTCGAAAATACGGAATCGTACTGAAAACCGACTCTGAAGGATTTATCGAGTCTTTTGGTTTTAAGTGGCTAAAGGCTGAAAGGAGAGAATCCAAAGCATCCTCTGACATCAATACACCGCAGTATGTCGCCGCCGGCTCGGCTATTCTCTACACATTTCGAACTCATCCGCAGTTTCCGCTCGATATTATGGTCGTACCGGCTACTAATCACCTGGACCTTGCGCTTCAGATCGGAAATGAAGGGGAGTATGAGCTGAACGACAACGATCGTAACCCTTCGGACATTCAGGAAACGCGTGGCGGACAAATAGAATGGGTACAGTACGCGCCAACCGGCGACTCTATAAACGTAATCGTTGTAAATAGATCTGACTTCGGCGGCTCTTTCAAGATGTCTGTTCGGGTACTCTTCAACGACCGTCCGGCTTTGCGGCCCTTGAAATGGAAGGTTCTCGACAAGAACGGCTTGGATCAATTGCTGGAGAAGTCCCGTTCAAAACTGCCATTGATTAACGACGATCTCGCTGCCACCTTTTCGATTGAGCCTTCCAGAACCATTAAATCTTTTGTTTTCGGCGCGATCGCGTTGGAGCCGGGGCTCAATTTCGGCATCATAATTCGCTTTGATCCGGACAAACCGCCGCTTTTCCTGCAAGCCGGCGGCGATTATACGCGTGCTGTTGAATTTCAATGGAAATACGATAATGGCTTTCTGGAGATCGATGACTCCGGAACGAAATACAGGGGTGTTGCGGAAAATGGCAAACTGGAGATCTCAATAATCGGATTTGGCGGAGAAAGCAGGGTAGGGGTGTTGCTTCAAGATGAAACCTTTGCACCACTGCCGCAGCCAAAGCATCTCTCGATTCCCCGAAAAGATGTAAGTAGCTTATTATCAAAAGAATATGAGGAATTTGAAGTTGCTGCGGCAGATCTTCGTATCTATCGATATGAGGCTGAGGTTGGTGAGTCTTACAGTGTGCAAGTCAACCCGATGCGATTCTTCGACCCCGTTCTACTGGACCCTTCGATTAGAAACTTTGAAAGACCCACGGCACTAAGGCTAGTAGACGAAAAAGGTTGGGGAAAGCCTGAACGCTTAGAAACGACAGCTACGGTTGATTTTATCGAGTTCGCGGTTGTTGGTGCCAGATACGAAAGAGGTGCGGTAAGTGTTGACAACAAAAGGCTCGGCGGCACCGGTTTCTATTCTCTCGAAGTTAAGGACAGCAAAGGAAATACTCCAAAACTTCGGGAAAAACTACATGTAACTCTTCCGAACGAACTGGTTTTGAAGGAATTGGATCTTCTTTACCAGCCCTGGGACCCGTTTGAGAAGAGGGAGGCCTCCAAATTGGCACCGTTTTCCGTTGTTGTTGACGAAAAGGTCAAAAAAGCCCTCAACCACCCGCTTGAACCCAAGCCCGACACGGCTAACAACTCAAAACCTAAAAATTGATCGAACGTTTTGTGAAGTGGGTTCGTATTATAGAGCAGAGGTAATCATATGAATTCAACTGATAAGACTAAGATATCGAAATCGGCGATGGTCGCCGTGGGCACGATCGCATTTGTGATCGGGCTGATAGTGGCGGGTATTTTCTCGGCTAACTTTGTTTCCGGATACGTACCGGTTGCTGTCGTAATCGGCGGTATCGCTCTTTTGATATACAAACTCAATCGCGGCGGTTGCTGCGGTCGTTGAGTTCTCCTTATTCTCCAAGCAGGCAACGGTCCGGGCCCCCATCCGGACCGTTTGCTTTTTAAAACCCCGTCCCCATTTTCAACGTCCGGCAACGGTTGACATCCAAAACGATAGACACGTATATTTTGAGTTCGCCCTAACGGGCGCGGGCCATCCTAGCTCAGTTGGTAGAGCGACGCATTCGTAATGCGTAGGTCGTCGGTTCAAATCCGATGGATGGCTCCATTAAAATTCAAGACGGCGATCCGAAAGGGTCGCCGTTTTTTGTCTACCGCTGCCTCAAACATACCTTTTGGAATCAGGTGCCGTAGCATAAACGCGTTATTTTCGGACAATCTGTTTCGAATCGTTGTGTTTTGGGCTTCGGTACCCGACAATCGAACCTCATAACAAATCGGTTTTCTCAGTAATCCATTAGTATCCTCTCAAGAGCGAATTCTATGTTTAACAAAACGTATTACCTTTCAATTGTAAGTATCTTTGTGCTTTTGGTTTTCGGCTTCATTGCCGGTCACACTTCATTGATGGAAACCGCATCCGCGGCCGACGACAAAAACGCGGCTAAGGAGAAAACAGGATCACTCCCGAATCTTTCCGGACAGCAGGCTAAGGATTACCTGGAAAAGCAGGGACTCTACAAGTCTTTGAATGAAGCGATTGCGGCATCGCGTTACTCGATCTATCCGACCGGGAATGCTCCGTTGCCTGATTTGAAAGAAGCCTTCGAGGCAAACAATCCAAGGCAGGGGTTTTCGACATATTTTGCCAGGGATGGCGTCCATCTTGTATCGACGGTCAAGAGCAACGAATGGCGTTTGCATATGAATTTGAAGGGCCTTGGTTATGGCGATGAACTTACCGGAGTTGTTGAAACCAAAACGGAAGTCGAGAAAAAGAAAAGCCGAATTGAAATTACGAAATCAGCGTCAGGATCGCGGGATTCCGGATTCAGAATGGTCGAGTGGTATGAGAACCGTAAGGACGGACTGGAGCAGGGCTGGACGATAGACAAGAAGCTGACTGATTCAAATGAGGAGTTGAAACTCGTATTGGAATTGGGCGGGGATCTGCAGGCGAGATTGGCCTCCGACAGTCAAGCGATCGACTTTGTTAAAAACGGTAGATATGTCTTGAGGTATGACAAGCTGAAAAGCTGGGACGCGGATGGAAAGGAACTGGCCTCAAGAATGGAACTGAAAGGAAGGAACCTTTCGATTGTCGTGGATGACAGAGAGGCAGTTTATCCGATCACGGTTGATCCGTTTTTCGTACAGACCAAGAAACTCACTGCTTCCGATGCCGCACTAGGTGACGGCTTCGGCTGGTCAGTAGCCATCTCGGGAGATACCGCCATTGTCGGAGCTTATGCAAATGACGACGGCGGCAGTGACAGCGGCTCAGCATATATCTTTGAGCGGAACCAGGGCGGAGCGAACAACTGGGGCGAGGTCCGGAAACTCACCGCTTCCGATGCTGCCGCCGGTGACAACTTCGGTTATTCAGTAGCCATCTCCGTAGATACCGTCATTGTCGGGGCTTTTGGAAATGACGACGGCGGCATTGACAGCGGCTCGGCATATATATTTGAGCAGAACCAGGGGGGAGCGAACAATTGGGGCGAGGTCCGGAAACTCACCGCTTCCGACGGTGCAGCATTTGATCGATTCGGCTGGTCGGTAGGCATCTCCGGAGATACCGCCATTGTCGGGGCTTATGGAAATGACGACGGCGGCAATGACAGCGGCTCGGCATATATATTTGAGCGGAACCAGGGCGGAGCGAACAACTGGGGC
>JABDKD010000270.1 GCA_013003215.1 Pyrinomonadaceae bacterium
GGTGATCCGACCAGGACTCGAACCTGGGACCCAATGGTTAAAAGCCATTTGCTCTACCAACTGAGCTATCGGACCAGATCGCCTTCTCAATTATAAGCCGACGAAACTCTAGATACTACTGATTTGTTTTGTAAAAATCAAGCGGAAAAATGGACAATAGATAATTGACAATGGACAATCATTTGAACGTCCAACTCAAATCTTTGTTGGCCTTTGATCTGCGCAAACACAAACGAATTTCAGGACAGGAAATTCGCATTTCGGGAAATCAAAATTTCCCATTGTCCATTATCCATTGTCCATTTCAGTAGCCGACTACTGAAACCATCCCTCCATCACGCTGTCTTTCAAAATGATCGTTTGATCGCGTTCCGGTCCGGTCGACACTAGTCCGATTTCGACTCCGATGGATTCAGACAGAAAATCGATATACTTCCTTGCATTTGTAGGCATCTTCTCGATGTCGGTACACCCAACCGTATCCGACTGCCAACCTTCGAGCGATTCATAGATCGGCTCGATCTGCCTCAGGTCTTGCGAAACCGCCGGGAAGGTATCTACCCTTTCGCCATCGATCTTATAACCCACACAAACCTTTAACTCGGCCATCGTGTCCAGCACGTCGATCTTTGTAAGCGCAATGGAATCGAATCCGTTTAGATCTGCCGCATACCGTGTCGCGACTGCGTCAAACCAACCGCATCGCCGCGGACGTTTTGTGACTGATCCAAACTCGTTTCCACGCTCGCGAATGAGGTTTGCGATGTCTTCCTCTTCTTCAAGCATCTCGGTCGGGAAAGGTCCTTCGCCGACCCGTGTCGCATAGGTCCGGACGATCCCTAGAACTCCCGAAATATGATGCGGTGGGATACCGGAACCAACCGATGCTCCACCGGCTGTCGGATTCGAAGAGGTCACAAACGGATACGTTCCGTGATCGACATCCAGCAGCGTAGCCTGGGCGCCTTCCAATAGGATCTTCTTATTATCTGCCTTCGCGTCCGCGTAAAACTTGGAGGTTTCACAGACGAACGGTCGCAGCCTTTCCGCCAATGCCGACATCTGTTCAAAGATCTCATCAGACCTCAATGGTTCGCGACCAAAAACCGCGATCACCTTGTTTGCTTCCGCAAGATTTCGTTCGATACGCGCCTTCAAAACTTCAGGAACAAGCGCATCGGCGACGCGGATTCCACGGCGACCGGCCTTGTCTTCATAGGCGGGGCCGATCCCGCGAAGAGTCGTTCCGATCTTCTCGTTACCCAGTCGCTCTTCACTGGTGTGATCAAGTGCCTGGTGGTACGGAGTGATGAGATGCGCGCGGCTCGAAACCTTTAGCCTGTCAGGCGTGATCGAGATTCCCTGGCTGGTCATCTGATCGACCTCCTCAAAGAATGCCCGGGGATCTATTACCATCCCGTTGCCAAGTACGCAGGTCGTGCCCTCATGGATAATTCCTGACGGTAACAGCCTCAAAACAAAGGCTTTATCTCCAACGTAAACGCTGTGGCCCGCATTGTGGCCTCCCTGATACCGCGAAACGATGTCAAACCGGTCCGCGAGCAGATCAACTACCTTACCTTTTCCTTCATCACCCCATTGGGCGCCAATTATTACGATAATCATATTTCATTGACCATTGACCATTGACCGTAAAAAAATCAGTCAATCGCAATTAGTTCATTTATGTAAATTTATTCTCGAGAAATCTGCATCAATCCAAGGTCGTGACGATATCGTATTCTGATCAACGCTTAATGGTCATTGTTAAATGATCTAGTCCCATTCTTCTTTCAAAAGAGAATAGAGATCGAGATCACGAAAGACGTTGTTTATCACCTCGGCTTGCCGCAATGTCCCTTCCTTTGTGAAGCCGAGCCTGTCGGCAACCGCGACGCTTTTTTGATTCTCGGAATTGGTACGGAGCTCGATCCTGTTGTAACCGAGATCGGTAAAAACATACTCGATCATCGCGGAACACGCGCGTGTCACAATTCCGTTTCCCTGGGCGCTTTCGGCAAGCCAGTACCCTAAATCGGTCGCCTGGTTGTCCAGGTCAAATCGGTTTAGCCCAACACCCCCGACGATTTTTCCTCGATAATTGATAAAGACCCAAAAATTCGAGTTCTTGGTGAACATATCGTTGAGAAACTGTATGTGTACAAGCGCATCCTCATGGCTGAAATCCAGCTTTGCCCACGGTACCCACCGATTGAGGTGTTCATTCGAACCCGCTACCACCTTTTGGAGTTCGGCCGCATTCAATTCCAGCGGATAGGTAAGCTTTATCTCGTCGTCGACTTTGTAGGAAATGAACATATTTATGCCCTTTGATCAAAAGGCTTTTTGTCGCTCGACAAGAGCGAGTAAACCTTTAGATCGACGTACTTGTTATGCAGTTTTTCGGCTTCCCTTGAAATCCCCTCAAAAGTGAATCCCAGCCTGAGGGGAATCGCCTGACTCTTTGTGTTTTCCGTCGCACATCTTATCACAATCCGGTTCAGTCCTAACTCCCGGAATCCGTGATCAACAAGCGCTTTGCAGCATTTGGTCATAAGGCCCTTGCCGGTGGCTGATTCACTTAACCAGTAACCGATCTCTGCCACCCGGTTTACCGTATCGATATTGTTAAACCCTATGCCGCCCACGATCCGGCCGTTTTGGACGACGGCCATCTGCAATCCTCTCCCCTGTTCGCTCAGGATTCGGGCTCTCTTGATGAATACCTTTGTATCTTTTGCGGTGTAGGTCGAATTCACCCAGGGCAGCCAGGTCGTAAGATGATCGAAGCAATTCTCGACGACAGCCGCAATTTCTACGCTGTCTTCAGGCTTAAGCTCTCTAAGCTCCAAGTTTTCTTCAACAACCAATTTTCGCATGCCTTCAATCAAAGCCGATGAGGTTCGGCTCATTTACCAGGTCGATCTGAAACCTTTGGCCGATCGCCGTCTCAATCTCTTCTTTGAGCGCGATGATCTCCTCTGCTTCCGCCCCGCCGCGGTTCGTAAGCGCCAACGAATGGAGAGTCGAAATCCCGGCGCGTCCACGCAAGTAGCCTTTTTCGAACCCCGCCCTCTCGATCAGCCATGCTGCCGGGACCTTGTAATTGCCTTTGCCCATGTCGAATCTGGGCACAGACGCTTCATCGACCATCAACACCCGCGCGATTCGTCTCAAACCATCTGAGCCGACCACTGGATTCTTGAAAAACGAACCCGCGCTTCGTGAATCCGGTCCGCCCTGCCGTACAAGCATCCCTTTTGAGGCCCTGATCTCGCGTACCGCATTTCGAACCTCGCTCAAACCCGGTTTACGCTTCCCAAAGGTCCTTTTGAGATCGCCGTATTCGATTCTCGGTGAGCCGCCTTGTTTCAGTTTGAAACTGACGGTGAGAACCACAAACCTGTCTTTGAGGGATCCGTTAAAAACGCTTCTTCGATACTCAAAACCGCAATCCGCGTTTGAAACCTCACTTATTTCACCCGTCGCGCGGTCCAGGACTCTTACCGAGACGATCGTTTCAGAAACTTCCTGACCGTATGCCCCTACGTTTTGTATCGGGGTCCCGCCGACAAGCCCCGGTATGCCGCTTAGACACTCAACTCCGGCGAGGTTTCGGCCGACACACTCTGCGACAAACTCATCCCAGTCTTCCCCCGCCTCAGCGGTCACGAAAGTCGTAGCATCATCAGCGGAATCAAAGCTCAGCCCTTTTGTGGCGATCTTCAATACGAGTCCGTCAAAACCGCGATCTGAAATCAACACATTGCTGCCGCCGCCAAGAACGAATATGGCTTTGTCACGATTCTCAATGAAGGCCTGTTCGATGTCAGATTCATTTACTGCTTCAGCAAAAAGGCGAGCATCTCCGCCGACACCAAAAGTCGTCAGCGGTGCGAGAGGCACGTTTTCCTGATACGTAAGAGCCACACTGTAGATTAGCCAAATACAAGGTTTACGACAACCAACCTGTTACGCAAAATAAAGCCGGCCGCAAAACGCGACCGGCTACAAGATCGTTAACAAAGAGGCTAACCCGAATTCTGTATAAAGAAGGTTTCAAGTCGGTTCGCCAGACCCGCGTCAAACTTCTTAAGCCTCTCATAGGTCTTCCGGGCCTCTTTCGTCTTGCCGCTCATGTGCTGGGCCTTACCCAATCCAAGATAAGCGTGTCCAAAATTCTTTTGCTTCTTGATCACTTTTTCGAACTGGTTCTGAGCCTCTGAATACCTCCGGGACTCCAGATAAGCGACTCCGAGTTCATACATTGCCGGCAGCCAGTTCCTGTTCATGGAATTAGCTTTCTGCAACGGCCCCAATGCATCATTATGGCGTCCTAATCCATTGAGAACCGAACCCAGGTTTAAAAGCGCCGCGATCAATGAGTCGTCCTTTTGAACAGCGGTCTGAAGAGCTGTAGCCGCCTTCTCGAGATCGGCCCTCTCCCTGTCAAAATACCGAACCTCCCGGTTGTTTTGCGCAGACCTTAGATACGCCCAGCCAAGATTCGCATAGTTCAGAGCATCCGGCTGAATGTCAACTGCCTTCTCAAAGTTTGTGACAGCGTCCTTCCAAAGATTCTTGCTTCCGAGTACGAAGCCGAATGTGCTGAACAACTCCGCGTCATCCGTAATAAGGCCTACAGCGATACGGTATTTCGAGATCGCTAGATCCAAATCACCCATTTGGCGATAAGCTTCCGCCCAGTTCGCGTGAGATTCCGCGTATATCCTTCTTAACTCGTCTGTCGAATTAGCATTATCGCGAACTGCCTTGTCGAAGGCGTTTATCGCATCCTGATATCGCTCGTTGTTGTAATAAACGACGCCCAGGTCAAACCATGCGTTTACAAATTTCGGATCCAACTGGACCGAACGTTCAAACGAATTGATCGCATTTTGGTCTTCGCCCTTGCGATTCAACACCGCACCAAGGTAATAATGCGCCTCTGCATTCTCGGCATCGATCGAGATCGACTTTCGAAGGGCCGCTGCAGCGGCGTCATCTTGACCCTGTTTGTAACGAATCAAACCGAGGAAATACTGAATCTCTTCGTTGTCTTCCCCCTCCGCGAGAGCCTCTGTGATGAGTATGTTGGAATCCTCGATCCGGCCTTCTCCGTAATAGATGTAGCCGAGCGCGGCCTTTACGGCTGAAAGCGAAGAATCGATCTCCAGTGCCTTCTCATAGTTTTCCCGGGCCAGTGCGTTTTCATCCTGTTCGTCATAGACCTGTCCGCGGCCGACATAGGCAAGTGAATTGGTCGGGTCATTCTTTACCGCCTGGTCGAACAGACTCAACGCCTTCCTAAACCGCAGGTCGCGGGAAAGCGAAGTATCGTCAATCGCCAGATTTCCCAGGGTCACACTCAATTCGCTAAGAGCTAACTTCGCGTCCTTATTGTTCGGATCCAGCTGAATTGCCTCTTCGAGATAACCTGCTGCTTTTTGATAGTCGCTGTCTTTTTCGATGAAATATTCCGCGGCACCGGCAAAGATCTTTGAAGCTTCCTGTGGCGTCTTGCGAGCAAGCTGAATATCGATTTTGGCAAACTCCTGCGGAGTTACCTTGTTGATTCGTCGTTTCTTCCTGTATCTACGTGCAACCGTTTTGGACTGGCGGACCACCTTCCTGCGGCTCGTTCTTTTCTGTTTCTTTGTCCTTTTCGCTCTCGACTTACGTCGCGACACATAATTCCTCTTCTTGGCCTTTCGGGACGTCCTGAAAACATAGACTGCGGCACCGCCGGAGATATCAGAGGATGTTACGAAGTCGCCCTGACCACTTACAGGAAATCCTGAAAGCAGGAAAACCCATATAATCGAAAGCGTTAAAATACTCTTGCTCAATGATTTACGAAAATGCATATGATCCTCTGATGTCCGTCGCTGAAAAAATTCTTACTTCGGGGGCTACGATGCCCCACACGGTAAAGACGTTTCCTTTAACAATTTTTGCGCCAAATTTGTCTGATTACCTGAAATGACATTCTAACAGTGATAGCAAGACCGTTAAAGACTGATCCAGAAGCCTTTCGGCTTATCATCTTGCCCTTTTTCGACCTGTCGTTTACATTACTCGATACCCATAAACATCAATTGAATGGATCGGAATTCTTTTCGAGCTTTCTGAATCCGCAATTTGAGATTTGGAGACTACTTATCGAAAGGAGGATTTTGCCTAAAAATGAAAGCTTACAGCACTGAGCATCTGCGCAATCTGGCTGTCATTGGACATGGCGACGCAGGTAAAACGCAGTTGGTGAGTTCTTTGCTCTATGTCGCGGGAACAACCCCGCGCTGGGGGAAGGTCGACGAAGGTACCAGCGTGACCGATTACGAAGAGGATTCGATCGAACGCAGACTAACGCTTAATAACAACTTCGCATATCTTCGATATGGCGATGAAAAGGTCAATTTTATTGATTCACCGGGCTATGCTGAATTTGTTTCGCACGCTCGGCCGGCAATAAGAGTCGCTGATCTGGCACTGGTTGTTGTGGACGGTGTAAACGGTATCGAGGTTCAGACCGAACGAACATGGAACTACGCCAACGAATTTATGCTTCCGCGGTTTATGGTCGTCAATAAACTGGATAAAGAGCGCGCTGATTTTGCACACGCGGTTGAGACAGCTACCGAATCATTTGCGCGTTCGATCGTCCCGTTTACATTGCCGATAGGGTCCGAAGAAGATTTTAAGGGCGTCATAGACGTCGTACACGAAAAAGCATTTGAGTTTAACGAAGCCGGAAAGGCAAAAGAAATCCCGATCCCGGAGGATCAGAAGGAACTCGTTTCTTCAACAAGGGAAAAACTTGTAGAGATCGTAGCGGAGTCCGATGACGATCTGCTTGAGAAGTATTTTGATGAAGGAACCCTTTCCGATGAAGACGTAATTCCGAACCTTTCAAAGGCCATCGCGAAAAGCAAACTCTGTCCGGTCTTTGCTGTTTCAGCGGAAACCCTCGTCGGATTATCAACGCTTCTCGACTATAT
>JABDKD010000001.1 GCA_013003215.1 Pyrinomonadaceae bacterium
GAGTGGCGGTGCTTTGGGCAAGATCATTATGCTTGACTCACCTCCGCATCGAGCACCTAAGCTCGCGCAACGGCTTACTAATTATGCCAGAATGGTTGCAAATCCGAATTGGGAAACTCTCAAACCACGTCTGAGATTCCTCCTTGGACTCGAAGATAAGATTACTGAACCGGGAATTACCGAAACTCAAAAGACATTCTTCCACGCCTACAAGAATTACGTCTGGGCGCCGATAGATGTTGATATCTCACTTGTCATCGCGAAAGATTCGAAACGTGGGCCTTGGATGGGCAATCTCGAAAATGAATGGAAGTCCGTGACAAGCGGCGAGGTTGAAGTGAACTACATCGAGGGAGAACACGCCACGATATTTGAACAACCCTACGTTACCGGTCTCGGCAACGCTGTTCAGGTATTTTTGGACGATTTGGAACGCGACGAATGATCAAGAAAGCGTGTTTTACGAGGTGTGGGATGCGGCCCGATTTTGCTTAACGTTGTCCAGGACTACTGAGTGCCTGTTGGGATGAAGTCCGATAAGGCATGGAGTTTTTTTTGGATTACCTTCGACGAAACTTTCAACAGCACAACAAATCAAAAAGAATCCCTTAAATGATTGGTAGTATTGGAGGCGGCGATCGGAATCGAACCGATGAATAAAGCTTTTGCAGAGCTCTGCCTTACCACTTGGCTACGCCGCCGTCTAAGATGGAGTGACGCGGGGACACGGAGAAGGGGAGAGTTCTCGTTGCCCAGTCGGACGTTTCAAAGAATCAAAGAAAGCGACGCTCTGGTGCGATAAAGCGTCGCTTTGGAAATTTGGAGCGGGAAACGAGATTTGAACTCGCGACCCCGACCTTGGCAAGGTCGTGCTCTACCGCTGAGCTATTCCCGCCCATTGCAAATAAACAGTCTACTGTTATGTGCAGTATTGTCAAGACGTACGGTGGAAAGAATGATGGTTTATAATTGAAGATTGGTGATGATGAGATTGATGATGGGGAACGCTTTCAATTCGTTTCTTCAAGTCTCAAACCTTCAAACGATCGTCCTACAACCACTAGTCACGAATCATCAATTATTAATCCTCAATCCTCAATTCATAATCGCGTCATTTCCGCGTCAGTTTCCTTACGAAATCCCAATCACCTGACGCGTTAATCTCAATGTTTTCAATGTTTTCTGCGGCAACGATCATATTCGCTGCATACCACATCGGAAACAGTGGAAGATCTTCACTGATCTTTTGCTGCGCCTCCTGGTAGAGAGTCTTAGCCTTTTCTCTATCGAGCTCCTTAAGAGCCTTGGCGAGTACCTCATCGACCTCTTCGTTCTTATACCTGCCTCTGTTTCGAGAAGCCCGATCTTTTGTCGGTATCTCGCTGGAAGCGAACAGATCTTTCAGGAAGATAGGATCCTGATTACCACCGACCCATCGTCCCGTTGTCATCACAAACTGGCCGCGGGTGACCTGCTCAAGCATGGTCTGGAACTCAAGACTTTCTATTTCGCAGGGAATTCCGATCTCCTTAAGTTGACTCTGAATGACGGTTGCATACTGAACGGTCGCCTTGCTGCCCGACGAGATCTTGAATATCACCTTGTCCATCTCGCGGACGCCGTCGCCGTTTGTATCCTTGTAACCCGCCTCATCCAATAGTTCCTTTGCCTTTTTCGGGTCGAAGTCGTACTTCGTTCCCGGATCGTAGGCCCAGGAGCCTGCAGGAAGGATCGAATAAGCCATCGTTGCCTGATCATCCAGGACGTCCTTCACGATCTTCTCGCGATTGACCGCATATGCGATTGCCTGGCGAACAGTCTTATTATCAACTGGTTTTGCCTGGGTGTTGAACCACAGATACTGGATGTTTGAACCCGGGAACTTAAGGACCTTAAGTCTCGGACTTTCATCCAGACTTCGCAGCGTGTCGGGCGCTAGATTTGTCGCCGCCGGAGCCATATCTACTTGACCCGCAAGGAGTTCCGCTTGTAATGCTGCGGAATCCGCAAGTATTTTCACACGAAGTTTCTTTATATTTGCCGGTCCTTCCCAGTATCCCTCGAAGGCGTCGAGTTCAACGATATTCTGCGCCGTGTCGTATGAAGTGAACTTATACGGCCCTGTACCCGGGGGCGGGTTAGTGGCAGCGTCGGAACCCTCACCGACAGCGGCACCTTTAGGAATGATCGCTATCGGCACCATGTTTGGAATCAACTGGTTCTTGAGTTCCGGACGGGAGATCTTGATTACAACCGTTTTGGGATCCGGGGTCTCGATCGATGTAATGATCGGCACATTCTTTTCATCGACACGTTCAAAAAACGCGGATGCCTTTCCACCCTCTGATTCAAAGAGCTTGTCAAATGTGTACTTTACGTCCGCCGAAGAAAGATCATTCCCGTTTTGGAACTTCACACCGTCGCGTAGTTTGAAGGTATAACTCAACCCGTCTTCACTTGGCGTAAACTCGGAAGCGAGATCGCCTACATACTCAAACTTGTCGTCTTTCTTGACTAGTGAGTTATACATAAGCGTTCGAAGCCGCTCGGAGTTTGCATCGACAGTGATCGATCCGATCGGATCAAGGGTCGAGAATTTTCCGTCCAAGGCCATTGTAAAAGGCCGCCCGTTTGGGTCGCGGGGACAGGCGGTAAAAACAATCGCCGTAGCAAAAACCAATAAAACAAACGTGAACAGATGCTTGGTTCGCATCATAAAATCCTCCGGAATAACTAACAATTAATATCCTTTTTGAGTTCTACGATCTCGCGGGAGAGCCTGGCGAGCTCGTCTTTATCAAATTCGACAGGTTTCTTAAGTAATTTGCGCGCAGATTCAATTCTGCCGAACGATTCTTCAATTCTTTCAGGAATAATTATGCCTGACTCAACGCCTTCAAGCACGCCCCGAAAGCCTTCTCTGATCATTTCCTCGCTGTTACAAATCAAAATACCGTCATTTCCTGCATTTACAGCAAGTCTTGCCGCTTCCGCCATGCCGTAGTTCTTGATTACCGCTCCCATCTCCATGTCATCGGTAAGTGCCAGCCCGCGGAAACCCAATTCACTTCTCAGCAGGCCCGTGACTATGTTTCCGCTGAGAGAGGTCGGCAAGAGTCGTCCTTGCCCGTCCGTTTCCTTAAGGTCGAAGTTCGGGAACACGGTATGACCGGTCATAACCGCATGGGCCGAATTCGTCGGAAGGAGTTCTAAATAGGGAACAAGATCGAATGAGAACAGCTCGTTCCGGTCAGCCTCGATCTCAGGAAGGCCTTCGTGGGAATCTATCGTAATTCCTCCGATACCGGGAAAATGCTTGTGACAGGGAAGTATGCCTTCCTCAAAGAGCGTTTCCGCATAAATCCCGGCCCTTTCGACCACCTCCGCTGCGGTATTGCCGAATGAACGGGATTCGAGGGCACCATTTGTATTACCACGTCGCTCGTCGTTTATGATGTCCAACACTGGTGCGAAATTCATGTTGAACCCAAGTATTCTAAGAATCCTCGCGGTAAACCGTGCGAAACGCCTTATGTCATCGGGCGACCCTTTTCTTGAAACATCCGAGGCCGAAGGCATAGGCTCGACAATCCTGCGTAGTCTATCGACTAATCCACCTTCCTGATCGATACTCAGAAAAACATCTTCACCAAGAACCTTGGTGAGTGCGTCCAAAAGCGTTCGAATTTCCGATGAATCTTTGCAGTTCCTTGCGAAAAGACAGATCCCGCCGGGTTTGATCTCCTCGATCAAAAGGCGGGTTTCGGCGTCCAGAGAGGTTGACGGCAGACCGATCCAGAACATCGATCCAATCTTCTTTTTTAATGAAAAGTCAAGCACGTAAGTATCTGTAAAAACAACAATATAAAATAATTAATATAGAAACTACATGAAATGTCGGCATGCCGACTTCTAAGGTGATTTTGTAGGTTTCTATAAGATTCGTTTCTTCATTTTGCGAATGAGTTCCAGAGCTTCATCGCCGGAAAGGCTGTCAGTATTGGTTTCCCGTAATTCGTCGATCAGAGCTTCATTAGAG
>JABDKD010000025.1 GCA_013003215.1 Pyrinomonadaceae bacterium
CTCTAATGTCGCCCCGGTCTAAACTTCCCGTGTAGAACGCGGCGAGTTGCATTTCATTTCTTTGCGTCCTTTCATATCCAATTTCGGACATAATTTTTTTCACATTCGGCACATCGATTTCTTCATCGATCTCTTCGAGCGATTCATCACGCGTCTTGTGGCCGATCCGGACATCCCAACTGTAAGGAAAGGCATAGTTACTAAACCCTTTTTCCTTCTTATGAACATAAATCCCGACCTGATTAATGAGGCAGTTTGTAGATCTACCGGTATCGGTAGGTCTGACCCAAGGTAGTTTCGTATCCAAATACTCGAGCATTTCCGAAACGCTTACATCTACGTATCTATAGAAATCAAGGAATTTTACGCGATCAAAAATGTCGTCATCGAGAAAGACAGAATTATCGAGCAAACGATTTACGGTATCGTTAGCCCGATGATACTGCTTCCTCGCTTCCAAAACCTTAGCGTCGATCTCGCCATTCATATGACTTTTTGTAAACAGCTCTTCGGTCAAACGTGTTTCAAAAAACTGTCCACGTGAAAGGCCCGTAACGATAAACGGAATGTTCTTTTCCCACGCAATCTTAGCGCTCAGTGTATATATAGTTTTGAAGCATCCGTTACAGACGTTGCTAAAGCGCGCAAGGCTGTCACGAAATATCGCATTCATTTCTGGCGTCGACCCGAATACATGGTCCACGCCTAACTCGTTCACGACCCTTCGAATATTTTCCTTGGCCTGCTCCGATATGTATCCATTATCGAGCGTAAAAGCGAGCACGCGGAAACCCATTGACGCCAGGACCGCAAGAGCATAAGTGCTGTCCTTGCCACCGCTTAGGAGTGCGAGACAATCATAGTCACTATCCGAACCAGTGGAGCCGTTTCGGATCGTAGTCTCGAGCTCTTCGGGAGTTTTGAAATAACCCGCGGTATTCTTTTTGAAGTTTTCAAACGAACGGCAGAGTGAACATACCCCATTTTCATCAAACGTAACCCCCGGATAGTTGTCAGGGAGCCCACAGTCAACGCAATTCGAAACTGCTGGTGCGAGGGCCGCGCTTGTGTCAAACGAAGTCACACAAACTTCGTCCACACCTTCCAAACTCTGCAGGGCAATCTCGATTTCACGAGGCTCGGTTCGTATTCCCCCTATCTTTACTTGCTCATCAGTCCGTCCGAGATATTCAAGGATTCCTTCGTCATTCCTAAAAGCCAAATCGCCGGAATCATAGAGCGTTTCATTCTCGACGAACGGATTTGATACAAACCTTTCTCGTGTTAATTCTTCGCGTCCAAAGTAGCCGTCAGCTAATCCGGTTCCACCGATAAGCAGCCTGCCCGCCGTACCCCTTGGAACGGGATTCAATTTTTCGTCGAGAATGTAGATCGACGCCCCGGCGACCGGACGGCCGATAGGAACAGAAGCCGATCTTTCATTTAGATCAAATTGGTGAAGCACACATCCGACAGTTGCTTCTGTGGGCCCGTACTCGTTAAAGATCTCAACGCGGTCCTCGAATCTGCGACTAACCGAAGACGCGGTTTCTGTCTTAAAATCTTCCCCTCCGACTACGAATGTTTGAATGTTAGAGCCTTCGAAATCATGGTTTTCAAGTAAGGCCAGATGCGAAGGAGTGAGCTTGATGCTGTTAACCTTGTTCTGTTCAACAACTTCAATTACGGCAAGATCTGGGCCGAAATCAGCTTCCGGGTAAACAACAATTCGTCCGCCCGAGAGAAGGGGCGCAAAAATCGAGGTAAGGGTCAAATCAAAACCGATCGAAGTAAAAAACGGAAAGATGCAATCACCTCCCTTGCCGTATTTCTTCGCCGCAAAAAGCGCGTAGGAACTCAACGCTCCGTGCGAAACGATTGCTCCTTTCGGCTCTCCGGTAGTTCCGGAGGTGTACATGATGTATGCAGAATCCGAAGCTGAATTGGCAATCCCCGTCGAATTCGTAGCAACTGAGTCGTATTCGTCTCCTTTAAGATCAATCAAGATATCGAGATCGAGATCAACATCCGGACGATCGAACAAAAGTGC
>JABDKD010000087.1 GCA_013003215.1 Pyrinomonadaceae bacterium
GGGTATACGTCTCGGAATCAGGGACAAAAGCCAGTTGCGTGCGCAAATCAGGGCGTTATTGATTGCCGGTCAAGGTAAGACTACCGGAATAGTCCTTCCATTGGTTACCGATATTTCCGAGATCCTCTACGCGAAGGAAGTGATCGAAGAGGTGACCGAAGAGCTTGCGGCAGAGGGTATCGAATCGGGCAGTCCTGCGTTTGGAGTAATGATCGAGGTACCTTCAACCATCTTTCAGATCGATGAGATATTTGAGATCGTTGACTTCGTAAATGTTGGAACCAATGATCTTATTCAATATCTTCTGGCTGCTGACCGGGATAACGACCTGGTTGCCGGGTTGTTTCGAAGCCTGCATCCTGCGGTATCCAAATCGTTGAGCATTGTGTTTGATTCCGCTGAACGTCATGGAAAAGAAGCCGTTGTATGCGGCGAAATGGCCGGTTCTGTCTTTTATATTCCCTTACTCGTTGGGCTGGGCGCCAGGTATCTGAGTGTAAATCCGGGCTCGATGGACATTATTTGCGACACGATTTCGAATATTACCGCAAGCGAGGCTGAAGAGCTCTCACAGGCCTGCTTGGAGGCGAAAACACCGGAAGAGGCCGAAAAGATACTAAAATCGGGACATGCCAAGGTTTGGCCGCATGTGACGAGATTGGCGAGATTCGCGGCCTGATACGGGATTTTCTCTCGATCCGCCAAAATAAAAAACCCCCATAAATTGAAATCAACGTCCTTTTTGCACTTTCATACAGAAGAGTGGATTCTGCGAATTTCTTTCAGCGGACAGAACACTATGCTAGAATCAACAGGTTTTTACATCGTTGGCATATATATCGGATGAACAAGAAGTTACTCATTTTTGGGCAAATCTTGGCAGTGCTTTTGTGCGCGGCAGGTATTTTTGCGCAGGCTCCGCAAAACGAGGAAAAGGAAAAGCTGAATTTTGGTTTTACGCGGAATCCGCCGATTAAGAAGAAGCCTCGCGAAAGGGTTGTTAAGACCGGAGAAAAGGACGCCAGCTCCAAGAGTGTTAAGGCTGAGCTGGAGTCAAATGCTAAAAAGAAAGATTTGGGCACAGCGAAAACTGTCAACGGCAGCGAGACTGAAAAGAAAGGACCGGTGTTTGAAAGCGTTGCGAGAAAGACACGAGAGATTGCAAAGGAGGAAAGCCGGAAAACACTCAAGCCCACGGAAATTTACAAAGTCGGAATAGACGATGTTCTTTTCGTTGGGATTGAAGAGTCCCGCTCAAGCTATTTCACAGTACTAAAAGACGGTTCAATAGATTATCCGCTTGCCGGCGGTCCGGTCCCGGTTGAAGGACTGACTGTTGATGAAATAGAAGAGGTCCTGCGCGAGAAGATAACGGTTTTTGACCGCCCCGAGGTATCGGTGGAGGTGCGTGAGTATGTGAGTCACGCAATTGATGTACTCGGTTTAGTAGCGCAGGAAGGGAAGCAATTTCTGCAACGCGAGGCGATGCCCCTTTATGTGATTCGTGCGCAAGTTCTCCCGAAAAGCGAGGCGGACCAAGTCGTTATAAAACGCGGAGACGATGAGAAGATCACGATAAATATGGGAACCCGGGAATTTGATGAGACGTTGGTTTATTCCGGTGACGTAGTTGAGTTTGGATCGTCCAAAGCCGCCGCCGGAAAGGATGGATTTATTTACATTGGCGGATCTGTGAAGAATACAGGGCGCTTAGGTTTCCACAAGGGAATGACGTTGACGCAGGCGATCATGGCGGCCGGTGGAACCCAGAATGCGAAGGTGAAGAAAGCCGTCATCAGAAGGAAAAACGAAAAGGGGTTCCTTAAATCCAAAACACACAAGATACCGGACATCAGAAAGGGGAAAAAAATTGATCCCGAATTGCGAGCCGGTGACATTATTGAGGTTGGCAGCTAGCCGTTGCTGGTTTTAGCGCCTGTTGGATTTGTAAGATTTAGTTTTCGTTTGTTCAACAAGTTTGTTAACATTGTGTTTGCCTTCGCAACCAGGTGAGTTTGGTAATCGCTTTTCCAATAGGAGAAGAGGAAAGTCCGAACTTCGCAGAGCAGCGGGCCGGTTAACGGCCGGGCGTCCGTTTATTCGGATGACGACAAGTGCAACAGAAAGCAAACCAGCCCGTAAGGGTGATGGGTGAAACGGTGAGGTAAGAGCTCACAGGCATTCCTGGTAACAGGATTGACCGGGTAAACTCCCCGCGAAGCAAGACCAAATAGGGAAACGTTTATGGGCTGCTCGTCCAGTTTCCGGGTAGGTCGCACGAGCCGTTTGGCAACAAACGGCCTAGATGAATGATTACCGTCCGGCAGTAGCCGGATACAGAATTCGGCTTATGAGCTTGCCGGGTTTGCAAGGCATTTTAATGGTAAGGAGCCAACGTAACCAGTATGACTAATCGAAAAGGTGTATTTATCGGGGCATATGTCCCCAACGAGCTAAAAGAGTCGCTGAAGCGCCGTGCCGCGTCGGAACATAGAACTTTGTCACAAGAGATTACACGAATCCTTGTTGAAGCAGTTCATGGACAAGGGCTCCCCTCAGGTAGCGTTGATCGCAGGAATCCGACCACCACACCACGACGTCGGACTACCGATCCTCTGCCAAGAAGACGGTCGGAGGACCTCCCGTTTATCGCGCCGGAGTCAAAAAGCTAGTTTGATAAGAATATTGAAGTGAAGGCGATGCCGCTTTCTTGCGGCGTCGCCTATCGCTTTCGTGCTTCGCGTTTGATAATATTTCCGCGGATGCAAACTAAATTTCTAATTCTTTTGATAATCGCCGTCATACTGAGTTTTGTCGGCGGTTTTATGCTTGCCAATGGTCTCAACCGGGCCAATATTAACGAACTTAACAAAAAGAATGCGGAGCTTGCCGCCAAAGCTTCAAAGTCGAAGGATGATGGTTCCGGCGACCTCACCGCGACCGAGATTGAGGCTGAACTAAAAACCGCGGCATCCAGGCCTAAAGATTTCAATTTTCAAAAAAGACTCGCGTTTGAGTTGTATGGTTATGCCGTTCGCAACAAGGACATGGCACGTCTCACGGATGTCAAGACCCTTCTCGACAGGGCGTACAGCGGAAATCCCGAGGATTATGAGGTAATCGTTGCGTATGCGAACCTGCACTTTTTGATCGGCAAGGAAAACGGCAAGCCGGAAAGCTTCGCAACATCCCGGGAGTTTTTTGAAAAAGCTTTGAAAAAGCGACCGAAAGATCTCAGGATGATGACGGACTTTGCGGCGACGCTTCTCGAATCGCCGACGCCGGATGCGAAGAAGGCGGTCGAGCTGCTTGAAGATGCCTATGAAATAGACAGCAATAGCGAGCTCGTCGTCAATGCATTAATCAAGGCGCATATCGCGGCCGGAAACGTAAAAAAGGCGAGTGAACTTGTACCGGAGTTGAAGAAGATCAATCCACAGAATCCGTTGGTAGAAGATATCGATAGAATGCTCAATTCGGAGGCGTCAAAGTGAAGTGGCTCGTCGTTCTACTAATTCTCGCGGCGGTGATCGCCTACGTTATCTATCGATACCGCAAGCATCTGCAAACTGCTTGGTTTATGTACCGGACCTTTCGCCAGATGCGAAAAAGAACGCAGGCGGCACGTCAGAAACAGGTGCCGGAACGCGATACTTCTCAGGCCACTGAATTGACTCCATGTCCTAAATGCGGGAAGTGGACGGCAAAGGAAGACGGGGTGAAGTTAAAAGGGGACTACTTCTGTTCGTTGACATGTCTCGAGGAAACGATGGCTGAAAAAGCCGGGTGATTGAAGGATCAGCGCGGAATAAATGTCTCAACATACCAACTTACGAGCTGCTCTCCGAACAGAAGGGCTGCAACCGCACCGATTCCAAGAAATATGCCAAACGGTATTTGAGCCTGCATGTCCTTGTCTTTGCTTCGCGCAATTACTAAGACGCCTGCAAGAGCTCCTGTAAATGCCGCCAGGAAGATGGTAAGCAGGGTGAGTCTCCAACCGAGCAGGGCTCCAACCCCAAACATCATCTTCACATCACCAAGCCCCATTGCTTCGACACCGCGCAAACGTTTCCAAATCTCCCCAACCAGCCAAAGCGAGCCGCCCCCCACGAGTCCGCCGAGTGCAGCCCCAATCAAAGAAAGAAGCCAGAGCGGCATGTCACCGACCGCGTTTAGCGGATAGGCACCGAGATCCGAGAACGTGGTTTCGTAGCCCGGAACGAGTGCAAAAATAATCCTGACGATTACTGCGAAGCCTAAGAGCGGAAACGTGATTACATCCGGCAAAATCATGTGTTCCGCGTCAATGAACACGAGTGAGATCATTACGGCCGTAAAGATCAGCGCGGCAGGCAGGAACCATGTGAACCCGATAGCCCAGGCAACCAATAGAAACAACATTGCCGTGAGGAGTTCAACACCAGGGTAACGTACCGAAATCGGTTCTTTACAGTTACGGCATTTGGCTCCTAAAAGAAGCCACGAGATTATTGGGATATTGTCGTAGGGCTTGATCGGCTTTTCACACCCCGGGCACGCCGAGTTCGGAAATATTATCGAATCTTCGCGCGGAACCCTGTGGATCACAACGTTAAGAAAACTGCCGATTGCCGCCCCGAATAGGAAAATGGCGATATAGCCGAACCAGAAATAAAAAGTATCTGCTTGCATTAGGAAAAATGACATTGTTTGCCTCGGGCGGGAGTCGTAGGAAGGGCGTGCCCGGCACGCATATATAGATAATAACCCTTTTCATAATTATTTGAAAAGGTTGAGTTGGCACTCCCAATCCGTGGGCCGTGTACATAACTCTATTGGCGGGAGTAAACGATGTGATATCGTAAACCTCATCCAATCAACATTTAGGTGAGGTCCAATTATGAAACGAGTTATTTCTGCCTTCTTTTTCGCGTGTATTTGTTTCGGTATTTCTTCTGCTCAAAGTTATGAATGGCTCCCCGGCGGGGCGTACGACGAGTCGATACCAACGCCAAAAGAGTTTTTTGGTTACGAGATTGGAGACTATCTGACGGATAACCTGCAGATGGTGTCCTATATTCACGAGCTTGAGAAAAAGTCACCTCGAGTAAAGGTATTTCAGTACGGCGAGACGGTTGAGCGTCGAAAGCTCTGGATTCTTGCGGTCAGCAGTGCAGAGAATATTTCGAGGTTGGAGAATATCCGCAGGACGATCAAGAGTCTGACCGATCCAAGGCAAACCTCGCCCGCGGAGGCGCGTTCAATTGCTAACAGTGAAGTTCCGATCGCGTGGATGAACTTCGCGAACGATGGAGGTGAAACAGCGGCGTTTGAGGCAGGTCTGCAGCTCGCCTATCAGCTGACTGCGGGCAGAGATGCGCTGACGCAGAAGATTCTCAAGAACTCGGTGGTCATTATCAACCCCGCGTTTAATCCGGATAGTCATCAGGCGTTTGTTGCCTGGATGAAGAATTCCACGATTCGGGGGGGGACCGCCGATCCGTCGGCTAACGAACACTATGTGGAATGGTTCGCCAGTTCAGACGGAAACCATTATAAGATCGACATCAACCGCGACGGATTTGCCCTCACCCAAACCGAAAGCCGCGAAGGCTCCCGCATGCTGCAACACTGGAATCCCCAGGTTTGGATCGATAACCACGGCGAACCTAATGAATACTACATGGCGCCGTTCACAGCACCCGTTAACGAAAACTATCCGAAGTCGATCGAGAAATGGGCCGAAGTCATCGGGCGGAACTCGGCCAAGTATTTTGACCGATATGGCTGGACCTACACCAAAGACGAGAACTACGACCTGTTTTTCCCCGGATATTGGGACTCATACCCCGCCTTTAACGGTGCCGTTGCGGCTACATACGAAACGAATGGTGGCGGCTACAAAGGGTTTCGCTGGGAAAAACCCGATGGATCGATCGTCACGTTCAGGGAAGCAATCCACAAGCATTTTATAGCCGATATGGCTACCCTCGAGGCGCTAGTCGACAATCGACAGGGGATACTTTTGGATTTCTACAGGTTTTTCAAAACCGGGATGGATGAAGTGGCGACCGAGGAATTCAAGAGCTACATCATTCATGAAGATGATGATCCGGAGCGTGCGATGGACCTGGTCGAGACATTACTTGCGCATGGCATAGAGGTCTACAGGTCAGAATCCGCGGTATCAACTGCCCGTGCGCAAACCTATTTTGACCGTGTTTCCAAATCCAGGAGATTCGCTGCCGGCAGTTATGTGATACCACTTCGCCAGCCCAAGAAACGCCTCATAAAAACACTGTTTGAACCCGATCCGCAAATGGAAGCGTCCTTTATGAAGGTTGTAGAAGAACGTAGAAAACGGGATGCGAAACTGGGAACGGACTCGGAAAAAGAAGGACCCGGGTTCTATGACATCACCGCCTGGGCTTTGCCACTTCATTACGACGTTGAAACGAGTTTCTCCGAGACCGAGATCCCGGTTTCTCGTATGACAAAGATCGAAGGACGGCGGGAACGGTCGGCCGGGACGATTGCAAAAGGTACCTACGGGTATGTGTTTTCAACAAAGCACAATTCTGGTATGAAGCTTGCCGGAAAACTCCTCCAAAGAGGATATCGTGTCGCTCTAACACTATCTCCCACAACAGTTAGGGGGCGGAAACTCGACAAAGGGACCTATTTGGTTCGAACTAAACGCAACCCCGAATCCCTGTACGACACGATTCGTGATCTAGCCCGGCGATATGGAACTGAGGTCTATCCGTTGAACACAGCCTGGGGCGACGGTGGAATATCGATGGGGTCCAATTACATCACGGACCTCAAAAAACCCAGGATAATGGTTGCGACGAAACAGCCCACGCGCGCGGTAACATTTGGCTCGGTTTACAGCGTTCTGGATCAGCGGTTCGACCTCGATTTTTCGGCTGTCCGCACGAATATGATCAACCGCGTCGATCTCAATCGTTATAACGTCATCGTACTTCCCGATGGCAGCCCGTCCGGGTATGAATCTGCGTTGGGCAAAAGAGGAATCAGACGCCTGCGGAATTGGATCGAGGAAGGCGGTACGCTGGTGGCATTGAAGGGCGGTGCGGCGTTTACTACGCGCGAAAACGTCAATTTCACAGACGTCAAAATTGTTTCCACTCAGAAGGAATCGGAAGCCCCGATCGAACGGATACCGGGTTCTTTGTTTAAGGGAGTCGTCAACAATGACCATTATCTTGCGCTCGGGCATAGGGAGGAGATGGCAATTCAGTTTAGGGGCGACTACCACATGTCTCTCTCAAAGAAAGGTGCCAATGTTGTTACCTACAAGCCCGATGGCCACATAATGGGTCATGTCTGGGATTCAACAGTTGAGAGCATTGGCGGCAAGCTCTTTATGGCAGATGTGCCGGTCGGTCGCGGCCATGTAATCCTGTTTGCGGATGACCCGACATTTCGTGCTTATTGGAACGGGCTTGATCGTTTATTTATCGGTTCTATCGTTTTGAGCACGGGTTTCTAGATCCGGGAAAGTATAGGAGTAGAGACGCTGCCTGGCTTTTGCTGGAGCGGCGTCGGCAGTTATGACGAATTTTATTGATTGGTTTGGGGGTATTATCGTAAACTAATACTAGCGGTAAATTCTTCAACACCGTCACCCTACCGCGAAATAACCTCACATCAATTCAAAAATGAACGACATTCCGAAGCGTAAAAAACGGTTTACCCGTGCGGGCAAACTACGTCCTGTACTCGAAAAACTACCCGGGGCAGCGGTGAATTATGTCTTGATTTCGGTTTTGACTCTAGCTAGCTTCTATCTTTCGCTTCTATCAACATCGCAGCCGGTCCATAGCTATCAAAGGGCTCCAATCTCAAATGCGATTTCGATTCTTGAGGCAGAGGGGTTTGCTCGCGAAGTTGTGCTCCTGCGTTATGTTGCGACCTTTCGTACCTCGGATAGCTGGCTGAATTCGTTTGTACCGGATGAGAATGCATACGCCGCAACCAACTTTCCATTCGAAGTGATCACCCTGTATCCGGATTTCTTCAACAAGGCTACGGATGACCGGGAGCGGGCCGCGATTCTTCTGCACGAGGCACAGCATCTTCTAGGTAAGACTGAAAAACAGGCATATGAATACGTTTGGAAAAACAGAAAGGCGTTAGGATGGACACAAATGGCTTACGGTACTACCGAATCTTACGTGACGATAGAATTGCAGACGCGTGAGTTTTGTCCTGACCTTTTTGTCTGTACCCAAAACCTCTGGAACGATTGCACTCAGGCCAAAAAAGGGACGCTACATTTAGCAGACAAATCCGGAAGCTAAGCTTCTATTCGGCATGTCAAGATTCAAGAAGCCTTGAAATTCGCATTAGTTGAGGTGGGACTTTTTCTTACTTTTGTAAGAGAAAGTCTCATCTTTCTGCATTCCATCAGCATTGGGAATCAAATCGAGAGATGAGGTGGGAAACTATAAATACAATAGATTCAATATATTAGGAGTGATTTCATAGAATACTCGGTCGAATGGTCTACGTCTTGCAGGGTAATGGGCAAGCGTAAATTAGTGTCCGGAAGGTAAGTGCGGCTATTGCCATCCGCGGTTTGCCGGTTACGCGGATCTAGAAATTTAAGGAGTATTTTATTATGAAAGGCACCACACAAAATCAAAAAGGTTTCTCATTAGTTGAGTTATTGGTAGTAGTTATTATTGTCGCAATCGTAGCAGCGATCGCGATTCCAAGTCTTCTCGCTTCGAGACGCGCTGCTAACGAAGCATCTGCGATCTCTTCATTGAGGACAATTCACAGTGCTCAGGCTACCTATTTTGGTACAACAGGCGGTAATACGACGTATACCTCATTGGCTGCGCTCGGTACTTCCGGGTTGGTTGATACTGTTCTTGCGGCCGGAGCGAAAAGCGGTTACAACTTCACAGCGGCAGTTGGAACGCCTACTTCAGTTTATTGCGGAACGGCTGTACCAACCAGTACGGGTATTACCGGAACCGGTGACCGCTCATTCGCAGTGAGCCAACCGGGCGTGATTTACGGTATTGCGGGCGGCGCGGCCCCGACGTGTTCAAACACTACCGGTGCAATCACTAGCGGATCGCCAATTCAATAGTCAGTTAATTACTGGCTGAATAGTGAAAGGCAGGGAGTTTTCGAACTTCCTGCCTTTCTTTTATGGCTGCTTTCATGGGCTTAGAGAGAATCGCTTCACTGATTGGGATGCGTAGCTTTAAACTCGCCTTTGGATTTTAAGCCGTGCTTTGACATCAAATGGCGAAAAGCATGAACCGGAATTTGCAGCAGTTTTGCTGCGTTTGTCTGGTTTCCGTTAAAGCGGCTCAATGCCTCCTGTGCCATCGATTTTTCGAGTTCATTTAGGAATGACGGTAAGTGCAGCCCGTCATCGGGAAGGGTATATTCCGTAGCCGGTGACGTTGAAATTTCCGGATCGACCAAACAATCTTGAGTTTCTATAGTGCCGCCATCCTTGGTCAGCACAACAGCACGTTCAATAACGTGTTCCAACTCCCTTACGTTTCCAACCCAGCTTCTTGTTTTTAATGAAGCGAGCGCGTCGTCAGATATAGTGACATTCTTTTTAGATTTCGCACAGAATTTCGCAATGAAATGCTCAACCAGAATCGGGATGTCTTCAGTTCGCTCTCTTAACGGGGGAACCGTCAACGGCATCACGGAGATTCTGTAATAAAGATCACGCCTAAAGCTTCCATCTTCGATCTTCTCGTTTATATCGGTATTGGTTGCAGCGATGATTCGCGCATTAACCGGAATTTCCGAAGATGAACCGACAGGCCGAACCATGTTGTCTTGAAGTACACGAAGCACCTTCACCTGCATAGCGAGCGGCATGTCCCCAATTTCATCCAGGAATACGGTTCCATCTCCCGCTGCTTCAAAAAGGCCTTCACGGTCAGAGATTGCTCCTGTAAAAGAACCCTTAAGAAAACCGAAGAGCTCCGCTTCAAGTAAATGCTCAGGGATAGCACCGCAATTAATAGGAATAAATGGTTTATCGTTTCGCCCTGAAAGGCTGTGAATCGCTCGCGCCGCCAACTCCTTTCCTGTTCCTGATTCACCGGTAACGAGAACTGTGGAATCTTCACCGGAAATGGTGCGGATCATCTCACAAAGCTTCCTAATAGATTCCGATTCGCCGATTATGTTATCAATATGGCCGTCAGATTTTTGTGCTCTTCGGAATGCACGGTTCTCATTGATAATCGCTTGTTTTTCAAGCGTTCTCTTCACGATCAACTTGAGTTCATCGTTTTGAAATGGTTTTTGAATGAAGTCATCCGCGCCGAGTACAAAGGCTTCCCGAGCGACCTCCAATGAGGCAAATGCAGTCATCATAACAACCCGTATATCAGGGGCTGTTTCGCGCGCCTTTTTGAGCAGCGCGATGCCACCCATATCGGGCATTTTGACGTCGGAAATAATTAAATCGCACACAGAACCGCGAATGTGTTCCAGAGCTTCGACTCCATTACTCGCGGTATCCACGATATGACCTTCTTTTTCAAAGACGACCTTCAGAACACTGCAATATCCTTCCTCATCGTCTACGATCAGCAATCTAGCCATAAAAGTATCCTCTACTCACTTAACCCCGTTTTTCAGCGCGGAAACCTTATTGTGACCGCAGTTCCTTCTGAAACTTTACTCTCCACATTAATAATTCCACCGTGGTCCCTAACAATCCCGTGCACGATCGAAAGCCCAAGTCCTGCACCCTTACTGCTCCCTGTAAAAGGCTCGTATAGTCTGTCGATCTTTTCAGGTGTGATTCCGCATCCACTATCCTTAAATACAATCGAAACGCTTTCGTCTGATGACGATTCTGCCAGGGTAATATCTAGTGTGCCCCCTTCCGGCATTGCGTTTATCGCATTCTGAGCCAGATTCCAAAGGACCTGCTTTATTTGAGTTTCGTTTGCCATTATAGTCGCGGGCTCATCGGGAAGTTCAGCATTGATCTCGATCGAATCGCCGAGTTCGCGGCTGTGCTTAAGCAGAAGAAGACAGTCATTGATCGCGGCACGAACATCTGTTGGTTCTAGATGTTGTTTCTCCGCCTTTCCACCTGAAAGCTGAGCATAAGTCAGAAAATTCGTTATGATCTCGTTCAGGCGGTCTGACTCGCGTAGGACGACGCCCAGTAGGTTTGCATCAGCGGTTTCCGGTTTTACGTGCTCTTCCAGAAACTGCATTGCGGAACTCATTGAACCGAGCGGGTTCCGAATTTCATGGGCCAATCCCGCAGCCATCCGCCCGACTGCGGCCAGGCGATCTGACTGTCGCAAAGATTCTTCCATCGCTCTAATCTTGGAAATGTCCTGAAATGAAATCAGCAATCCGTTAACCATGCCAGATCTGGCCACCAGTGGCGCCACAATGCATGCCACAGTTGCGTCATGCTCAGGATTCCCACCATTCGATCGAGAACTAATGGCCGATTCAAAATGAGCTGCCGGGAACTTCCTTTGTTCTGATGCCCTTTGAAGGCAAAGTTCAACCGAATTCCTTATGTCATCGGCAAACAATCGATAAATACTCTCTCCTTTCGCTTCAGCTGACGTATATCCCGTCATGACAGCCGCAGCCCTGTTTACAGTTCGAATCTTGCCGGCAATGTCAGTTGTAATAAGGCCAGTAGGAATTGATTCGACTATCCTTTCGTGAAGAATGTTTAGGTCGTCGAAGCTTTCCTCTGTCTCTTTGAGTTTCCTACTGACAATTCTCCGCTCCGAAAGGTGTCCGGCTAGAAGGCCGACAATGAGGATGCCAACCGTATTAAATGCAACAGTTTGCAGGAAACGCGAAGCGGGTATTTCAGCTGAAGACGAATAAAACAGCGAATCTCTGGACAAGAAAGACACAACGGAATAGCCCAAGGCACTCAAGATCGAGACCACTATGGTCTCTGATTTTATAAGCGAATAGCCCGCAACGCTTATCAAAACTATATATAGCGTCACATAAGGAGACATATACCCGCCGGTCTCCGAAACCAGCCACGATATCAAAAGTATGTCAATGATCAGCTGTGCCCTAATCTGCCAAAGATAATCGGAATCGAATCTAAGGAGAAAGAGATACAGAAGTGTTAGTGCAATAGCAATCAGGAAGAGTATGAACAAACGGATCGGAAACGAGTCGGCCGACAGTTCCAGATAGTTGCTGGTCCACCACCAACCGGCGAGCATCAGCATGAAGATCAACGCGAGTCGCCCATAAATAAGGCCTCGGGTCTTTGAGATCAGGGAATCGATTTCGGGAGATCGTTCCAAAGTGCTTTTTCCTCCTAGAAAAGAAAAGGGGCAATCTTAAGCAGATTTCAAGTTATTGAGATCTTTCATGAAGAGATCAAGCTACTTTTTACATCCATTTAGCAAACAAACGCAAACTTTTTAAAAATTTTTGATTGCCATTTTAATGGTCGGAATTCGGACAATTCATCGAGTAGAGAAACATTAGGAAGGTAGATGTTTCAGTTATTTTGAGAACGATTTCGGAACCAGGGCCGGGCAGATCAAGAGATTAGAAGCTTTCTAATCACAGAATCCCTCTATTTCAGGAATCTCTATTTGGTGTAATGTTTTGTTATGTAAAGCAGAATTCCCATAAGTACAATTTTTCTGAATATGCGTCCGATTAGTCATATAGGAGAAGAAAGAACAAGAAACATCTACGCCTGATTTTTGCGGATTACGAAGTTCATAGAATGCCCCAATTCCATTGGAATGAGGCATTTGGAATAGGTTCCTTAAAAGATTTTCTATGCGAGATTCGTGCAGAAAAAATATTGACTTATTAAAAAATAGGCGTATAAATCTAGTTCACAGCCAATTTCTATACCCTAGACTTGACAAGTCACTTTGATTTTAATAAGTGGCCCCCGGAGTTGTCAGCGCGTCTATCAGGATGCAGTCGGGAATTGGCAATTTGAAGTTGCTGCAAAAGTGCTCGGTTTTTGGAGTAGCGAATCTTGTGGGGTTCGGTATGACTTCTGAAAAACAGAGATCAGAAATTTTTGATCTCTTAAGCAAGCTGCTTGAATTAGATGGATCAGATCTCCATCTTCGCTTTGGTTCTCCCCCCCAGGTGAGAATTCATGGCCAACTCAAGCCCCTCGAGAGTTATCCGGCTTTGACAAAAGAAAGGGCGAAAGCTTTGGCTTATTCTGTTTTAACCGAAAAACAGATAAGGCTATTCGAAGAAAAGCTCGAGCTTGATTTTTCTTTGGAACTGGAAGGAAAGTCCCGATTCCGTGTAAACGTATTTATGCAGAAAGGGACGGTCGGTACCGCACTCAGAGCAATCCCATACGAAATTAAAGGATTTGACGAACTAGGATTACCACCGGTGGTATCTGAGCTTTGTCGAAAGCCCAGAGGCCTTGTTTTGGTTACCGGACCCACGGGCTCGGGAAAATCCACCACACTTGCTTCGATGATCGATCAGATCAATAGGACGAGGCATGAACACATTCTTACAATTGAAGATCCGATTGAATTTTTGCACAACCACAAACAATGTGTGGTTACGCAAAGAGAATTGGGGCTTGATACATACTCATTTGGAGATGCGCTGCGTGCATCTTTGCGAGAAGACCCGGACATCGTCCTCATAGGCGAGATGCGTGACGTTGAAACGATAGAGATGGCTCTGAGAGTAGCCGAGACGGGTCACCTTACGTTTGCAACCCTTCACACGAACACTGCGCCATCGACGATCAACCGTGTGATTGATGTGTTCCCGGCAATACAGCAATCGCAGATTCGAACACAGTTGTCGCTTGTATTGGAAGGAATCATGTGCCAGGCCCTGCTGCCGAATGCAACCGGTGACGGGCGCGTGATGTCGATGGAGGTCCTTATCCCGAATTCTGCGGTAAGGAATCTGATCAGAGATGACAAGATTCATCAGATCTACTCGATGATGCAAGCCGGTGCTGATCGCTATGGAATGCAAACTCTCAACCAATCTTTGGCGGCATTGTTTAAGAAGCGCCGCATAACACTCGAAACTGCGATGTCGATCTCTCCGAATATTGATGAACTCAAGGACCTTTGTCACAGGCAGAGCCGCGATTTCAGCGATAGCCTCGGTAGAGTCGGCGGGGGAACACCGGCAGACAGGCGCGCACCTGTGAAGTTTGAAACCGGTGCAGCGTCCTCAGGAGACGAATCCGGTTAGAACCGGTTGCTTTGGCATTTTTGCCCCAACAGCTAAAGCATCAATCTGAAACAAAAGCGTGCTTTAGTAAGCTTATTCTTTGAGTAAATTTTATGAGGAATCAGTTTGGAAGAGGTCAAGAAAGTAGGTTTGAGGTCGATTTAGACAACGATACAGTCGTTGAGGTATCGGCTGATTCACCGGATCAGATTGCTCTTGTTAGGAGCCGATCCGGCGAAGCGGTATCGGCGTTGCCGGTGTCGAATCCATCTCTCCAGGGTTCGTTCGATATGGAGGTCTCATATCTTCCGTCCGATGAACACCTTGTAGCTGCGCTTCAGCTTTTGAGGGAGAATTGCCTGGATCGACCTGAATTTAGCGCGGCCACTAGATTCCTCGGTTCGGTGTCCGATTATTCTGAAAGGACTAGGGTTCTGGCGCTTGACGGTTCGACACTCGCCCTGAGCGACCTGGATCTCTTCGATTGGCTTGTTAACGCCGAACGGGAAATGTATCTCGGTACCGACAACCATCCCGTCTTTGAGATGCCTCTTGAAGAAACCGCTTGTTCGTTCACGCGACTACCGAATGGACAGGTCGCGATGACGGAGGCTTCGCGCGAAAGTGTGAATTCGACTAGTGCCGCAATGAAAACGATTTTTGGTGCTGATGTCGTATCACAACACAACCTCGGAATAGAGACGCGTACACGAAGTGCGGCGAGGTATTACCTCACCGCTGTTCCGAAAGGAGTGGCTACTACAAAAGCCGGGAGGGAGACAGAACTTACTGCGTTCCTTCTAATTAGTCGCGCCGGTTTCAGCTATGGGCTTTGGAGCAACGCGACCGGTCTCGTAAGTGAATACGCATTTTTGGCACCCGTCGAAATTGACAGGCCTTCTACTAATCAGGCGGCTGCCGGAAAAGGGAAGCCGGATAGCCACCTGCGAGCTTATGTTCGTCATGCTCTTGATCAAGTAGCGCAGCAAATTTTGCCAGAGAGACTGGAGGAACTGGAACTGTCCAAGTATGCGGAAGTCGTCTGGGCCTGCGATCGTGAACTGGAGTCTTCTGTAAAGGAAGTGGTTGACGAATACGCGGGTACCGCTGGACTTAGCTGTACTCCAATGGGAGTCCCGGTCAATGAGGCAGTAGTTGGTGGACTCTTGTTCGGTTCGTTTACTTTTGGGGATGATACGGTCGTTGGCGCGGAGACTCTGCCTCAAGTAAATCTGGCAAGGGACCTTTTGGTACTTGCGGACAAGGAAGAGGTTAAACGGCGCAGAATCAATGAGATGCGTCATCAGCAACGACGTCGGAAAGCCGTGTTCACTCTTCTTGCGGCCCCAGTTGTTGTATTTGCATTCCTTTTTGGCGTTCTAGCGGACCATCTTACAACACAGACGTTGCTCAAGTTCCGCGATCTGCGCGCTGATGCGAAAACAGCAGAATTAAAGCCCGCGCTTCAAAGGCGCACGGCATATGAGGCGAACTTGCGGTGGTATCAGGAATTTATCAAGCAGGTTAGTCGACTGAGAAAGCATCAGCCCGTGGGAATCGGAATGCTTCTCAAGCTAAATGAGAGTTATCCGTTCGAATTGGACGGGTCATTCTATGTTGAAGAGCTAAAACTCAAACCTGACGCAGGAATTGAGATTACAGGTCTGGCTCGAAATAAGGATGCGGTCACGGCGTTCCTTCGCTCACTTGAGTTTGCGGGTGGAGCGGAAAGCGGAAGCCGATTGTTCAGCAACCTTACCTACGAGGTCAAAGAGGGTGTAGCTATACCGGCTGACGCCGTTGGGCAGAATTCAACCGTACCGAAATTGGACAATTCGACCTTAAAAGGTGACGGTCCGGCCCCTGGAATCATCGCTTGGACGATTCGTGGAAACTATCTGCCAATGTCCGAGTTTCTTCCGCCTGAAAAGCAAATTGTACCAGCGGGTGCTGTTCCTGCACCCGCTCAGCCAGCTCCTCCGGCAGGGCAACCACAGCAGCCTCCCGGAGCAGCCGAGACGCCGCTTCCGGCAGGTTAGGTTTGGTTAAGAGAGTTTTTAATAGGCCGGTAACTGAGTAGAGAGACTGTATTTATGCAAGCGAGACGAAACAATTCGATAGGGAACACCATCATTCGCGAGTCGATGAGACGCGGGCCCGTGTTGTCATTTGGCCTGATGGCTATCATCTCACTGGCTATCGGTTGGCTCATATACTCCAACCTGATGAGCGGTTGGAGTGAAACAACCAGGCAATATAGACAGTCGGTGCTCAAAAAAGAGATGGAAAACCGGAAGACGGAAAGGCTTTTGGCAGGAGAGGATCAATTTAAAGCCAAGTTTACAAAGATTGTTGGGCTTTATCAGGAAGCCAAACCGCTTCTGCCCGAAGAAACTGAAGTCTCGGATGTCCTTGGTCAGGTGGAAGCAGCAGCTCGAAACAACAGTGTTACGCTGACCGGTCTTCTGGCGGTTGAGGAGTCGGTTGTATCTCCAAGCGCAAAGCAGCTTTACGAACGAGAAATCCCTGCTGTCGTGACGGGGCCATATCCGCAAGTGATTAAGTTTTTTGCTGATATTTCTCAAATGCCTCGAATTCTCGTCGTGCGGGATTATTCGGTCGTTTCATTGCGAAATTCGGTTTCTGCGGGATTCACGTTGATCGCGTTTCATGCACCGCCGCCGGCAGAAAAACCGCAGCTTCCAGGAGAACTTTCAAAAATTGTTAACGAGGTGGAAGGCAATGCTAACGATTAATACGGATCCATCGCCTAAAAAAGGAGTCATGGATAGCTTGTTGATAAAGCTTGGCTTGCTGTTCTTTGGCGTCATGATTTTGACTGCCGGTGTGTTTTTTATCTGGAGTTTCTTCATATCTTCTTTCGAAAGCAGTGCGTTTGAATCGGAGGTCCCGGTTGCGTCTGTAGTTGACGATATCGATCCTCAACTGGAAAAGGATCTGGAAAAAGCATTGAAAATGGACGTGCTTCCTGAAGATTTCGCCGCGAAAGATCCTTTTGTTGACAAGACAGGGGTTAGCGGCGTCAAGGCTTCTCAAGTCACTTCTGTAAGTTCGCAGATTGCGAGGGCGCTCGCATCAAGATCGAGTGGAGCCGTTGGGACGTCCGCGGGAAGTAACACGAGCCAGAGGGCGTCGTCCCTAACTTCGAACCCTGCTCGGACAAATACTGCCAGGAAAGCTGAAGAACCAAGAGTAATGAATACAAAAGACAGGCTCTTGGCGTGGATCGAACGAGCAAGATTCGGAACACTCATCGGAGAGCCATTGCCGTCGATTTATTCGATTGACGATTTAGTACCGGTCGGTGTGGTTGATGGGGGCGACGGAGAACAAGAGGTAATGTTTTTCTCAGAAGCTGCTGATCGAATTGTCAGCTTTTCCGTTGGAACCCGATTGCACGATGGGATCATTCTAGAAGTTATTGATGAAGGTGTTGTTTTTGCGTCCGGAAAGGACATGTCGATTAAACGTCTGAAGTCGTGGGGGCGCGCGATTCAGACACGAAACGCTGGAGCCGTCTCGGTGAATACATCGATAAATGAAACGGTTCCGGGAGTCCCTGTGGGTAGACAGGGCATTGCAGCAGGAGGAAGTAATTAAAGCGTTTAATGATTTATTGGAGTTCAGTGAGCCGTTAGGTCACTGGAAAACGCTTCATTACTTAACAGGTCTTATGAGAAAACTATTTATTCTGGCGATCATTTGCGTAGTGCCGATTGGCATTCTTGCACAATCCGCGGAGCCTAAATTCGATCTATCGAAGGTTAGCGTAAGCGGTTCCGCTGCAAAGCCGACTCCCGTGGGAAATGTATCTGTCTCGGTAGTGAGGGACCGTAAAGCGAGGAATGCTCGAATTGTTCAAATTGCCGAGACCCTAAACATGAAAGATCCGAACGGTGCACCGAGGATGGTGCCCGAGAGCATCGTCGGTGACGCAGCAATTCTCGACTATTTGAAACGAAAAATCGCATTGAATCCGAAGCTCACTCAAACCAGGAACTTCTGTGATGCCGACTTCGTTGGCCAGTCATTTAGTTTCAGGCAGACGATGCCACTTGTAATGGATGATCTTTTGTACCAGTTAAATCGACGGTTTAATGTCAATTTTCTGGTGGGCGAAGACATTGCGAATAAGCCGATAAACATAAGGGCAGACGATATCCCTTGGAATTTGCTTCTCAAGTCCCAGCTGTTCCTGTCAGGCGTCCGCGCGACGTGCGTCGATGACAATACGATCCAGCTGGTAAGCAATAACAAGCTGCCGGATCTTCAGGATACTGCAGAAGTAAAAACCGAATTTATCAAACTAAAATACCTCCAGCCTTATTCAGGTGGGAACGTTGATATCGCGGGCCGAAGCAATAGACAGGGTGGCGGCCAGGCCGGCGGCGGCTGTCAGGGTGGTGGCCAAGGTGGCGGGCTCGGCGGTGGCGGCGGTGGAGTTCAGAACTGTGGCAACTTCGAAAAACTCATCATAGAGATTGAGAAAATCATTGGCATAAGGTCACCTCGAGAGAGCAGCATAGGCGGAAGTTCGGGGGGAGGAATAACGTCGAACTCGACGGACCAGGACACTGAGGCAGTTAGGTCGAACAGATCCGTCTCGGTTGTTCCGGGAAGAAATATAATTGTTGTCCGAGCTACAGATGAAGAGCTTGATCTGATCAAACAGATCATTTCAAAGGCGGACCGTGCGCCGTTTCAGGTGGTCATTCGCGGACTAGTTTATACAGCGAATGAAAGCAGACTACGCGACATAGGTGTTCAGACCACGATCGCTGACGTTGGAGACAACCGAACGACGGGAAGTTTTGAAGGGATTCCTGTGAGCCCGCTTGGAACGATTTTTGATTTTTCAACCCTGATAGGGACGGTGGATTTCAATGTCCAGGCGAGCGCTCTGCAATCTAAGGGTGTGATTTCGATCAAATCGAGGCCCTTTGCAATGGTTGTAGATGGTGACACTGCGGACCTGGATGTCGGTAGACAAATCCCGGTATTAATCCAGTCGCTAAACGCTCTGGGAAACACACCGGGCAGTTTAGAAATTCTTGAGGCAGGAAACGTGCTTTCCATTACACCGCAGGTGATTGATGACGACGATGGAAAACCGGTTGGGGTGAATCTTAGCATCCAGCTTGAGTCAAATGATGTCGATACATCCGTTGTGAGTCAGGGTGTTCCTTCGGTGAATCGCCGTTCAATACAAACACGATTTCTTGTCAATCAGGAAACAACCGTAATTCTCGGCGGATTTACAGTCGATTCGGCAAGCAAAGATGTTACTAAAACTCCTGGTTTGGGTGACATTCCGATTATTGGGTATCTATTCAAACGCAAGGTTAAGCGAAACGAGCTGAATCGTTTGTATTTCGCTATTTCGGCATCGATAGTGCCATACGGCGAAGTCGTTAAACCAGATATTTTACCTGGAGTGAAGACGGATATCCCGAAGGTTACGCCTGCGGTTAAGGAAGTTGAAGATTCTGTAACGAAGACAGGAAACTAATGGAATGAGCAAGCGTCCGCCGAGAAAACCTCGGCGGACACTTATCTGAAACGGACGGTCGGCCGAAATGCCAAACAAGGAGTTAAACTCAAAAGATTCAATGCCTTACGATGAGAGCAATTCAGGTGAAAAGGATCGGATTGTAGATGATCCTACATCTCAGGGGAACGAGCCCGACATTGGAGCGATTTCGTCGCCCGACGCTTTATCTTTTGGTGATTTTTATGAGGGCTTCAAAGACTACACGGTAAAGGAATTGCCGCAGTATTCACAATTCCTGAACAAGGAGTCCTCTGCGAGATATAAAGCCATCATACTGAAAGCCCGGCGAGGTAAATACGATTCGCTCCATTTTTCGGTTGGACTTGTCGAAATCGGTAACAGCGATCACCGCAATGGCGTTGTTCATGCACTCAAAGTTAGTCCGTTTCAAGTCTCATTTCAGAGCCTTGAAAAGAAATTCTATGACGAATTGTTCTCTCAGCTCTACAATCCAGAAGCCCAATCTTTAGTCAGAGAACACGAGCAAAAGAAGAAATCCCAGATGACGAAAAACTGGGGTGAGGGAAAGAGTACCCTCAGTCCCGAAGAAGTGCTCACGGTTCAGGCGATCTCAGAAGCGGATTTTGAGGACGAAGCTGAAGAATGGATCGAGCTTACAGATCAGGAAGAATACAAGAGGAACATTAAGCGGAATGAAGCTGAGCTTACAACGCAGGAGTTCATACGTTTGATTCTTATGGAATTCCTGCGCTCCGGTGCGAGCGATCTTCATCTCGAGGCGGGACAGCCGACCGGCCGTATCCGATTTCGTTACGACAGCGAGATGTTCACGCGCTGGGATAATATTCCTTTCGTAAAGATAAAGCAGCTCGCCATGGGAATGGCGGAAACCGCTCGCAAAGATGCTACGCAGATGAAATTCCGGGATATTGACTCGACGATTAAAGTGCGTACATTCCGCGATGGGCAAATCGTCGAAGTGGAGCTTCGTTTTGCTTCGCAGCCAACTCTTTATTCTCCTTCAATTGTACTGAGGTCGCAGCTTAAACCGATTCGCGATATTTCCGATGTAGGTTTTGTCTCCCACCAAATTGCGGACCTAAGGGCCGCATATGAACAAAAGCGTGGAATCCTTGTCGTAACGGGAGCTACCGGATCCGGCAAAACAAATACTCTTGAAGCTGTCTACGCGGCTCTGGAAGAACCCGATACTCACAAGATCATTGAGATAGGCGAGCCGATAGAGATTCGTTCACCAAGAAGAACGCAGATAAGCTTGAGGCCGAATACGCCTTTTAGCTGGTGGGACGCATTCTATTCCTGTTTGAGAGCTGATCCGGACATCATCGGAATAGGGGAGCTCAGATCAGCCGAACACGTTTCCGTAGCGATCAACGCAGCTTTGACCGGTCACCTCGTGCTTTCGACGTTTCACGCCGCAAGTGTTGAAGACACAATGTCGAGGATGTTTCAGATGGGGATACCGAGGGAAAATCTCGCGACAGGAATAAATATGATCCTCGCACAGGCCCTCGTTAAAAAGCTTTGTGAAAACTGCAAAACAGCCGATCCGAAGCCGAATTACGAATATAACGTGGAGGTTTATAAGGCTGTCGGATGTCCTGAGTGCTTTAACAAAGGGACAAGGGGACGTACCGCGATGGCCGAGCTTCTCTATTTCAACGACGAAGTCAAAGAGTGGATTCAAAACAGGCAATATTCTGCGAGGGACATCGTGAGAATGTCACGGGAGGCCCGATATCTCACTCCGATGAAGAAGATAGCGCGAGAGAAAGTCGAAGCCGGCATTACTTCAGAAATGGAAGTTGCAGGGGTACTGGGTCTCGTAGAGGGTAAGAGACAGGTCGCAAACCGTGAGTTTGCCGACTCGCAGATGGCGATCGCTGCAAATATTGAGGAAAGTATCGAAGAGTTGATTGACGACTCGATGAATCGGTAGAAGATAAAACGAATATCGATGGTTTCGGGTGAGTCGGGAATTGCGTAAGGAAGAAAGATGAAAGGAGCCAAACATACAGTTAGCGTAGGTGGTCAAGCTGGCAGGGGCGGGGATAGCTACAATCCTGCACTCAATCCGGCAGGCGACGGTCGTGTTGCGCCTTTACGGCCAAAAGAAGGTAACGATAATGCGGCATTCGGCCTATCCGATGAGTTGCTGTCTGAAAACGGGTTCAATTTCGTCGGCGTCGATTCTTTGAATGAAAAGGTCAAGGGATTTGTCCAAACTTCAGATGAGGCGATGGTTCCAAAGGAATTGGAACGCGCAGGAATTCGGGTTCAGTCGATCAGTCCCAGGACGGGTGGCCGTAAGAATCGAAAAAAACCCAGCCGAGTTGAATTCGCAAGCCTTGCGGAACAATTTGGTGACTTGATGGAGATTGGTGAAAGTCCAACTCAGATCTGTCGACTCCTGGCATATGCACAAACGAATCAAGTCCTTGCAGATGCTTTGTTCAACGCGGGTGAATTGATTATCAACGGAAGAAGTCTTTCTGAAGCGTTTGGGGCTCAAGTAGATAGCAATGGGGCACCTCTGTTTCCGGTCACGTTTATTTGCGCGCTACGGATCGGCGAAGAGGTCGGTACCGCGGCTGACAGTGACTCCGGTGTCGACAAGAGCGCGTTTCTGCTGACGCTGCACAGATTTGCTGAAGCAGAAAAAAAAGCGGCTGCGATTAGGGCGAGCATTAAATCGGCATTGATGTATCCGTTTGCGGTTATCGTTTTTTGTATTTTGGCGGTGGGCATAGTCGAATATTTCGTAATGCCCAAGATGGTTGAACTCTACAGCACTTTGTTGACGGGTGACGATACTCAATTACCCTTGATTACACGAATTATGATAGCGGGTTCCGATTTTCTTACGAGTTGGTGGGGCATCGGCGCAGTGTTGTTGTCGCTTGGCGGCCTAGTGTTCTTCATTAAGTGGGCACGTTCGCCGCAGGGAAGCGACAAACTGAAAGTTATGGCGCTAAGGCTTCCGGTGTTCGGAGCATTCTTCAGACATTATTTCGCAGCAGAAACTCTTCGAACCCTGGCGATGCTCTCAGCGGGTATCCCTTCGATGACCGAGCGTTTTCAGGTCGCGGCTGAAACTTCCTCGAATCCGGAATACGCAAAAATGTTGAGGCACGTTCGTCACCGCTTTGTAACGGAATCTACAGATCTCCATAAGCTCTTTGTACCGTACCCGTTTTTGATGGGTAAGGAATTCGCGGGGGTCTTGATGACGTTTGAAAAGACGGCCGATATGCAGAACACGTTCCATAACTACGCTGAAGTTGTGGAGACACGTGCTCAGAGGGAGCTTGAAGCGGTACTGTTTTGGCTGCAGAATTTTACGATCGTCCCGGTTGGGATCTTTGTGGGATTCATTGTGGCCGCGTTATACAGTCCGATGTTTGAGATCGCAGGTAGGCTTGGACAAGGGCCGTAAGAATTGTGAGGCTGGCAATATGTACCTGGTAAGAAGGAAATTAACAGGTGAATCGGGAGTAACTCTTCCTGAACTTTTGATGGTGACCGCGATTATCGCTGTCGTCTCAACTTTGGCGTTGATGCAGTTGGGCGCGTCCAGAGATCAGCTTAGAAGGCAGACAGTTGCACAAACGTTTAAACAAGCATTCGAACGCGCCAGATTCGATTCCGTGAAACGCCGGGTGGAAGTTGGGAATAGCGCGCATTTGATCGTTTCAGCGACATCATATTCACTCGTTATTGATGCGAACAATAACGGTGTGACGACAGACGCAACGGATACAATATTGACGGACTTTTCAGCCCAGAGTATTACGATAACTGGAGATTCAATGACATTTCCGGTCACCGTTACATTCGATAAGCGGGGTGAGGTGATCGCTAAGGACGCAACAGATACAGTAGTAAATCCGATTTTCCTGGTTTGCAATGGGACCTGTTCTTTTTCGAACGATAGCACAAGTAACGCGAATATTGTGCTAGTGACTCCGACTGGAACAGTCAATCTTTTGAACGGCGGTTCCGGGGTGCCCACTTTCGCACCGCCGGCGATAACTAATGTTTCGACCGGCACCGGCATTAGACCAGATGTAACGTTGCCATAGAAAGAAAAATCTCTAGGGCACGCTTTATGTGATAAGTTGATGACTGAACTGCAACAAGAAAAAGTACGGAAATTTACCGCGAGCAGGGGATTTACCCTTATCGAGGTGATTCTTGCCGGAACACTCCTAATTATTTTGAGCGTTGGTATCCTGATGATCTTTAGCAATGTTGTCGAAAGGAACCGCGGTGAGAATCTGCGGATGCAGGCGCTTTCGGTGCTTCAAAAGGACGTTGAGTATTACCGAGGGCTCAAGTTTGTTCCAGTTGGATCCTCGACAGAGCTAAACGGTGGGTCATATCCGAATGTCCGGACCCGGACGAGTGAAGATGGTCGGGTGTTCGTGATTTCGGTAACAATTGATAACGATCCGTACACGGCGGGTATACAGACGGCCGCCCAGATACCCGAGGCAGACTGCAAATTTAAGGAGATCGTCATTTCTGCGGTTCCACAGGTTGCGGAATCGGGATGGCTTTCGGATCTGAAGGCGAACGTGACGATTCAACGTGTGCGTTCGAATTAACGGATTACACATTATAAAAGAACAGCAATGGAATGTAGAGGCAACACTTCGAGGAAAGTTCAAGGCGAGCGGCATCCGCTGCGTCTTGGTCCCCATAGTTCCGACGCGGGATACTCGTTGATCGAGCTGATTGTTTCTCTGGTTTTGTCCCTGATAATCCTTGGTGGTGCAGTGACCGTCTTTTCATCTGCACTTGGAAGCCGAACTCGGGAAACGAGTACGGGTGATGCTGTTACTTCAGCACAAGCCGCGCTGAACATAGTGTCTCGTGAGGTTGGTAATGCTGGCTATGGTTTGGTCACTAATGGGATAGTCCTGACGGATTCGACGGACAAAAAGCTCCATATTCGAACCAATACCAATAATCAGAACGCGCTGACTGACGGACCGGGTGAAGACGTTACGTTTTATTATGACTCGAATTCTCAGTCCGTAGTACGGTACGACTCCAACACGGGTCTCGCCTCGGGTGTGATCAACCGGGTTAGTGATGTGGACTTCGTCTATCACAACTATGCGTCCGACGGGACTGTAACAACCGGTTCGGCAGCTGCGAACACGGGAAAGATAACGATCAAGCTTCAAGTGATACTGGAAGATATTGAAGGGCAGCCAGGCGGGCGTATTGTTTCCGTGAATTCTGACGTAACTCTTCGAAACTCACCCTATCAGCTTGGACAGTATTGAGTTTGGCGTCTGAGAGTTTGAATTATTGGTCCTCACGTTAAGATTTGGAAGATCTGAGTTTCGGGCTCCTCTTCATAGGAGCTGAACAATGGGAAAAAAGATCTGTACGGACCCGGTATCGGGTGGGAGGAGAGCGATGAACAAGCGAAATGAAATGCAGCGTAAACGCAGCGATCAGAATGGAGCGGCACTTGTAACCGTTGTCATGATCGCGTCCCTGCTTTCGATAGCGTGTATCGCGCTTTTGTCAGGAGCCGGTTCCAACTCACAGAATTCGACCGATGTGCTTGCGGAAACCAAAGCCTATTACGCGGCGGAAAGCGGACTCCAGGCCACAATCAAGGTGTTGCGCCATGATCCAAGACCCAGCTACAGTGTTGCGGAGGCAGATGCTGACTTATCGACCTGGTTGACATACAACTGCACCACGTCAAATACGGTTTCGGTTGGACCGAACCCCTGTAGCCCAATTTCAGGTACTTCGTATCGGATTAGTGTGTCTGACCCGGATAATACTGCGGATTCGCTTACTTTTTCTTCCGTGGGTGGTTTCTTAAACAGTGGCGTTTCGACCGTTTCATATCCATCCGATTCGGATCCCGATCGTATAACTCTTTCGTTTACGAATATTGCGAGCTGTCTGATCTCATTCACGACGGGTACCCATTGTGCACCTAATGAGTCTGATCCGAATGCATTGCTGAGCACACTGAACGTGGAGGTAGTAGGAAATGGTGCGCAGATAACAGATACGGTTCCTGTAGTAATAAACTATTCGATTACATCGCCGCGACAGGCGACCAGGACTATCCGGGGTGAGATTACTCAGGCTTCCGCGACGGATCCGGTCGTGTTTACGTTGGACACAAATACTTATTCTCTTATGGGAACTGAAGTAAAGATTTGTGAGACCTCTACAACAGCGAATCCGTGTCCTACGTTTGTAACTTCGATCGCTGTTCCCACCTCACCGGGGACGGCAAGCGCTTCTTTGTATATGAATTCGACTCCGGTTGAACCGTATAGATTGGTTGTTAAATCGACCGGCTTTGGCCCTAATGGGGCAAAGAAAGAGCTCGAAGGAATTGTTCAAAAGAATTTCTTTAACGATTTGGCGGGCCCGGCGGCGATTACGATGCAGGGTACGGGTGATGGTCTTGTATTTGATCCGGGTAATTCCTCGGTATTTGAAATCAACGGTGAGGACGGTTCGGTGATTATTCCTTCGGTTGGTGTTATCGACCAACAGGGGCTTGACACCGTTGAAGACGGAATTCCGAGTAACAACAACAATATCAATCCGGCGCCTGCGATCGTCACAGATCTGCCCGACTGGATGTCCACTCCGCAGTTATTGGACCAGCTGGTAAGCCAGTTAAGGATCACCGCACAAAACTCGGGAAGGTACTATCTCAATCCGCAACAAAACGTTAGCAATACGGGTGATTTTGCATCGGGCACGGGAATAACGTTTTGTGAGGGTGACTGTACAGCTGGCGTAGACGGCGGTGGGATCATGGTAGTCACGGGACAGCTGAGAAATGTCGGAGGTTGGAGTTTCAATGGCTTGATCATTGTCACAGGCACTGAAGGCTGGCTGCGCCAGGGAGGAGGTGACGGTACCATTACCGGAAACGTTGTCATTGCTCCATATGGATCTGACCAGCTGGCTTCGAACGTATTCTCGCTGCCTCCAAAGTATGAAGTTACAGGTGGCGGTGTATCGGATGTGTCATACGACGGCGTAGCTCTCGGAAACGCTTTTGACGGAACCGACGCGATAAGTAATTTTATGCTCGGAGTAGCGGAAAAATAGGCTTATTGGGAGTTTATAGCCTCTAAGAGACACGAAAACTGACGAAGGAAGTTTTTGTATATGAGTACGTTTTGAATTAGGCGCACGGAATACGGATTTATGGTTCTTCATCTATCACAATCTCCAATTCTTAGCTTAAACGCGACTGAAGAGGAACGCGCGACGCTTCGATGTGAGAAGTGCGGCATTATTATCGATGCCGTGGCTGAACGCTGTGAATTGTGTGAAGCTGTTGAAAAGGCGACTCGATCAAGGACTTTGATTTCCCGTATCAAGTCAAAATTCGGTTTCGAACTATCGACGGGTCTTGTTACGCTCACGATCGAGGAACCCGATCTGCTCTTTTCGGAGAAAGATATTGATCAGCTACTGGATAGAGACAATATGGTACCGCTGGATACGAAAGATGTTCCGAATTGGGAGATTATGTTCTTCTCGAAGAAGCGTGTTAAGAAACCGATGAAGTAAACTTCAAAGATGAATACTAAAAACCCCGGCGCGATGATGTACCGGGTTTTTTGTTTGTGTATTTATAAGCTGTTGGATGCGCTCAAGGCCTGGCAGCACGAGCCTTTTTGGCATCTCTGACCATGTCTCGTACCTCTTTTGCCAGCGTTGGGCCATGGAAGGGAATTCCATCCTTTATGGTCCATTCTACGCCGCCCGTCCGCACTACTTTTCCGTCTTTCACGCCGTCGGTGCCGCTGGGATAAAGTAATTTGAAGTCTTCCAGCGGATTCCCGTTAACTACGATCAGATTAGCCTTGTAACCTTGGCGAATTCGTCCAGTTTCTTGCCCGATACCCATTATCCGGGCGTTGTTTGAAGTCGCATGCCTGATTACCTGAAGCGGAGTAAATCCCGCCTCTTGGTGGAGTTCAAGTTCACGGACCATTCCGAAGCCGTAAAGCCTGTAGATGAATCCTGCGTCTTCTCCGGCTCCAATGATTCCGCCGCGTTTTTCGAATTCACGCAAGGCGCGCATCCAGATCCTGAAATTCTCGCTCCAGTATGCTTCGTCGGTCGAGGTCCAGCCGATGAAGTAAGAACCATGGTTCTTTGGGTTCGGTTTAAAGAATTCCTCAACAGTCGGATGAAGATAATCTTTGAAATAGGGCTGATTCTGAGCCCTTTGTAGATCTCGCGATGCCTCGTAAATAGACAAAGTGGGGTTCCACGCGACGTTGTTCTTGACCATCGCGTCAAAGAGTTTCATCAGGCGTTTCGGTTCCGCCTCCCGCCAAATGCGGCCAGCATATCGAAAACGATCAACTTCGTCGTTGTAGTTGTAGTCCGCGGGATATGTCTGCCTCTGATTTGCCATCGCGGCTTCCGGAATACCGTACCAGTGTTCGATTGTGGTCGTACCGAATTTCACGTCATCCCACGCATTTGTCTCCTCAACTGCGGTATGGTGCGCAACCCGCATTCCCTGGTTTTTGGCTTCATCCATCATCGCGGCCATGATGTCGCGATCGACTCCGAAAAGCTTTATGCCATCGTACCCCTCTGATTTTAAGTCTCTTACGCGTTGTCGGGCGGCTTCAGCAGTTTGCGGATTTGGCGATCTGGTAAAGACTCCGTAAGCATAAATCTTTTGGGACGGGATCTCGTTATTCGCGCTCTGTTCACGCCACTTCAAAGTCTTGGGGCCGGCACCAAGATCCCGAACGGTGGTGATACCGCTTGCGAGCCAAAGCTTCATGCAGTATTCGACCGGCTGCGGTACACCTCCTCTGCCATCCTGCGTGTGTCCGTGTAGATTTATGAGGCCCGGCATGACGTATTTGCCGGACGCATCGATCACGACATCTCCGCCCTTCGCCTTGATACTTCGCGAGATGCGTTCGATCCTGTCATCGACCACCGATATATCATACGGGCCGGCGGCGGGTTTGCCATTTCCGTTGATGACCATTGCGGATTTGATCAGAACACGGGCTGGCCTCTTGCCTGAATCCGTCGGTGAAGCGGGATTTTGAGCATAAAGTGAAGTCGCGGCCAAGAAGACGATAAACGGGAGTACTGCACGCATCGAATTTAAGTGATTTCTCATAGATTACTGATTATTCGACTTCCTTGTCTTCTTCGTGTACTTCCTCAGATGGATCTTCCGAAACCTCTCCAACCGGCGTAGAAACGATCTCATCCATTACGGGTGGAATTTCGGGATCGGCTTCGACGATCTGCGGATCATCTGTAGGGCGAGAAAGGACGATATCTTCATATATCTTGACAAGGCGCAGGGTGAACAAACCAAGGTTTCTAAGCTCACCAAGTAAATTCAAATAGAACTGGCTGTTTCGGGTGCCAATCTCCTGGTTCTTGATTCTCTTGATCTGGAGTTTCCGGACACGCATCAACTCCTTGCTGAATGGCTTAAACCGCTTCAATTCATCTGAAGGATCCTCTTCTCCAAAACTGCTGAACAGCTTCACAGTTTCGCTTATCCGCAGCTTTAGTAAATCGTTTATCGCTCTGAGTTCCTCAATCTGTTCAGGCAGAAGCGGCTTGTGGTTATTGTCAACGTGATCCCGGGCCGGTTTGATGATCCTGTAGACGTGTTCCGCCATTTCGTTAAGATAATCAGCGCTTAGGATATAAAAATGGGCGGCCTCGTCATCTTCAATCTTTTCAAGTGCTTCGCTCATTAAGTACTTCACACGTTGCGTGCGACGCCGGTGTTCGCTGAACCGCTTATAGATCTTGGTGAGATCGGAAAGCTTCTCTTTCTCAAGCGCATTCAGTGTATCGTCAACAGTTGTCATCAACTGGGTCGAGATCGAATCCATTCCACGCGAAACTATGCCCAGGACATCACTTGTCGTAAGACTTCCTTCAGCAATGCCTTTTTCATGTTCCAGTTGTTCCTCAAGCCGCTCTTTGTGATACCGATGAGTTCTGTAAATGATCACAGCAGCTGCCGCGAGGATAATTGCTATGGCGACAATCCCGCCGTAATAAAGCAACACGGCAACGATGAACGCCACGGAAAACGCTGATAGTGCGGTGAAAAACCAGCCTCCTACCACAGAGAGCACCCCTGAAACCCTGTAAACTGCACTTTCTCTACCCCAAGCACCGTCTGCCAGCGAAGTGCCCATGAAGACCATGAAAGTAACGTATGTCGTAGAAAGAGGCAGCTTCCAGTTGGTAGCGAGCGCAATGAGAATGCTCGCCACCGTTAGGGTGGTTGCCGCTCTGATCATATCGAAAGAAGGTGCGTCTTTTCCTAGATGCGCCTGCTTGGCGACAAAAGGTGTCTGGTCAAAACGGCGCAATACTGCATTCCTCAAGTTGTAGGGGAGGAGATTGTTAACAGAAAGCGCAAATGTTGAAAAACTGCGTACAAGACTTCTTGAGGCCGCATAGGAAGTAAACCTTTCATGGCCATCGTACTGTCGTCCGAGGTCGAGTGAGGTCTTCACAACACTTTTTGCCTTAGATGAAGTCCAAAGCGTTATAGCCATGATCAATCCGGCGATTACCAGAAACAAGGTAGGAGTCGGCACCTTACCGGCGAGGCCTTCCATTGAAAACGCATCTGGAGCCTGGGCACCCCCGGCCGTAAACAGTTCCCAGGAATTAAAGCCTGCAAGCGGAACTCCTATAAAATTGACAAGATCATTTCCGGCAAATGCCATCGCAAGAGAGAAAGTTCCGATAAGAACAACGAATTTCAGGATGTCCAGCTTTGTAAGCCAAGCCGCGAGCTGAAGGATCACCGTCCATGCTACAAAGCTCACCGCTAGGATAAGAAAAGCATTTTCCTGGATTGAATCTTTCATTTCCGACGTCATAAAGGATGCTCCTTTTGCACCTTTTATGAGTATGAAATATGTGATCGCCGTGATCGCAAAACCGGACCAAATGGCGCCCCAGCGCCGAAAGCTGGTTTTGTAGTCAAAAGAGAACAGGAGACGCGAAAGATATTGAAAAATGACGCCCGCGGAGAACGCGACAACGATCGAAAGCAGGATTCCGGAGATGATCGCCAATGCTTTCGCGGAGTTAATATACTCGTTTAGCTCCAGGGCGTTCGGATCGGAGAGGATCTTGATGAGCGTGAACGCTGTTGCCGCTCCCAGAAGTTCAAAAACGATCGAAACCGTCGTGGATGTTGGCATTCCGTACGAGTTAAAAGCATCGAGCAAAACTACGTCCGTGATCATGACAGCCAGGAACAAGAGCATTATCTCCGAGAAATAGAAGTGTTCCGGGTGAAAAATACCCTTCCTCGCAACTTCCATCATGCCGCTGGAAAACGTGCATCCAACCAAGATGCCGAGTGCGGCAACGATCATAATTATCCTGAATGTCGAGGCTTTTGAACCGACTGCCGAATTCAGGAAATTCACGGCGTCGTTGCTGACACCTACGATGAGGTCAGATATCGCTAGAATGAAAAGAACAATTACGACGCCGAGATAGAATGTTTCCATGATTAGAGGGTATTTGGTTTCGTGTTAGTTGACTCGAGAAAAACAGGCCGCTGGGCCTTCGCCGATTTGGGCCTAGATTGCAGATGCCCCCGCCTCGGCGACCGTGTGGTCGTCCTCAACTGAGCTCCCTGATACTCCGATCGCGCCGATTATCTCGCCGGCAGAATTCTTTATCGGAAGCCCACCAGGGAAACTGATTAGGCCGCCGTTTGAGTGTTCGATATTGAACAACGGGCCGTCAGGTTGAGACAACTCTCCGATACTCCCTGTAGGCATATCGAAATACCGTGCCGTTCGTGCTTTCTTCATCGCGATATCGATGCTCCCAAGCCAGGCTCCGTCCATTCTTATAAAGAACTTGAGATTTGCTCCTGCGTCAACGACTGCAATATCCATCTTTGTTCCAATGTCGTCTGCTTTCGCGCGCGCGGCACGCACGACTTCGTGCGCTTGTTCAAGCGTAATATCACTCATAAATTCTCTCCTGTGCGTGGGTAAATAATAAATCGAAAACGAGAAAAGAACAACGTGGTTTTTGCAGTTTAGAACTTCTGAACCGGAGATCGATCACAAACCAATATCGGTCCTCACTCTTTTTGTCGAACGACCTTGCAAGGACGACATCGAGCTGGATCTTCAGACTAATGAGAAAGAGCAAAAGAGCGGGAAACTTCACGATGAATGCAAGGTTTCAAAACTCGAACGTTACAAATACATAATCGCTCCTCACGAGCAATCTTAGAATAGGAGAATCCAACCATGAAAACGCTAAATTCTGCGTTTGCAAAGTTTATAGACGCAAGCGCAACATCCGAAGTGCGTAAAATCCGAGTTCTATCAAACCTTTCAGCGGTCTTGCTGGCGGTCCTCGCGTTCCTTACATTCGTTGCGGACGCGAACGCCGGCGGCTTCCTTGTGACTAACACAAACGACAGCGGTGCGGGGAGTCTTCGGCAGGCGATCATCGGCGCAAATTCGAACGCGGGGGCTGACATAATCGAATTTGATCAGTCTTTCTTTAATGAGCCTAGAACAATAGTACTGACCAGCGGTGAGCTCGATGTGACGTCCGATATTACCATCGAGGGCGGCATGACAAAGGGCCTTACAATCTCAGGCAATAATGCCAGCCGGATTTTCACCTTTACGACGAATACTTCAACGATTAATAACGTGACGTTGGTCGACGGAAAACCGGGCGGACTCAATGCCGGCGGAGCCATCCGCCAGCTCTTGGGAACCCTCACGATTAACAACTCGACAATCAGCGGCAACAATGCATTTGACGGCGGCGGAATCTACTCGTCCGGCGGGACGATGACTATCAATAACTCGACAATCTCGGGGAATTCCGGACAAAGCGGTTCCGGACTTGAGAACAACGGAAGCTCGAGCAGTATTACTCTGAACCACACGGCGGTGGCCTTCAACAGCGCCTCGGGATCCGGCGGAGGCATTCGGAGGGTCCTTGGAACTATCCGCCTGTATAACTCGATCGTTTCAAACAACACTGCTCCCGTAAACCCAGACTATTCAGGCTCGATGCTCTCAATGGGATACAACATAATCGGGAATTCGACAGGAATAAACGTCACGGGCAATACGACCGGAAACCAGCTAAATACGGATCCGCTTCTCGTTCCGCTGGCCGATAACAAGGGCGGTACGGCCACGCACGCATTGCAGCATGGGAGTCCCGCTATCGATTCCGCAGATCCGAATTCCGCTCTAACTGAAGATCAGCGATTCTCGCGAAGGGCAGTCGATGGAGACCGAAACGGAGTTGGCAGGGCCGATGTTGGGGCGTATGAAAAGCAGTTCACTAAGTTCGATTTCGACGGCGATGGAAAATCTAACCTGGCCGTGTACAGAATTGAGAACAATAATGGCCTCTCGAGCTTGATCCCAAACTCATTCATAAGTTGGTATATACAAACCAATGACACCGGATATGACCGCATCCCATTTGGTCAGAGCACCGACCGCGCAGTGCCGGCAGATTACGACGGTGACAGCAAAACCGATACGGCGGTATTCAGAGGCTCAACCGGGATTTGGCATATCCCGGGTTCATATGACGGACTATTCGGCTTCAACTGGGGACTCGCCACAGATGTCCTGATACCGGAGGATTACGATGGGGATGCCAAGTATGACGTGGCGGTCTATCGTAATGGTGTTTGGTACATCCTTGGGAGCCAGGCCGGATATGCAGGAGCAAGCGTCCTTGGTACTGCCTCGGACACGCCCGTGCCGGCAGACTACGATGGAGACGGACGGGCCGACATAGCCATTTTCAACGCGGGTGTCTGGACGATACAGAACAGCGGCAACACTTTGTTGACTGAGTCGTTCGGTCAGGCAGGAGACATCCCGGTTCCCGCGGATTACGACGGTGACGGAAAAGCCAACCTAGCGGTCTTTAGGCCTTCTGACCGAAAATGGTATGTCGCGAGGCCGGTAGGTATTCCCGCGCAAAACTTTGACGCAACAGAATTCGGCCTGGCAACAGACACTCTAGTGCCTGGGGATTACGACGGAGACGGGAAGAGCGATATTGCTGTCGAAAGAGATGGAACTTGGTGGATACTTGGAACAGAATCCGGTCTTATGACAAAGCAGTTCGGAATCTCATCCGATGACCCGATTCCCAACACATATCTGCAATAGTGCCAGAGAACTTTTTGATAACGGCCTGGGCTCACAGGAGTCCGGCCATTTTTTGTATTGGCGATGTTTCCACTGCCGATATCTACTGCCGATCAGCCGAATTCGCAAAAACAATTGAATTCACAATAACTTACGGGAATTCTATCGAATTCGTTTGTTACTAATGTCTTAATATTGACTTACAGGTCGAAATCCCGTAAAAGTTTCGTGACTCAAGAAAATAACTGGTAATACTAAGGATGCAATACGGAATTGGAGACATTTTGACGCTTCTCGGCTCACTCGGCCTGTTCCTATACGGGATGAAGGTAATGAGCGATGCCCTGATGGAAGTCGCCGGGGACAAAATGCGGAGCATTCTTGCGTCGATGACGAAAAACCGTCTGTTTGCAGTATTTACCGGTTTCCTCATTACTGCGGTAATCCAGTCATCATCGGCGACGACGCTGATGGTTGTCAGCTTTACGAATGCGTCCCTCCTGACTCTAACCGAAGCCATTGGAGTGATTCTGGGTGCGAATATCGGTACCACCGTGACCGCGTGGTTGATCGCGATACTCGGATTCAAGGTCAGCATGAGTACGATTGCGTTGCCCCTTGTCGCTGTTGGCTTCCTGTTAACATTCTCAAAATCAGAGAGTTACAAGAAATGGGGCAAGTTCATTGTTGGCTTTGCGATCCTGTTTATAGGTCTCCAGTTTCTCAAAGATTCAGTTCCTGATATCAAAGCGAATCCGGGTGTTCTATCGTTTTTGGAAAGCTATACATCGATGGGGTATGGGTCGGTGCTTCTGTTCCTTCTAATCGGGACCATCCTCACGTTAATCGTTCAATCTTCTAGTGCGACAATGGCGCTTACCCTTGTTATGTGCAATGAGGGCTGGATACCTTTTGATATGGCCGCCGCGATGGTGCTTGGGGAAAATATCGGAACAACGATTACGGCAAATCTGGCCTCGGTTGTTGCCAATTTTGAGGCGAAAAGGGCAGCACGCGCTCACTTTATTACCCAGATCATCGGTGTCACGATCGTTTTGATCATCTTTTATCCATTCCTAAGATTCGTTGATTATGTCGCAAGCGGCGGAGGAAGTTCGGCATTCGCGACGGCGACCGCGATTCCGATCGCTTTATCGCTTTTCCACACCATGTTCAATGTGTTCAACATGTTGGTACTGATCTGGTTTATCGCGTTGATAAGGCGGGTTGTGATCTGGCTCGTTCCATCTGTAGAAGAGGCTGAGCCGGATGTGGCTGTGCCAAAGTATTTGACGGAAGATGCGTTGAAATATCCTCAGACTGCTATCCATGCAGTCTTGATGGAGACCAGGAGGCTGTTTGCAGGCCCCTGTTTTGAGATCATGGCCCATGCTATGAATCTTCATCGTGAGGATATCCTAGCAAGAGGGAAGCTTAAAAAGGTTGTCGAAGAATCTCGTAAGGACATGAAGGTGGATATCGACGATCTTTACTACAAAAAGGTCAAGACGATCTACAGCAAGATAATCGAATACGGCACCAAGATTCAGACGGATTTCGCCCTCGAGCCGGAGAAGATGAAGGGTATTTACCAACTGAAGGTTGCGAACAGATATATCGTAGAAGCAATCAAGAATTCACGCGGGCTCAACAAAAACGTGACCAGGTACATGAACTCCGATAACGAATTCATCAAGAAAGAATACGACCAGCTACGTGCAAAAATGTCGAAAGTGCTGCGTCGAGTTTATCGAACGGCGAGCGCGAAGGATCCAGCAAAACATCTTCCAAAGTTGCTCAAACTCAAGATCAGGAGCAGGGAAAGCGACGTATTGCTCGACGGAACCCTTGATGAACTGATTAGGAGCGGGAAGATCGACAGTGAGATGGCGACTTCCTTGGCTAATGACAGCGACAACGTTGCGCAGATTTCTCGCAATTTGATCAGGGTCGCAGAGCTTCTCTATCTTCACAGCGACACACTGCTTCTTGTCGGCGACGCGACCATTGACGAGTTTACAGATATCTACCACTCCGAAATTGACGCGTTGGACGAACCCGGGCTTACCATTTGAGTCAAAGTTCGGGGTTCGGACGAAAGGGTTGACGCCTCAGACTGATCTCACTGACTTTTTGTATGTCTCATCCGGATCGAGTGTTGTCATCTCGGAGGCGATCTTCTCGGTTTCGTCGCCTAGATTGTTTTCGTAAACTCTGCCCTCCTGGTAAATGATAAATGTGAGTACTCCTAAATTGTCCCATTTTGCCGGATAGTTAAGTATAGGATTAGCATGAAATGGAAGGTTTTGTGACGGGTCTTAGGGTCGAGCGGCCGGTCTTGATCAATTCATCTATTCAGGAGCAGTTTTCTATTACCAACTTTGCCGAACCAAGGTTGGAACAAAGAATAGATTTCACAGGATTTTTAGACATGGAATGCTATCGCAATTATGGGTTTGTTAGAATTGCTGCATGATGAAAAAGCCATTATTTGTGGTCCTGATCATCTGTGCTTCGACCGTAAAACTCGCTACCGCTCAGGTCGAAATACCGACAGATGACTTTCAGGTTCGGATTGGGACAACTTTAGAGTTTCCTTTGTACAAGGATAAGAATCAGAAGGAATTGATAAACGGTATCGTAATTGCAAATATACGGGCAACAGATAACGCTTCAAGGCTCGCTGACAGAAGACTCGGTTTTGCGTTCAAGTTTAAAGGACTCAAGAATCTAACGATTCAACCAAGTTATTTGTACCGTAACGTAGGCGAGGCCGGGATTACGCTTCACGAACACAGACTTCGACTCGATATTACTCCAAAGATTTCTTTTAAGCATTTTTCGATAGAAAATCGAAGCCGGCTTGAACAACGGATTCGAACGGAAGGATTGAGGGACGCGACTTTTTACAGAAATCGAACCAAAATCAAGATACCGGTAAATAGAGAGGGCGAGACTCGATTTTCGCCATATGCTGCAAATGACACCTTTTTTGATCTTAGAAGAACGAGAGTACATAGAAATGATACGGTCGGTGGCATCAGCAGGAAGTTTACAAAGAACTTCACGGCTGATTTCTTTTATCAATATCGTCGCAACTTTCAGTCTGTTGTCGAGCAAGTTCACAGCGTTGGAGTAAACTTAAAGTTCAAGGTGAACTAGGACTTGAACTCAAGTGCTTGGAGTATCGAAAAGTTGGCAGCAATTACGATCTACGGATAGCTGTATGGTGCGTCGATGCCTAAGGGAAGTCCAAACGCCCAGAAAACCAATAGGAATGCTATCCAGGTTATCAGGAATACGACCGAATAAGGCAACATCAGAGAAACGATCGTTCCGATCCCGGTGCCCTTTACATACCTGGCTGCGTAGACCACAACGAGAGGGAAGTACGGCATCAACGGCGTGATGATATTAGTCGCGGAATCCCCGATTCTGTATCCGGCTTGGGATACCTCCGGCGAAATGCCGAGCTGCATCAGCATCGGGACAAAAATCGGCGCGAGAAGGGCCCATTTCGCCGACGCTGAACCCACAACGAGATTTACAAGGCAGGTAAGAAAGATAATCCCGATGATCGTAACCTGTCCGGGCAGCTGCATCTCCCTCAAGAAATTTGCTCCTTTTATCGCCAGCAAGGCCCCGATATTGGACTGGGCAAAAGCGGCGATAAAAAGCGACGCGAAGAAAGCAAGCACAATATAATATCCCATCGAACTCATCGATTTGGACATTCCCTTAATAATGTCGCGGTGACTGCTGACTGTCTTTGCCGCGTATCCATAAGCGATACCCGGGAGTATGAAAAGCAAAAATATTAGAGGGACAATTGATCTCATTAGGGGAGCGACAGAAGCTGTCAACTGTGGGGGAACCTGGTCTGCGCTGGTCAAAAACGCGGCACCATGTTTTTCAAATTCTTCCTCTCCAAGTGTGGCTTTAAGAGTGGTCTCAAATGAAGTCTTCCCAAAAAAATCCCGATCCCGGATCGTTTTTGTCTTCCCGACAACCGCAGTGGGCACATCAGCAGACTTCAGCTTCGCAATGGAAGCAGACGAGAGCTTATAGGCAACCGGTGATCGCATGGATGACGACTGAGGAAGGGAAACAGCCGCTAGGATGATAAGACCCACTACGAGCGTCGCAAGCCCGACGATGAGTCCCCGTTTCTCGTTTTTGCCCAATCCCTCCATTTTGGGTATTTCGTCGACATCTCCGTCTATTTCCACATCCTGAAGCCGCGGTTCAATAATCCGGTCAGTTACATACCACCCGACTGCAACGATCAAGAGGCAGGAAGCCGACATGAAGAACCAGTTGCTGAGGGGGTTAACCGTTCGGGAGGCGTCAAGTATCTGAACCGCTGACTGGGTCAAGCCTGACATCAACGGATCGAGTGAAGACGGTATGAAGTTCGCACTAAAGCCGCCGGAAACCCCGGCAAAGGTCGCGGCAATCCCGGCCAAAGGATGCCTGCCGGCAGCATAGAATATGACCGCACCTAGCGGAATAACCAGTACGTATCCCGCGTCGGCTGCAGTGCTGCTGATCACAGCTACGAGGATTAGCATCGGCGTCAGGAGCTTTGCAGACGTAAAGCTGAGCATTCCTTTCAAAGACGCGTTTATAAATCCGGTGTGTTCTGCAACACCTACCCCGAGAAGTGCCACGAGAACCACGCCAAGCGGGTGGAATCCCGTAAATGTCGTAACCATGTTCGAAAGGAATCCGGCGATCGAAGTCCCCGTCAGCTGATTGTTTATGACGATCGGCTGTCCGTTTCGAGGATCGATCTCAGCGAAAGTCATCGTCGATAGAATCGCCGAAAGGATCCAGACGACTATCAGTAATATCAGAAAAAGAACCGCAGGATCAGGGAGTTTGTTGCCCACAGTCTCGATAAAGTTGAGCGCCCTGTCGATAAACGAACGCTTTGCTCCTTGAGCGGTATTTTCTTCTGCCATAGGAAATTAGATTTGGGTTTCGTCTATTCTTTGTAATCTTAATGCGGCGAACGCCGATTGTAGCAGATTCTAAAACGAGTCGGCTTTTGCTGCAATAGCGGCAGTAACTGCCAATGGGAACTGAGCAGGGAAATATTCAAAGTGGCCGGTACGTTCCGGCCTTTTCTTAGGAATATTCTGTTCTTTAGAAGTCTTGAGACGACGCTCGGATTAAACCCTATGAATTAAGTTCTGATTATGTAGGGAGTTTCGCGAACATTAAAACCGGCTTAGAGATTCAATCGGGCGGACAAAAATGCGGGCACCTGAGCGGCGCCCGCAACGAGGTCTTCAGTTAATGGTCAAAGATGCAGGAATGGGTACGTCACCACTAAGGCCGAAAAACTGTGGCGCAAATGCACCGCTGGAACTCTCCCGGATGTACCAGGTTCCATCCCGATAAACGGCAACATCCGTTTTTCCGTCCCCATCGTAATCACCCGGAACCGGAAAGTCCGAACTCGTTCCCCAGTGGAAGAACTTTTGTTCATCATTGGAGCTCTGCCTGATGTACCAAAAGCCTTCCGACGGTCGGTATACCGCGAGATCAGTTCTGCCGTCACCGTCGAAATCTCCCGGTATCCGGATATCGCTGCTTAATCCATAAGTCTCCCAGCGAACTCGTTCGTCAAAACTACCTTTAATAATCCATTTGCCGACTGAGGCCCGGTAAACCGCAAGATCCCGTATCCCGTCTCCATCAAAATCGCCTCTTACCGGCTCATCTCCGTCAACACCCCATGGGAGGTATGTGACGTCATTTCCCGGGTTCTCATCGCTGCCCTGGTAGTAGAAAAAGCTTTGCGGTCCGACGGCGCCCTCGCGGTATACCGCCGGATCAGCTTTTCCGTCTCCGTCCCAGTCACCGGTGATCCTCGGGTCGTCTCCGGTTTGACCAAACGGTTTGATCTCGAGCGTCGAATCCGATGAATTCAGGATGTAGAATGCGGCGATGGTTGGGGCGCCGGGTCTCCAGACAGCGACATCGGATAGGCCGTCTCCATCGTAGTCTGACGGAACGAGATAGTCGTTTTCCAAGCCGAGAGTCTGAACTGTTAAACCATCGTCTGAGCGGTCGATCCACCATTGGCCGTCCAAAGGGCGAAAAATCCCAATATCGGTCCGTCCGTCGTTATCGAAATCGTACGGATCCGCGTTCCTGACCCGACGCGTGAATACGGTAACAAGCTCATCTGCGGGACGACCCACAATCAGCCTGTCGTTCACCGCGTCATAGTCGAATGAAAGTCTTGCTCCGCCTGAGGAACTCGTTCCGATAACGCTATTTTCCTCTGTTACCGGTCCGAAGGTCCCGTTCAATCCATCTCCGAATGTGATCGCCCCATTGCGTTGGGCAGGGCCGCCTCCAAGTTCCATATTGGAAGCTTTTTCTTCCGAAAGAGGCGAAATTGCCGCGAACGATTGGCTGAAGACAACGTAGTCACCGTTTTCAAGCACAGTAATACCACGGTTCCCGACCTGGTCATCTGTACTGGTGCCAAAAAGAAAATCGTCCGTGGATTGGATTGTACCTGTGCAGCCGGCGTTGGAGTCGCAGAATTTGACTGCCCCTGCATTTACATGGCTATCTGAGTCGTACAATTCTGTTCCGACAACGTATTTCCCGTTTAGCAGTCCCGCACGCCTTCCAAGGCGTGAGTTGTCATCCGAACCCACGAGCGAGTTTGATTCAGTAACAACTCCTGTGCATCCGGTTACGCCGCTACAGAGAGTTACGGCTCCGGCATTTACCCAGGGTCCTCCCCCTGTAAGGGGCGCCGGTCGGTCCCAGTCGGGGCTGCTGACAAGATAATTGCCATTGTCCAACGGCTCTGCAAACAGACTCCCTACGCGGTCATTTGCCGTCCCGCCTATAAGAGAATTGGTTGCTGAAACCGGACCCGTCGGACAGCCCGTTGTGGCGGTGCAGAATGTTACCGCTCCTAAGTCGTTGTCGCCCCAGTCTTCAGTACGTATTACGAAGTTTCCATTTGTAAGGACGTCGTTGATCATATTTCCAACACGGTCGGCATTATTTGATCCGTAAAGGGAATTTGACGTCGTAACGGCGCCGGTGCAGCCTGTGGTCCCGCTACAAAAAGTCACCGCACCACCGTCTGTAGCACCACCGTTCCAGTTTTCGCTGATGACCGCGTAGTTTCCATTGGGCAGAGCCAACGCATTTCGCCCAACTTCATCGTCAGGGTTTGTTCCGTGGAGCGAGTTCGATGTCGTTACCGGGCCGACACAGCCCGTGGTTCCGCTGCAGAAGGTAGCTGCCCCGGCGTCCACTACCGCACCGTTATGCCAAAAGGCACTGAGGACAACATAATTTCCGTTCGAAAGGGGTACAATCCCCTTGCCACCAACCGCGTCGCCGAGCGTGGTCCCGTGGAGTGAATTCGCTGCTGTGACAGGCCCAACGCAACTCGCCGCGTCGCTGCAAAACGTAACTGCTCCCGAGGTCTGGACCCCGTTGATATCCGCGTTTATGGAATCGATCACAAACGCCCCTGTCGATAGTTCAACCATGCCGTTCGAACCGATTCGGTCACCAAATATGGTGCCGTGAATAGAATTTGCGGTCGTGATCTCTCCGACGCACCCGCCATTGCTTGCACAAAACCGAACCGCTCCCACAGCGTTTGCACTTGGCGAACTCCAATTCGCAGCCCGGATAGCGTACCTTCCGCCCGAAAGTCTGACAACTCCACTTACTGCATCCTGAACGTTGGTTCCAACGACGGAGTTGGTCGAATCGATGAGACCCGCACAACCGGTTAACCCACTGCACCAGGTGGCATGCCCTGCGTCGGTAACGGTACCGGCATCGTAAAGGCCGGATTCGAGAACGTAATTTCCATTAGAAAGTAAAGTGACCGTGTGGCCTACCTGGTCCCCATCGCGCTCACCAGCGAGAGAATTCGAAGAACTGACACGGCCTGTACAGCCCACAGTGCCGCTGCAAAACGTTGCTGCTCCGACATTTATTTTTGCACCGTCGTCCCACAACCTGGAAGCAACCACAATGTTGTCATTCGGCAGTTTGGTGATCCAAAGTCCGACCTGGTCATCTGTCGTACTTCCGATGAGTGAATTTGACTCCGACACCGTCCCCGTACATCCGGTTATTCCATTACAGAACGTTACCGCACCGGCATTTGTGTTGGAACCGTCATCCCACTGATAGCTCGCAACAAAAAAGTTTCCATTCGAGAGCACGAGGATTTCTTCACCAACGCGGTCGCCACTTGAGCCGCCCTGCAACGTACTAATGAGGCTAAAATCGGCTCCATCATAAAGGTGTACGGCGCCGGCGTCGGGGACCGTGCCGTTAATATCAAATTTGGTATCAACGACGACGAAGTTTCCGTTTGGAAGAGTATGAATCGACTCTCCAAACTCGACACTCCCGGATGGCGCGGGAATATCAACCTTTTGTGCGATGTTTGTTATCGGTAGAACCAAAGAACACGCCGCTGCTAATACGGCCGATATAACGATAGATCTCATAGTTTTAGTTCCCGGCGGCTACGTCCATGACAACCACGACTCCTGTTCAACTTAAAGCAAACAGAAAACGAAATCCCTACGACCGGTCGTGACAATTTTTGATCTTGACCGCCTTAAAATAAAGCTGTACTAGGAATTTCTAAAGCAAAACTAGTGCCAAAACAGTTCGGACGAACAATTGGGCTCGATTCAAGGGAGTTCAGAGCAATTTAGGAAGGTGGGGGCAGTCGGAAGTTTACGGAAACTGAAGAAAAATTCCGCGCTACGCGTGAAAAATTGCGATATCAGAATGAAACTGTTGAAAAATATGGTTCCAGTGTCGGCTTCAAGATCGTTTGCAATAACTGGATAAAAAAAAACGCGGGCCCGGCCCGCGTTTTAAGGAGAATTGTGATGATGCTGCACTAATTTGCCGGAATGGTTGATCCCGGTGTCCAGGGTGCACCTGCCTCGATAAGAGCTTTTTGCAGCTCAGGCATTGACCTGGTTTTCAGCGTGTTTATTCGATCAATCGCCTGTTTCAAGCCCTGCAGGCCGTATGCAAACTGCTCACGGTTCTGTTTTGTTGGACCATAACTGCTGATAAAGCCCGCTCTTTGAATACGAGTCGCCGTCGTTGTTGGCCTTGCTCCCATGCGCGCCCGGCTGCTGAGTCCGCTCAGGTCATTGTTGATTGCATTCAACTCATCGCGAACGGCAAAAAAAGACTTCTCAAGAGCTGAAATATCTCCCGGTGTACGGTCGATCGCAGCTCTGAGCAGCGCCAATTTCATCCCCATGTCCCTTAGGACCGCAACCCCGGCCGTCAAACGCCGCCTGGCTTCGCTTACTTCCTTCAGATATGCGAGGGTCTCGGTATATGAAGATCCCTTAAGATGTGGCGTGCGAATAGGCTTGAGTTCGAACGAAACCATCTCACCCAGCTGCGTCACCGTGCTGCCTTCACGCTTAAATAGTGAGGCAGAATACTGCCCCGGAGCAGCAGGAATGCCGCTAGGTACAAAGACCCTGCCACCGCGTCGTTGGATTGCAGTGACTGCGTTGGTTGACGCATAGCTCATATTCCATGTAACTCGATGGAGACCCTTCGCCGCTTTCGCGGCAACACGGTTTACGATATTGCCTGCATAATCCCGAATTTCCAGATAAACAGCCGGTCTTGCTTCTTCGATCTCTTGTTCAACCGCTTCCCAGCTTGGGTATTTAGGGTACTTGCCATCCTTTTCAAGCTTTTTCTCCGCCATCTGACGCTTTGCTTTAAGCGTCATAACGCTGTCCTTCAGATAATAAGTGAAGGTCGCACCATGATCAGGATTCTTCGCGATATAGGCATCATCGCCGTCGGTTCTGGTGAACTGGCTGTCCCTCTGGTACCACTTCACGGGACGTCCAGGTGCGAAGAGAAGCACATCCCTCTTAAGCGCATCTGCAGTGATGCTTCTGAGCGGCGAATAGTCATCCAGAATATAGATGCCACGCCCGAAGGTGCCGACAGCGAGGTCATTCTCCTCACGATGGATCTTTACATCGCGTGAGGAAATTGTCGGAATACCACCGTTGAGCTCAATCCATTTTCTGCCGCCATCAACTGTGAAAAATACACCAAACTCCGTTCCCAGGAACATTAGATTTCTGTTTACATGATCCTGAACAATTCGCCAGACAAGGTGTTTTGGAGGGAGGCTGCCGGCCAGTGATTGCCAAGTTCTACCACGGTCGTTCGACTTGATCAGATAGGGTTTGAAGTCACCATATTTGTGATTGTCGAGCGCGACATAAACCGTGTCTCTATCAAACAGGTCTGCCCGAATATCGTTTACATAGGCAGTTGCAGGCACGCCGGAAACGTCCTTGAGATCTATTTTGGTCCAGTTTCTCCCACCATTAGAAGTCACTTGAATCAGTCCGTCGTCAGTGCCGATCCAGAGTACATTCTCATCGACAGGACTCTCTGAAAAGTTTGCGATGGTGTGGTAATTGGACATCGCGGAAAGGTCCCATC
>JABDKD010000088.1 GCA_013003215.1 Pyrinomonadaceae bacterium
GTTCTATTTACTAGACTTAGACATGCATATCATGTCCACGTTCTGATCGTGCCTTATCGATCCTTCATTCAGATTGACATACCGTTTCCTTCAAAATGACTGATATTGAATGATTCCAACCCTCAATCAACTCTTTTGTAAGCCGCGCGAAAATTATAGAATTCGAATATGGAATTAACCTTGGCAATAACCGGAGCCTCCGGAACGATTTACGCTTACCGTACGCTTCGAATGCTGGTTGCCAGCGGAGAGGTCGAGAGAATAAACCTGATTCTTTCAGGCGTGGTCCCGACCGTTGCCAGGATCGAAATGGGTGCCGACCTGTCCGGCCTGAACCAGCAAAAAGTTAATGAATGGCTTGGCCTGGAGGAGGATTCAAGGGTCATAAGGCTTTGGCGGCTCGAAAACTTCGCGGCAAAGCCTTCGTCCGGGTCAAACAGGCAGGAAGGTATGATAATCGTTCCCTGTTCTATGGGGACGCTTGGTGCCATCGCTTCAGGGGCCGGCACTAATCTGATTCACAGGGCGGCGGACGTAACTCTAAAAGAAGGGAGAAAGCTTGTGATTGTGCCGAGGGAAGCTCCTTTCAACGAGATTCACCTTGAAAACATGCTGCGGTTGTCACGTGCCGGCGCCAGAATTCTTCCTGCGAGCCCGGGTTTTTATCACAAGCCATCCTCAATCGAAGAGCTTGTAGATCACCTCTGCTACAGAATTCTCGACCAGTTCGGCGTAAGCCGCTCCAGCAAGACGGAATGGACAGGCAACGAAAGCCCTGAATGAGCGATGACTCAAAAACCAGGTTTTCGGACAGGGTCGGAAACTATGTCAGGTATCGACCGGGCTATCCGGATGAACTGTTTGGTTATCTGGAAAGTGAACTGCGGTTGGAGCCGCATGGGACGATAGCGGATATCGGGTCGGGTACAGGACTTTCTTCGTTGGGATTTTTGAAAAGATGCCACCGCGTGATCGGAGTCGAACCGAATAAACCGATGAGGATGGCCGCGAAGAGCTTTCTCGGCAGTTATGAACTGTTTGAATCGGTGGACGGATCCGCGGACGCAACTGGCCTGGAATCGCGATCAGTTGACGCGGTTTTTGCGGGCCAGTCTTTTCATTGGTTCTGCAACGAAGAATCGGCTCACGAGTTTTTGAGAATACTAAGGCCGGGAGGATTTGTTCTCATCGCCTGGAATGAACGGCTGCTAAACATAAACCGATTCCATATTGAATTCGAAGAAATACTGAAGAGATTCGGCACTGATTACGAAGAGATCCGACACGACAAATTCTATCTGAATGAGATTAAAGACGTCTTCAAAACGGATTTTCGCGTGACGGAATTCGACAACAAACAAACTTTTGATTTCAAAGGCCTTATGGGCCGGGTTTTGTCATCTTCCTATATGCCTTCTGAAAATTCGCCGATGTTTGACGAAATGCGCGAAAACCTCGAATCGGTGTTTGCAGTAAATCAGGAAAAAGATAGAATATCCGTCTTGTACAAAACCAAGTTATTTTTTTGTAAATTTTGATTATGGAAAGCGTTTCTACAAGCAAGGAACCGAGAACGATCTCAGTCGCACACTCTCCCGACTCAGATGATGCATTCATGTTTTACGGCCTCGCCACCAATAAATTAGAAACCGAGGGCCTGAAATTCGAACACACCCTCAAGGATATTCAGTCACTGAACGAAGACGCCAAGAATGGTGTCTTTGACGTGACCGCAATAAGTTTTCACGCGTACTGCTATGTCTCGGACAAGTATGCGCTGTTACCGCACGGTGCGAGTATTGGGGACAACTACGGCCCGATATTGGTTGCTAAAGAGCCCCGTCCGGTAGAAGAGATCCCAGAAATGAAAATCGCGATCCCCGGTGAACTTACCAGTGCCTTTTTGGCGATGCGGATCTATAACAGCGATTTCGAATACGAGGTGTTCCCTTTTGACGAGATCATAGAAGCGGTACAGGAAGGCAAAGTTGACGCCGGGCTTTTGATCCACGAAGGCCAGCTTTTTTATAAACAGCTGGGACTCGATAAAATTCTAGACCTCGGAGAATGGTGGTTCGAAGATACGGGCCTCCCGTTGCCAATGGGCGGAAACGTAATACGTCGTGAACTTGGTGAAGACCTTATGAAAGAGGTTTCGAGCCATCTAAAGCGCAGTATCGAGTATTCAATGGAGAATCGTGAAGACGCGCTCGCCTATGCGATGCAATTTGCTCGAGACATGCCGCCGGAACTTGCGGACCGGTTTGTCGCTATGTGGGTCAATGATCTGACACTCGATTACGGCGACCGCGGCAAAGAGGGTGTAAGGCTTCTGCTCGAACGCGGATATGAAGCCGGCATTATCCCTGAAAAGGTTGATGTTGAATTTGTAGATTAGGTTTTTCTTAACTGGACAGTGGAAAGCCCCCGGCGATTCGCCGGGGGCTTTTTTGCTTTCACTAGTTGGTTCTTGCGGGTGGCGGTGGAGGCGGAGGGTCTTTATCGTCTCCCTTCTTTTCCGTTTTCTCAGGGTCAATTATCTCGGTATCATCGTCGAGAATCTGGACGTCACTCCGCCCCTGTTTGTAGTCTTCATAAAACACACGCATTCGAATCTTAACCACAAGTCCGTTGCTAAAAACCAGTTCATCGTCCGAAGCCGAATAGGCGGGAAACCAGTATTTGCCATCAACGTTTGTCCGCCAGGTATCGACAACTGGAAACCGTTGCTTGCCCTCCGGGATTCCCTTTCCTCTCGAACGTACGATCATTTTATCGGTATCATCGACCCAAATGCGGCCCCGGAAAAAACGATTGCTTACCTTCTTAGGCACCTTTTTGGGACGCACATCGAAAACATGTAGATTCAGGTCATCGATCCTTTGCTTGCCGACATAAGAGAAGTGATATTGCGAGACCTTGCTCGGGCTTATCGCAAACGGATTTACGCCGCCCAGGTCTTCAAGATCTTCTTTCGTGATCTGGAGTTCGCGAAGCGTTGAAATCGGCGCATAAAGTATCCGCTCGAATCGCTCGCCGGCATCGGTAAACGTCATGAACGAATCCCGACGATAAGTTCCGGTTATCAACCCGCCAAGCCCAACAGTGTGGATTGTGGCTTTACGCGTAAAAATGTAGTTGTTCAAAGCGTACCGGAAATCTTCTTCGTTCTTGGTGAAATCGCGGACAAGCGAATCTACCTCGCCCTGATTCAGCACATTGGGAATGATCTGTCGCTCTTGTGCCGAGATCGCAAACGCTGTTGCCAAAACCGTTGCTAAAGTCAATAAAAGGCTGCTTAATCTCTTCATAGGCTGATTTGTTTTTTTTAGTCGTCAATCAATTGATGCGCCGTCATGCGCGAAAGTTTGACAAATATTCAAAATTCTATCGCCCCAAAGGGGTTCCGAGCTCAGCCGCAACAGCATTGCGGGTTTCTATCAGTAGCGGCATGATGTCCTCAATCGTCTTTCCCTCGGTACTAATCGGGGGCAATATTGCCATCTCGATTGTACCCGCATACGCAACACCCGTCTTTTTTCCCATCAGGCGGTCGGTATTCTTGAAAGCCACCGGAACGATCGGAAGCCCCGTTTGGAGTGCGAGGTGGATTGCTCCTTTCTTAAACGGCAACAATTCGCCCGGCATCGCTCTTGTACCTTCCGCAAAGACTCCAAATGAGTACCCGTCACGAACAATTTGCTTTGCTTTTTCCAAAGACTCTTTCGCCTTCTCGCGGTTAGAGCGATCGATTGCAATCACATTTCCGATTGCCATTCCATAACCAAAGATCGGGACCTTTAGCAGTTCCTTTTTCGCGACCAATCCGATCCTTCTTCCGGCAAAGACGTAGAGAGTCGCAGTATCAAGATAAGACCTGTGATTCGAAATGAATATATACGACCGACCGGGTTCGAGGTTTTCCTGCCCGGTAACCTTTACTTCCGCTCCGCATGCCTTCAACCAGAGACGAGCCCCCCAATCACACCAACTGAAGAATTTGTCACGCTTTTTCTTGAATCTGTAGAAAATGAGTAGGGGCGTTGCGATGAAAAGTATGATGGTACTTACCACGAGCCACGCCCACCAGTACCGGAGTTTGCCAACAAAACGCGATTTGTTAGACTCTTCCAAAGGAAATACGAGCTTTTTATTCTCTGCAACTAAAAGGTTTTGCTTATGTTCAGACATTATTCACGCGGCATCTTCAGAAAGCTGCTTCCGCACCGTTTTTGTTGGCAATTGAAGACCGAGTCTATAGCAAAACACGGTATTCAGCGAATCCCGGCTGTCGCATTGGGCCTCGCGATTATTCTTTCGATATCGGGCGCGTCAATAGGACAGGTGCCCGCTCCCAGGGATGTTCTTGGATTTCATCCTACTACTGAACGAACCATCGCGGATTGGAAACAGATTCGCATGTATTTTTCGGAACTGGACAAGTCGAGTAAACGAGTCAAAGTTACCGAGATTGGAAAAACCACGCTTGGAAAACCTCAGATTGCTGCGTTTATTTCATCTGAAGAAAACATCAAGAACCTGGACCGAATACGGGAGATGAATTACTCGGCAGCTAATAACACGGCCCGGTACAAGCCTGCGGACAATCCGAAGGGTGCAAAATCGATCGTCGCGATATCCTGTTCGATTCATTCAACCGAGATCGTCGCATCGCAGATGTCGATGTTATTGGCTCATGAATTGGCTTCAAAAGATGATCCCGGAACGAAGGAAATACTTAAGAATACAGTCCTTATTCTTATCCCTTCTGCCAATCCAGACGGAATCGATATTGTCGCAGATTGGTATCGAAAGACTTTGGGAACTAAGTATGAGGGCTCGTCTCCACCTGAGCTCTACCATCACTATGCCGGGCATGACAATAACCGGGATTGGTTCATGATGAATCTTGCTGAGACAAGAAACATCACAAAACTCTTCTGGCAGGAGTGGTTCCCGCAAATCGTTTTTGATGTACATCAACAGGGTTCATCGGGCTCGAGAATGACCATTCCGCCATTCTTTGATCCGCCAAACCCTCGAATTCCGGCAATGCTTTTACGCGAAATCGGACTTGTCGGATACAAGATGGCCGCGGACCTGACGCGCTCGGGTGAAACCGGGGTTGCAACAAACGCCACGTACGACACATGGTGGCATGGAGGATTCCGTTCGGCTCCTTATTACCACAATTCCATCGGCATTTTGTCGGAAGCGGCGAGTTCGCGTCTTATGTCCCCAATAAAAGTAAGTAAAGACCGCCTTGCGCGGCAGAGGCCGACGCGCGGTCTGAAAAGCCCTCTTGAAACTTCTACGAACTTCCCCGTCGCGTGGGAAGGGGGCAAGTGGGGTCCGGGAGACATCGCGAGACTTGAGCTTAAAGCGGCCCGATCCATTCTCGAACAGGCAGCGAGATTCCGCGAACGTTATATCTGGAACTCGCGAATGTTGGCTGCCCGGAATCTCAAACAGAACGATTCCGATCCTGTGGCATTCGTTATTCCTGCCGGACAAGGCAGCGAGGAAGAAATTTCGCGGTTGCTGGAAATCCTTATGTGGCAGGGAATTAAGGTCGAAATTCTTGATCATGAGATCGAAGCCGCATTATCAAGGGAATCTCGTGAATCTTTCACTGAATTACCTGCCGGCAGCTTTATCGTTCGGACCCGAAGTCCACAGAAAAACAACATAATGTCTTTGTTCGAGAGACAGGTATACCCGGAAAGGATTAACGCCCTTGGAGAAGCCGAAGTTCCGTATGACGTATCAGGCTGGACGTTGCCGATGCAAATGGGCGTCGAGTATACGCCGGTATGGGCAATAGACGAATTCGAAAAGGTACGGAAATCATTTACCAAAGTAACGTCAATAAACAGTGCAAGGAAGGTGCTTAATCTGAAATCGGCTACGGGTTCGTTCGCAAAGGTTGCCAACCCGCTTAAGACCAATCCCAAGATCGGTCTTTACAAGGGGCACGGAGGCTCAATGGATGAAGGTTGGACGCGGCTTGTGTTGGATAATCACAGCATTCCCTATAGCTCGATTTCCGATGCCGATGTAAAGTCCGGCAAACTGAACGTCGATGCGTTCATCCTACCTTCACAAGCTGAGCGCCGGATAGTTGAGGGTTTGCCTCTAGACAGGTATCCGAAGGAGTACACGGGGGGAATAACCAAAGCCGGCGTTGAAAACCTGAAACGGTACGTTGAAGACGGCGGAAAGCTGATATGCTTTGACGATTCCTGTGCAATGGTGATCAAGAACTTCGGATTGCCGATTAAAAATGTTCTCGAAGGGCTAAATCGAAAACAGTTCCACTGCCCCGGCACAATTCTTGAGATCGACGTCGATACGACTCACAAGATCGCGAAGGGAATGAAGCGGAAGATGCCTGCGTACTTCATTTACAGCTCGGCATTCCAGGTAGATGACACCTCGAAAGTCCGAACCGTGGCTTCGTATGGTAAGAAGGACATTCTTCTTTCGGGCTGGATATTTGGTGAAGAGTACATCAATGGACGTACCGCGATCGCTGAAACAAAATATGGGAAAGGAGAAATCGTTTTGTTTGGATTCCGGCCCCAGCACCGGGGCCAGACCTATGCCACGTTCCCTTTCGTCTTCAATGCATTAGAGAAGTAAAAGATTTATGAAGTTTTGCAGATTCTTGGTTTTTAAACTGATACTCGCGGCGTCTTGTGTAGCAATTGCTGCAGGTACGCCGCTCTACACGCCGCCGCTTCCGGCTGCCGAGCCGCTTGTCCGAATCGGATTGATCCGGAATTCGTCGACCGTAACTATATCGACCAGGGGCTCGACCCTGGCAGGCAACGTTTTGGGCGCGCCGGTAACTTCTCTCGGCACTTCAACCGTAAGGATCTCTTCAAGAAGCTACCGTCCTCCGCAATATGGAATCTATCGCTTTGAGATCCCGGCGATCGAAACCAGAGAAGAGGCGGATGACCTGGCCGCGAATATTGCGAACGAAACAGGCGAGTCTGTAAGTGTCTTCAGCGAGGGTGACGACGGCACCTGGTCCGTCAAATTTGCGACTGAACGCGATTCAAAAGCAGATGCTGACGCGTTTGTCGCTTTAATCGAGGAAAAAGGTTTTATCGGTGTAAAGGTCAGCGTTGAAAAATACACATCGCCATCCGACGAGGCAATCTGGCTGAGCAGGCAGATCTCCTCTAACCCTAAGTCGCATGTTAGAAGTCTTTCAGATTTTGTTCCCGCGAAAGCACATCGGCCCGGCATTATAAAGATCTCCTCATCCAGGCCGGTTCGAAAGAACATGAACGCGCCGATCATGAGCGGCCTTCGGGAGCTTACCGTCTCGGGCAGTACAGCCGCGTCTAAGTTTTCATCGCTCCGATCGTTGACGGTCGGTTCCCTGGCCCCGGGCGGTATCGTTTATCTGAATGGCAAACGCTATCGCGGTAGGATGGAGGTTTTTGTTAACAAGAAGAACAGACTTACAGTTGTGAACGTGGTTCCGATGGAGCAGTACCTCCTGGGCGTAGTTCCGGCAGAGCTTTCTTTACCCCGAATCGAGGCCCAAAAAGCTCAGGCAGTTGCGGCACGGACCTATGCCGCCGCAAATAAAAATGACTATGGCGATGAGGGGTTCGATATGCTGCCAACCGTCTGGTCCCAGGTCTACAAGGGTGTTGCAATTGAGTCGCGTATGGGCTCGAGGGCAGTTCGTGAGACGAGGGGTGTTTTGGCGACGTATGAAGGAAGGCCGATAAACGCAATGTATACATCGACTTGCGGAGGACGAACGGAAGACTCAGGAAATATCTATCCGTTTGACGAACCTTACCTTCGCGGCGTCAATTGCTCACTCGATGGACGACAACACTTCACACCTTTTCTTGTTAAGACAACACGTGAACCCGCACTCATCAGAAACGAAGCGAATTACGAATTTGTACGCTTAGCTTCTCGCTACGCGGTGAACAATTTCGTATTGATCACCAATCGGTTTGACGATCAGTACTTCGAAGAGCCCCCCACGAAAACCGAACTGATAAGCTGGCTGACCCGGCTCTCCCTAAAATTCAACAAACCGTTTCCAAGGGTTGAGGAAGACTCCGCCCGCCCCTTAAAGCTTGCGAGACTGCTTCACAGCATTATCTATTCACCCGATTCTGAAGCTGATGCCGATGCGCTGATGTCCGCTTCGGACGTGGATTACCAGCTTTCCTTTTTAGACGCTGGTGAGGTACCGGCTGAAGACCGTGTGATGCTTGCCGAACTGCTTCGGGACGGGTGGTTCTCGATCTATTCAGACCTTACGATCAAACCGAACAAGAGCTATTCACGCGGAAAGATATTGAGTTTGATCGATCATATCTACAGCAAGAAGAAATGGTCATTTTCATTCAATACCGGAACGGCTAACCCTACCGAAGACGGCAAACTGATTCTGAAAAGCGGACGCTCTGAGAAGGAGATTATACTCGAACCGAATCTGTTTCTTTTCCGAAAATTCGGCGACTCGTTCTACCAGGTCAAAGAAGCGGCATTGGTTGGGGGCGAAAAGGTCCGTTATAAATTGGATTCGGTCGGCAAGGTGAATTACCTTGAGATCGAACCAACAGAGAAAACAACGGTCGCCGAAAGAATGTCTCCGTTTACGACGTGGAGAAAGAGCCTTTCGAACGCACAGATTCGCTCCAGGCTCTCGAGATACGTAAAAGGAATGGGCCAGCTTATCGACATTAAAGTTAAAAGCCGGGGATTTTCGCGAAGGGCCACGGAACTCGAGATAACGAGCACGCGCGGCGTTCACAGCCTCAAAGGCGGAAAAATCCGTTCGGCCCTTAGGCTGCGTGAACAACTTTTCGTGATGGACAAGAGATACGGTTCGAACGGAAGGGTTTCCCGTATCAGCTTTACCGGACGAGGCTGGGGACACGGAATCGGTATGTGCCAATACGGCGCGTACGGGTTAGCGAAGATGGGCGTTAAATACGACCGGATCCTCCGTCATTACTACACCGACATTGATTTGGTTAAAGCATACTAGACCCCAAGAACCATTCAGCTAAAAATGCAGTTCTCCCGCGGTCAGATTAAGGGTGCTCTTATCGTAGCGTTGATAATCGCTGTCGTGATCACAGCCAGGTATTTCTCCTGATTCTTTTAAATCCAGATGCCGGAACCCAAATCCCAGACAATCTACTCGATCGCGGGTCCTACGGCATCGGGAAAGACTGAGCTCGGAGTAAAACTTGCACATCATTTGGGCAATGGCGAAGTCATCAACTGTGATTCCGTACAAATCTACAAAGAAATTGAGATCGCGACCGCAAAACCTACCGAAGCCGAGATGTGCGGGATTCCTCATCATCTCATCGCGTATGTTGATCCAAGGGTTAACTACACAGCAGCGGATTGGTCAAAAGACGCCGGCGAAAAGATCCGTGAAATAGAATCGAGGCGAGGAACAGCGATTCTTGTGGGAGGTACGGGATTTTATTTGCGTACCTTGCGGCAGCCTCTCTTTGAGGGTCCTAAGACCGACGAGTCACTTCGAAAGAGGCTGACTTCAATAAGGGAGAAAAAGGGCCCGGAACACCTCCATAAAATCTTGAAACGGGTAGATCCCGAAATCGCTGCGAAGCTTTATCCCAGAGATTATCCCCGCGTTCAGAGGGCTGTCGAGGTATTCTTCCAGACAGGCAAGAAACTGTCGAAACTGCAGCCCAAGCGCGTCGATCCTCCTAAATTCGCAAAACGAATCACGCTCTTTGCCCTCCGACCTCCCCGCGAAACGCTTTACGAAATCATCAACAAGAGGGCGGAACGCCATTTCGAGGCCGGGCTTGTTGAAGAGGTCAAGCGGCTAAGAGCCTCCGGAATCCCGGATACTTCCAATGCCCTTGGGAGTCATGGGTATCGACGCGTGTGCGAGTATTTGAGAGGAGAAAGGACATTGGAATCTGCTGTCGAAAAAACCAAACAGGATGTTAGGAACTACGCCAAAAGGCAGTTGAGCTGGTTCAAAAGAGAAGAAGGCGTGAATTGGCTTGACGGATTCGGATATGAAGAAAAGGTGTTCGAAGATCTGATCAGGACGAAATTCCCGTAACTATTGTAGTTTCTTGTGCGTATAAACAAATCTGATATAATTCGCGCAATCCGTGTGAAATTGCGCGTCGAAGAGAGAGACCCCTATGGAAAAACATACTGCACAAAACATTCAGGACGCATTTCTCAACACTGCGAGGCGCGACAAAACGAACGTCAACTTCAATTTGATGCACGGTGAAACCCTCTCCGGCCGCATAAAAAGCTTTGACAAATTTTCTGTTCTGCTCGACGTGGGCGGCAGTGATTTTCTCGTCTTCAAGCATGCCATTTCGACGATTTCCGTCGAGAAGAATAAAGAAGAAGTTCGAATCAAGTATCTTGGAAGGAAAACTGATAACACTTGAGGGGATAGACGGCAGCGGTAAGTCCACCCAAATGAAGATGCTCGCTGATGAACTGGCCCAAAAGGGTTTCGACGTTTTGACGACGTTTGAACCCGGGGACACTGATTTGGGTCGGATACTCAGACGTGCATTTCTGGAAACCGAGGACACGATCTCACCGACTGCCGAACTGCTTTTGTTTGCCGCAGACCGTGCGCAACATGTGGACCACCTGATCAAACCTGCGCTCGAAGCCGGAAAGATAGTGATATCAGACAGATACGCAGACGCGACTTTCGCTTATCAGGGGGCGGGACGCGGATTTCCAGTCGAAACGGTCAACGAGGTAATCAGGATCGCAACAGGAGGCCTTAAACCGGATTTGACGATTTTCTTTGATCTCACCGTAGATGCGGCATTAGGCCGCGCTGACGCTAGAAGTAAGAATAATCGAATGGACTCTGAGGAAGAGGCGTTTTACCATCGTGTCAGAGATGCCTATCTTGGTATCGCTGAGAGAGAGCCTGACAGGTTCAAGGTTATTAACGGCGAGGGACCGAGACAAGAGATTAGCAAAGAGGTCGTTGAGTTAGTGGAGGGTTTCCTATCTGGCACGGCAGCTTCCTGTTAGAGCCAAATGTTTGAAGACTTAAAGGGCAATGATGAAGTAAAAAAACTGCTGAAGCGGGTCGTATCCGCGGGGCGGACGCCACAGGCTTTAATTTTTGCTGGCCCCGACGGTATCGGCAAGAAACAGTTTGCCCTAAAGGCTGCAAAATCATTTGTTTGTGTTTCCTTAACGGAAGGCCTTCCGTGTGGAGAATGCTCCGCCTGCATCAGATCATCAGAGTTCAAATTACCAACGTCGGGCAAGAAGGAAGACTACTTAAGGGTCTATTTCAGCTCCCATCCGGATATCGGCATGGTCGTGCCGAACAAGAATAGTATCTATATTGACGCGATTCGGGATCTGGCTGCGGAGGCGAATTTCAGACCTTATGAAGGCAGGGCACGGGTTTTTGTCATCGATGAAGCGGAAAAACTCGGTCTAAACCAGAAACACGCAGCCAATGCGCTTCTTAAGACACTCGAAGAACCGGCTTCAACCACTTACATTTTTCTGATCACTTCAAAACCTTCTTCACTGTTGCAGACCATTCACTCACGGTGTCAGATGCTGCGTTTTTCACCCGTCTCGTCCGGCGAAATCGTAAAACATCTGCTTGCCTCACAGGAGCTTTCGACGCTGGACGCTGAGTTGGCTGCGAAAGCAGCCAAGGGCAGTATCGGAAGAGCACTTAGGATTGATGCCGAAGATTATCGAAATCGAAGGGCCCGGCTCCTTGAAGCGCTTCGAGGTCTCGCTTCAAGGAAAGGAATTCCGGATGCGTTGCGGGTTTCAAACGAGATTTCGACCCAGAAAGGACCCGACGATTTTCGCGAGTCTATAGAATTGATCGAGTCAGTTGTCCGAGACCTGCTTCTTCTCCAGCGGGGCAGCGGAGAGAACCTCTCCCATCCTGACCTGATAAATGAGCTTTCCGAATTGGCGTCTGTGGTCGGCCGAGACGGTCCACCGCTCTGGATCGATGAGATAGAGGATCTCAAATCCAACTTAAGATTTAATTTGAATAAGAAAATCGCGGCGGATGGAATTTTTGTTAAGATAGCGGCTGCATACTGATGGAATAGATTCATCGTTTTTTGGCTTTTAGAGCACAGTGGAACCTAAATTTTCTACATCTGAGCGTTCGTTTGCAGGAGCGGGATTAGTACTGCTTACAGGCGGTTGCTTCGTGGTCGGTATTTTTAACCCTTCGACGGCGGGCTTTTTTCCGGGCTGTCCTTTGCTTGATCTGACCGGTTATGCGTGCCCTGGTTGCGGGCTTACGAGGGCCTTTCACGCACTCTTTCACGGCGATTTCATTGCTGCCCTGGATTTTAACGCAATCATCCCATTTTTTGTTATCGGATTTGTCTATCTGGCGATACTCCTGGCGAGCATCATGTTTCGGGGTAAAGGACTTCCCTACACATTCTTCTCTCCCAGTGCATTGACTGTCTTTGGCGTCATAGCAGTTACTTTCGGAATCATCCGCAACATTCCTGCTTATCCATTTGAAATTCTTTTTCCTTAATTCTTAACTTTTTTGGAAACTTCCTCTTCTCGCGGTCGATAAATTTATCAACCCGAAAGAAAACCACGAGGAGATGGAAGATGGGCCTACAGGTAAACAATTCACCGTACTCACGATTCTACGAAACACAAAACAGCTGCTGCGTTCAGAATCAGCAAGCAAACAATTCCCAGATCAACAACAGAACGCTTGCCAACCTCTTTGCAAGCTTGTCGAAGTTGTTTGGGGCCGCAGCCGGAGGTAATCCATATGACGCGGTAATGCGGCAACTCCTGGGTGGATCGACGGGCCAGCCGAGAGTGGAGGACTACGGAGGATTCAAGTTCAAGAGCCAGGGAGAGAAAGCTCGTATCGATCAGGCCATCGCTGAGCTCAGGGCGGAACAGGCAGCAAATCCCGGCAAAAAGGTTAGCAAGAAATTCAAGATCGGTAAGTATAAGTACCGCGTAACACTCGACGAGAATGGTCAGCTCCACCTGAAGCGCAAGAAGAAGAAGAAAGGCTTTTTCAGCAAGATCGGAAGCGCTTTTAAGAAGATCGGAAAAGGCATCGGGAAACTGGCGAAAAAAGCCCTGCCTATCCTGTCGACTGTCGGAATGTTTATTCCGGGCCTCCAGCCTTTCGCATTGGCCGCAAGAGTGGCGACCGGGGCAATGGGCGTGATCAACGGGATCAAGAACGGCAATATCTTCGGGGCAGTGATGAGCGGCGTTTCGGCATTTTCAGGCCTTGGAAGCAAACTTGGCGGGTTCATGGGAAATCTGGGTTCGCGTGCCACTGGATTTCTAGGCAATCTTGGATCCCGGTTCATGAATAACCTCGGAAGCGCCGGGCAATGGCTTACAAACACATTTAACACGGGTCGCAGTTGGCTGAATGCCGGCCGGCAGTGGCTTTCGAACTGGACGAACGGCATGGGTAGCCGCGTGACCGATTTCCTCAACCTGAGGGGCTCGCGACTGCTAAACAACATGACAAGAACATTTGGAGGCCGGTTTGGTCAATTCCTTCAACAGAGGGGGCCGGCGCTTCTTGAAAAGTTTTCGAGCAGGATGGGCGCAAGAGCCGCTAACTGGCTCTATGAAGGGATATCGAACCGCTTTCAACGCGTGATCCAGAAACCATTCGGCCCTACGTTTCAGAATCTGTTCAACAGCGGATTCGCACAGTTCCTAATCGGTCTTCTGCAAAGAAGGCAAGTTTAGGTTTTCTCCATAGACCAAACTTGACGGGTCGCGTTTAGGGGTAGGCGCGGCCCATTTTTGTACCTTATTTGAGCGGGTAGCAGCAGTACAGAGTTACGCCTTCAAGAGTGATCCCGTGAGCGGTGAGATCTTCAAAACCGTCGCCGGTAGGCGATGGCAATCACGTTTTCGCCGCGCACTCAGCCGGATTGGTATCAAGATAACCCGCGAAACCCACGAAAAACGCGAAAAAGGGGTTTCGGCTCGGTAGACCTTCGGTCACGTGAACTTATCCGCGTTGATCCGCGGCAAAAAGCCGCCGGCTCGCTACCGCAAGCGGTTTTTACAGCCATCGCCTACCGGCGACGGTTCTGATGAGTTCATTCGTGTATTTTGCGTATTTCGTGGGCAATCTTCTCCCGGTTCGGATCCGCATTTAACAGCGTGATCCGCGGCAAAAAGCCCGCCGCTCGCTACCGCAAGCGGTTTTGATAGCCATCGCCTACCGGCGACGGTTCTGAGGAGTTCATTCGTGTATTTTGCGTATTTCGTGGGAAATCTTCTCCCGGATCGGATCCGCATTGATCCGCGTGATCCGCGGCAAAAAGCCCGCCGCTCGCTACCGCAAACGGTTCTTACAGCCATCGCCTACCGGCGACGGTTCTGATGAGTTCTTTCGCGTATTTTGCGGGCAATCTTCTCCCTGATGGGATCCGCATTGATCCGCGTGATCCGCGGCTAAATCTGTTTTCGTATACTTCGTGGCCCTAACTGATCTGAACAAGGGGTTTATCGTCACTTACCAAAGATTTGTCGGCGCCTTCCTTCCTGAGAAGTTCGACCTCTTTTACGAATTCTTCGACAATATCCTCGCCCGAAACGCGACGCAGCGGAACGCCGTCTTTAAAGATCATTCCGACCTGGCGGCCGAAAGTTACACCGAGCTGCGAGTCATGAGCTTCGCCGGGACCATTAACGGCACATCCCATGATCGAAAGATGGAGCGGCTCTTCAACATGCTGCAGGCGCCTTTCGACCTCGGTTACTATACCCACAAAGTCATCGACTGCGAGCCTTCCGCATGTAGGGCAAGCGACCACGGTTACTCCCCTTTCACGCAGCTCAAGAGACTTTAGAATTTCCCAACCGACCCTTATCTCTTCATCTGGCTCAGCTGCAAGCGACACTCGGATCGTGTCCCCGATTCCGTCGTAAAGCAGTACACCGAGGCCGATTGAAGACTTGATTGTCCCGCCAAATGGGGTCCCTGCTTCTGTCACTCCAAGATGAAGCGGATAATCCACTTTGTCAGCCATCAGCCTGTATGCTTCGATCGTACGCCTTGCGTCTGAAGCCTTTAGAGAAATCACAATGTCGTTAAAATTGAGGTCCTCGAGAATTCGCACGTGGCGCATTCCGGATTCGACCATCGCTTCCGGGGTTGCTGTCCCGTACTTCTCAAGCAGATCCTTTTCTAGAGACCCTCCGTTTACGCCAATTCTGATCGGGACACCTTTGGCCTCCGTCGCTCGTACGACTTCCCTGACGCGGTCTATCGATCCGATGTTTCCGGGATTGATTCTGAGCTTGTCTATTCCAGCGTCGAGTGCGGCGAGCGCGAGCTTGTAATGGAAATGGATGTCAGCGACTATCGGTATCTCGACCCGCTTTCGGATCTCGACCATGGCCTTGGCGGCCTCCGGATTTGGTACAGCGATACGAACTACTTCACAGCCCGCCTCGACCATCTTTTCGACCTGCGCGACCGTCTCATCGACGTTCTCGGTATCAGTCTTGGTCATCGACTGAACGACAACCGGCGCATCTCCGCCGATCTGTACATCGCCGACCATTACCGGTTTTGATTTTCTGCGTACCATAAAAAAATCTAGTTGGCGAAGCTGACGAAGTTTGCGGAGTTTGAAAAGTTACCCGAACTTAAATCGCGGCCTCAGCCGACTTCGTAAACCTTGTAAACATCTTCAATTCCGTAAACCTCGTAAACTTTGCCAACTTAGTTAACTTCGTCAACTCAGTCTACTAAGCCACGTCAACCAATAACCCTTGTCACGATTCTCGATATATCGAAGTAGAAAACCACGACCATCAGAAGCATGATGAAACCAAGTCCCGCGAGCTGGATCTTCTCCTTGACCGCCATTGAAAGCGTCATACCGAACAATGCCAGTATGGCCTCGATCCCAAGAACCGCGATCTGACCGCCATCCAAGAGCGGTATCGGAAGAAGGTTGAACAATCCGAGGTTTAGACTGATCACCATCAGCAAAAACAAGAGCCTCTCAATATCAAAGCTCGTGGCGACTTTGACGATCATTTCGATAATGCCTATCGGCCCGGAAATCCCGCCGTCGCTAACCGCCCTTTCTCCGCTGAACATCTGGCCAAAAGCCTTACCCGTTAGTCTCAGAATCGACCAATTTGTATTAACTGCATGTGCAGCCGCGCCGGCGATCCCGACGCTGTCTTTTGCGATCGCCGCGTTCTGATCGAATTGAATACCTATTCTGTAATCACCTGTATTTGGATCTTTAAAGGTTCCCGTGGATAGCTTCAAGTCTGTATCTCCGCGGGTAACTGACAGTTCCAGCGGCTTTCCCTGGGACTTATCGACAAACGATTTCATCTCGCTGCCGTTTCGGATCGTCTGGCCGTTTACAGATGTAATGCGGTCTCCCGGCTTTAAGCCCGATGATTCTGCGGGTCGTCCCTTTTCGATTTGAGCAACGATCACCGGCTTCGCACCGACATCGGGCATTGCGCCAAGATCGCCCATCGCGTTGCCATCGACAACAACCCGCTTCGGCACAACAAAAAGCTGCTGCTTTTTGCCGTCCCTTTCGATTGTCACCGGGGTCTTCTTGTCTGCAAGGAGGAGCGAATCCATCTGGATTCTCTTCCAGGTTGGATCCTTGACGCCGTCAAACTCAACAATTCTGTCGCCCTGCTGAATCCCCGCTGCCTCGGCCGCACTACCTTTAGCAACATACGAAATCACTGGCGAAGGGACCGCCGGAACACCAATCGCAAGCGCTATCCCGAATGGGATCGCCAACGCCAGCACGACGTTCATGAACGGACCGCCGAGCATAACCAGAAACTTTTGCCATCTCGGCCTCAATTCATAGAGCTCCTCTTTTGGAACCTCATCATCTTCTGAGTCCCCGCCTTCAAGCGGAGCAGTCGCTTCATCGCCATAGAGCTTTACGTACGCCCCTAGGGGAATGGCACTGATCCTATAATCTGTATGCCCCCGCTTGAAACCCCAGATGCGCGGACCAATTCCGAAGAAGGAAAAGGCCTCTACTCTCATACCGAGCAGCCGGGCAACAATAAAATGGCCAAACTCGTGAATATTGATGGCTACACCAAGAACGAACACGATGCCGAATACGATGGCAAGAGCTGCAATAATATAATCGGACATATGAAAACTTCCTTATAAATACCGCTACTTTGACCCCAAAATCAGGGCCTATAGTTGCCATTAAAGTCTAAGTGCGGCGAATGGATGAGTCAAACTGAATTCGACGGCGCGGCGGCCTTCAAAACGGCCCTGACTTGATCGGCAGCAATCGCACGTGCTTCGGCATCAGCAGCAAGAACTGTTTCAAGGCTTTCAATTTGCTCGGGTATGTGATTTTCGATAAGTAATTTGTTGATCGCGGCAATTGAATGCAGCGGAATTTTTCCGTCCAGAAAGGCCTGAACCGCAACTTCATTTGAAGCGTTCAAAACCGCAGGAACAGTACCGCCACGCTCGAGGGCGTCAAACGCGAGCTTGAGATTTGGAAACCTCTCAAGATCCGGTTCCTCAAATGTCAGCTTTGAGACTTCCGTGAAATCGAGCGGAGGGAGACAATTCACAAGCCTCTCGGGGTAGGTCAGTGCATACTGAATTGCGTGACGCATATCCGTCACACCCAACTGCGCGATTATCGAACCATCAACATACTCGACCATGGAATGGACGACCGACTGAGGATGCACCACGACCCCGATCCTGTCCCCGTCAAAACCAAAAAGCCAGTGTGCCTCGATAACCTCAAGTCCCTTGTTCATAAGGGTTGCAGAATCGATTGAAATCTTGTCACCCATATCCCAGGTCGGATGATCAAGTGCTTCCTCCACGGTGGCGTTCCGGATTTCTTCTAGCGATTTGGTCCTAAAAGGCCCACCGGACGCAGTCAGTATCAGTCTTCGTACTTCTTTCGGGCTCTCTCCACGCAGACACTGATGTAACGCATTATGTTCCGAGTCTACAGGCAGCAGTTCTGCTGAGTTCTCAGCTGCGGCCCTGGTCATCAATTCTCCTGCAATTACAAGCGTTTCTTTGTTCGCCAGCGCGATTCGTCTGCCTTTTTCAATCGCTTTCAGGGTCGGAACAAAACCGACGGCTCCGACCGTTGCCGAAACGACAGTATCTACACCTTCAAAAGTCGCAACCTCGTTAAGTCCTTCATCGCCCACCAAAATACGGGGAAGATCGGTGGAAGAAGCTCCGTTAGATGAAAAAAGCGCTTCAAGCTTTGAAGCGCTGGCATCATCTATACATGAAACCAGTTCGGGACGAAACTTCTTCACCTGGGAATACAGTTCATCGGCATTCGACCCTGCAGCCAAAGCTTTTACATTGATTCCACCCAAATGTTCCACAACTTTTAGTGTGTTCCTACCGATTGAACCGGTTGAGCCTAGAATTGAAATATTTGAGGATTTCATAAGAAATTTAAATGCATAACAGATTACCACAGCGCTTTGATTTTCGCTTTTACACTTTTTATGGATTCAGGCCGAAATTGACATAAGAATAAATTGTGGCAACTATTAGAAATACTTATGAGTCTAATTGTTGTTCGTATCATCCCCGATACGAAGTCCTCTTCCCTACCAAATAACCCTATCCAGGGATTCTTCAAGGAGTTAAATATGAAGAAACTAATCACAATAATCACTGCAATCTTCGCTCTCTCAGTAGGAGCGATGTCGATCCACGCCGCCCCGGCAAAATACAAACCCAAGGTCAACAAAAAGACCTACAAGAAATTCAAAAAGAAAAAGAAGCGCTTCCGCAATGTGAACCTCTATAACGGCCACTACAACCGGCGCGGTGTTTACATCTACTACACGACCCGCATCGTTCAAACGTGGCGCGGAAAGTATAAGAACACTTACAAGCACAAGATCTTTCCTAATGGACGTCACAAGGTAAAGCTTGTCAAAAGCAAAAAGATCAACCACGTTTATCCGGTCAGAGTTAGATTTAAGACGAAGACCGTGTATCGCAATGGGGTCAAGTATCGAGTTAGATTCAAGATCGTGAAGTACTCGAACGGTAGGGTGAAACGCTATCCGGTTCATCGAAGGCCGGTCTGGTAAACAACAAAGGCCGCCGCATATCCTGCGGCGGCCTAATATTGTTCAAGATCAAATCACATATGCAGCGGATTTGTATCCCGCAAAAACGAAAGGATTTCTTCACGACCATCCTGTTCGAACACCCATTTCTTAAACTCTCTTACCTTGTCAAACTTTTGTTTGCCAAATTTGTTTTGATAGACAAGCAACACGGCGCTTTTCAGTTCATCCTTGTGCACTTTCTGTTGCCAGCTTTCGGTGGCTATCTTATCGAGATCGCGAATCAGGTCACATTGATTCAGGTATACCCAATCCGCTTGATCCAACCAGATTCCCAGGCAAAAACTACAGCGGTCTATAAATAATGAGCTGTCAAACGAGATTTTGAACCTGGTAAGGATCCTCTCGCACGTTTGACATAATTTGGCGTTCTCACTTGTCTCGATCGACTCATTTGAGGCTGAGTCAATCTGCACTTCTTCGGGACCTACAGATTCCAGCCAGAAGTGATAGCTCTGAACTGAGATCCATTTCCCTTTACAATTACCGCAGACGCCGGCCACAAGGCTCCCCGCGACGTCTTGAATTTCAAGAGCGGTATCTTTACATACGGGACATTTCATTTCCGTTTATCTCCTTCCCTCGACAAGAACTCGGCGGGCCCGTCCAGCGGACTGCTCCGTTCTTTCCCACGTTTTTTCTTGCGTTCCAAAAACTCATTAAATTCCCTTGATCGATTCCTGGGAACGCTCAGTGTTTTCCAATCGGCAGATTTCAGATGCTTGGCGAGAAAAACAATTTGCCCAACATGATACGAATAATGCGTGAGCTGTCGATTAATTGCCTCCACAACAGTGTGGTCTTCACCCCTGATCATTACCGTTTTTGAAAAATCCCCATCATCGAGGCCGTTCAACGTTGAAATAAGGTTTTCCCACCCTTTTTCCCAACGCGCCATCAATGATTCCCGATCGTCGTTTCCAGTAATAAACTCCGAATCGCGGTTTCTATCCGATTTCTCGCCATCAGTCGTCAGGAAATCTGTAAACCTCGAGATCTGATTACCGGAAATATGTTTTACGAGAACGGCAATGCTGTTGGATTCCTCGTCAATTTGCACAAAGAACTCTTCTTCATCAACCTGGTCGAAGGCCTTTTCTGCAAGGGATTTATAGCCAAGAAACGACGCGATCGCGTTCGCTTTGTAGTTTCGAATCACGGAAAGCAAGACAACACCTCAAGACGGATTTTCGTATGCGAAAGAGTCTACCAAAACTCCGGTGTTTGGCAAATACTTTGACTGTGAACATGCTAATACGAATCCCCATTCAGCATTGGCATTTACCTTTTACTGGTTTGCGGCTAAAATTAGCTCCGTCAAGGCAACTACTCTGTGGAGGTCGCACATCATAGACAATAACGATTTATCAAATTCCGACAGCAATTTAGGAGTAGATATGAATTTAACCTCGGCGTTGAATGCTACCGTCGCAGATCGTGCGGAAGATGCCAGGGGAAAAGCCCCTCGAACTTTGGCAAAAGAGAAGGATGCTCAGGTTGTTACTGAGGAGACACACGATTTTGATCTCACTCAGTGGGCATCACAGGGAAACCTCGAAGCGTTTGAGATGCTTTATACGAAGTATCACCGACGCGCATACAGTCTTTGCCTGCGAATGACGAATAGCGTTGCCGAGGCTGAAGACCTCACGCAGGAAGCTTTCATTCAGTTGTTTAGGAAGGTCGGGAGTTTTCGTGGAGATTCGGCATTCACAACATGGTTTCACCGATTGACGGTTAATCAGGTCTTGATGCACTTCAGAAAGCGAAGCGTTAAGAACGAAAAAACGACTGAAGACGGTGAAATGCCCGAAAAGATCAAAAAGATAGATCGAAATTATAAGGAGCAAACACCGATTTTGAACCGTATGGACCTTAAAAAAGCTGTAGCAAATCTGCCACCTGGCTATCGTTCGGTTTTCGTGCTGCATGATGTTGAAGGATTTGAGCACTCAGAGGTCGCTAGAATGTTGGGTATTTCCGTTGGAACCTCGAAGTCGCAGCTCCACAAGGCAAGATTGAAGTTGAGGGGAATGCTGATCAGGTAGTACGCGTTCACCCGAATGTTTGGATGCCGGGGCGCCTTGAATCAGGCAACCAAACTCCACCCGCAGCAATCTTATTGTTTGATTCCAAGAATGCTGTAACCGGGTTGGCGAAGAATCCTAATTTAGTAATTTGTGTTTTTAGTGATGAACTGTGAAAAGTGTCAAGAATTGATTAGTGCCTATGTTGACGGCGACCTTTCCAAAGGAGAGGCACGCTCGTTTCGTACGCATCTATCAGTATGCATGGAATGCTCGAAGCTTGCTGAAGACTTTGCTTCGATAGTTGGATTCTGTGACGAGGCATTTGCCGAAGATTCTATTCCTCCAAACTCGCAGGCTCTGTGGTGCAGGATTAATAACATCATCGAGTCAGAAATTGAAGAAACCCCACCGGTCGAAGAAGAGACAGCTGAAGAAGTGCCGCATCGAGGCTTTTTGTCCGGCACGTTTAGCTTCTCACCGGCCCAGGCTGCTGCTTCGGTCCTGCTTATTGCAGTTGTAAGCTCACTGGTAACTATTGTCGGGTATAAGAATTTTGCCGCTCCGGACGATTCCATTGCCGGTTTCGAGGCTGAGCCATCGGTATTCGAGAAGGTGCTGGTAAGGCTGGGAGTTGCGGAGAGTCCTGCTGACAAAGCGCAACGAAGGCTGGAAGAGAGAAAGTCGGCGATTGATTACTGGACCAAAAGAGTTTCGAAGCGCCGGGTCGAATGGGATACCGGTACACGTGTGACGTTTGACCGCAACATGGATGTTATCGATAAGGCAGTCAAACAATACACACTTCTCCTGAAAGAAGACCCGCAGGATGAGATTTCCACGGAAATGCTTGATTCTGCTCTCAACGAAAAGATGGAGTTGCTCCGGGAGTTCTCGGAACTTTAAGAAATGACATTGGCATCATACACACGGAAGTATTTGAAGTCGGCCGCTACGGCTACGGCTTTTTTATTTGCCTTGGCGGCGTTTTTTGCCGTGTCTGTAACTGACGTCGAAGCGCAGCGAAAGTTTTCCAGAACCTATCCGGCAAGTAAAAACGTCCGGCTTCAGTTAACCAACCGAACAGGAACGATAACCGTTCGCGGCTGGGATCGAAAAACTGTTCAGATAACGGCGGTTTTGCAGAAGCCTATTGCAAACCTGACCCCTCGTAATCTGAGCGGAACCATCGTCATTGATGTCGTGAGGGATAACAAGGGAAGAAACGAGGTAGGAGATGTAAACTTTGCAGTTTATGTGCCTTATAGTTCTTCGATCGATATCGAAACGCGCATTGGGAATCTGCAGGTAAGCAGCATCCAGGGCGGACTTGTCAGGGCCCATATATCCTCTGAAGGGGACATCACACTGACCAATATTGGTGCTTCAAGTGTTTCCGCGAAGAATGTGATCGGTGACATCTTCTATGACGGCGTTTTCCAGCCCAACGGAATCTACCGCTTCTACTCGATGCAAGGAAACGTGAATCTGCGAATCCCGCTCAAGTCCTCGTTTAAGCTTGTTGCGACAGCTCCTTCAACACGCAGTATATCGCTCGGTTCGTTCTCGAATGCCAGCATGCGGTTTGTCGGAACCGGCAGGCGCGTGATCGGAAAAGTAGGCTCCGGCAGCGCGACGGTAAATGTTACCAATCAACAGGGCAGCATTTCCCTGCTTCGCCGCTAGCCCGCATATTGTATGAAGAACGGTAAAACAATAGCCGAAGCAATTTGTTCTCAATTTGTGACGAGGATAATCAGCGGTTTTCGACCGGTAAAATTTGTACCTGAACGGTCTTCCGGCCTATCTGGCTTCGAATCTCTGGCCCAATCACTCGAACCATAGCTACGGCTATGCTTTTTGCGATTTTGCCCGAGCTTCTTTGCCATATTTGCCGCAAGGATCGTTCCCTTCATGCAACATCCGGGCTAATGTGCTAATTTAATTACGTCCTCGGTTTTGTCCACTCCTTTTTTTGCTTTCCCCTTTTTTCTCATGAAAATTCAACGATTTGCCCGTCTTTTTGTTCTTTCGTGTCTTCTGTTATTTATCTCAATTGCCAACGTTTTGGCGCAGAAGACGGTTGATCCGAATGCGTTTCAGGTTGTCAGGACCAAATCAATGTCGAAAAAGGCCGGTTTTGGCCCCGGTGGAACAATCGTAATAGTCGGGGCGCCGCACGGAGCGGTCTCAATCGAGGGTTGGGACAAAAACAGGATTGAAATTGAAGCCGAGATCCAAGTACGCGCCCACAACGAGCAGGATGCCGCAAGACTGGCGAATGTGACGGGGTTTGCGGTGACTGAAGATGTCACGAGCTATAGGATTTTTAGCATTGGGCCCCACGATAAGAAATCGATCAAAAAGATCGACAAAAAGTTTCCCAAAAAGCTTCGTAAGAACCCTTTCAAAATTGACTACTAGCTCAAAGTTCCTTACTACAGCGACCTTAGGATCGATGGCGGTGTTGGTAATCTTGAGTTAAAAAACGTCGAAGGGTTCATGCAGGTCAATTTCCTGCAATCAGATGCGGTATTGAGGCTGATCGGAGGAAGCATACGAGTCACGGTTGGCAGTGGGAGCATGGATGTTACGATCGCGACCCGGAGTTGGCGCGGCCGTGACGCCCAGATTCAACTAAACCGCGGCGACCTGAGTCTTCGTCTTCCCAAAAACCTGAACGCGGACCTCTATGCGCAGGTTTTGCGAACCGGCAAGATAACAAATTCCTACGAAAACCTCTCGCCACGTCCAAGGACAGAGTTTTCTAATACTCTAATGAATGCGATCGCCGGAAGCGGCGGAGCCCCCCTGGCCTTCACCGTTGGCGACGGTTCACTTAAAATCCTCGATTCCGAGAAGCCCGCAGAGTAACCTGCGCTTTGGATTTTGGGTCCTTAAGGTGATAAATTATCGCCTTATTCCAAACAGCGTTCAGGTTTTCTATGACCATCAAATCAGATATATGGCTTCGGCAGATGGCTGAAGAACACGAAATGATCTCTCCCTTCCTGCCGAAACTTGTGCGGGAGTCCAACGGATCGAGGATCATTTCAGCCGGACTTTCAAGTTACGGATACGACATGCGTCTTGCAGACGACGGATTTCGCATATTTTCGTCCGTCTATGGTTCTGAGATCGACCCGAAGAACTTCGACAAAGATTCCTTGATTGAGCCAGAGGTCCGGACCGCCGATGACGGGGCCAAATACTATCTTTTGCCACCACATCATTATGGCCTGGGAGTAACAGTTGAGACTTTCAAGATGCCGCGTAACGTAACGGGAGTAGCGCTTGGAAAATCGACATACGCACGAGCGGGATTACTTGTAAACACCACACCCCTCGAAGCCGGTTGGACCGGGAGACTCGTGGTTGAGATCGCGAATCTTGCAAACTTGCCGTTGCGTGTCTACATCAATGAGGGTATCGGTCAGATACTATTCTTTGAGTCAGATGAAGATTGCGCAACATCCTATGAAGACCGCGGAGGTAAGTATCAAGGACAGACCGGCCTGACCTACGCCAAGTTATAGTTTCTCTGTCAATTATTTTGATCAAGCCGCATGACCTGTTGGTTATGCGGCTTTTTTGCCGTTTCAAACCTGGTGAAAGTTTCGCACTTTCAACACATCGGATATACTTTCCAAAGTGCAAAAACTATTGAATTACGTTGGCGGCGAACTCGTTTCGCCTGCATCAGGAGAATACTTCGAAAACATCGATCCTTCGATTGGTGAACCTTACTCGATGATCCCGGATTCCGGTATCGAAGATGTAGCCCTGGCGGTAAATGCGGCCGGGAAAGCATTTCCTTCGTGGTCTCGGACCTCTCCGGAAGAAAGATATGAGATCCTCATGCGAGTCTCTCGCATAATCGAGGAAAACCTCGAAGACCTTGCCCGAGCGGAATGTATCGATAATGGTAAGCCACTTTCGTTAGCAAGATCTGTTGATATTCCAAGGGCAGTCTCAAACTTCAAGTTTTACGCGACCGCGGCGATACATTTTGCTTCAGAATCGCACAGTTCCGCGGGTTCTTCGATCAATTACACGTTGCGGCAGCCGATCGGCGTTGTCGGTTGCATTTCTCCGTGGAACCTTCCGCTCTACCTTTTTACCTGGAAGATTTCCCCGGCGTTGGCGGCAGGTAACTGTGTCGTTGCAAAGCCATCCGAGGTTACCCCGATGACCGCGTTCCTGCTTTCTGAGATCTGTATCGAAGCGGGACTGCCGGCGGGAGTATTGAACATCGTCCACGGTACCGGGCCCAATGCAGGCGCGGAGATCGTAAAACATCCTGGAGTGAAAGCCATCTCGTTCACTGGCGGAACCGCGACCGGCGAATGGATCGCGCGGGAGGCGGCTCCGAAGTTCAAGAAGTTGTCGCTGGAGCTCGGTGGTAAGAACCCGAACATCATTTTCGCCGATTGCGACTTCGACGAGATGTTGGAGACGACAGTCAGATCTTCATTCGCGAACCAGGGACAGATTTGTCTGTGCGGTTCGAGGATTTTTGTCGAGCGGCCGCTGATAGAACAGTTCTGCGGTGAATTCGTGGAACGTGTCAAAGGCTTAAAGATCGGTGACCCGCTGGAGACCGGTACAAATGTAGGTGCAGTTGTATCTGAACCGCATATGGAAAAGGTTCTGTCATATGTCGAACTGGCCAAAGAAGAGGGCGGCACAGTTTTGACTGGTGGAAAACGCGCCGATGTGAATGGTCGCTGTTCGAACGGTTACTTCGTTGAACCCACTGTGATTGAGGGTCTTGAGCATGACTGCAGAACCAATCAAGAGGAGATATTCGGTCCGGTCGTAACGATCCAGCCATTCGATGAAGAGGAAGAGGTTCTGTCTTACGCGAACAGTGTCAGATATGGGCTGTCTTCGACCGTTTGGACTTCCGATTTGAAACGCGCTCATCGAGTGGCGGAAAACCTCGAGGCCGGAATCGTATGGGTAAACACCTGGATGAACCGTGACTTAAGGACGCCGTTTGGTGGTGTAAAGGATTCGGGAATGGGACGTGAAGGCGGCTTTGAAGCGCTCCGGTTCTTTACTGAAGAGAAGAATGTTTGTATCGCCTATTGAGGCAGTTTTGGGTTTTGGGTTTTGAGTTGTGAGATCCTTAACCGTCGCGTAGCGACAGGATGGTTCTCGCCGTGGGTGAGCGCGAAGCGCGCAGCCCACTGTAAGGGAACAATAAGTTTTTTTGTCGCGTCAGCGACGACTAAACCGCCCGCTGACGCAGGCGGAGTTGATCGCCATCGGCTCACGCCGACGGTACTGATTTTGGTTAGAGATTTTGGTCAATGGTCAATGAAATATTATGGCAGATACACAACCGATAAGGATTGAAACAGGCGAAGAGGTGGCGTTTGAACTGATGAAGTTTATCGCCGAAAAAGAAGGAAAGAATGTAATGGGGGAAGAAGCGAGAGGTTATTACCTGGATCTCTTCGTCGAATGTGCTCATGCGGTTTATGAAGGCGAAAGAAAAAGCTGAGAGATTCACCCACGAAACACACGAAATACGCTAAAGAGGAATGCATATTGAAGTTTGGTTTGCTCTAGATAACTAAGGTTTTCCGGGTCATCATATTTCGTGTTTTTCGTGTATTTCGTGGGTAAGACTCTTCAGATACATCATGTATGAATAAGATAACCGCAGACGACGCTCCGGAACCGGTAGGGCTTTACCCGCACGCTCGTCGTGTCGGAAACCTTTTGTTTCTATCGGGCGTCGGTCCCAGGGAAAAGGGCACAAAAGAAATCCCGGGAGTTGAACTAAACGATGCGGGCGAGATCCTCTCGTATGACATTGAAGCGCAATGTCATTCAGTATTTAAGAACGTTAGAACAATAGTAGAATCGTCGGGTTCAAGTTGGGCGAACATCGTCGACGTAACGGTGTTCCTAACCAATATGAAGGACGACTTCAAAACCTATAACCAGCTTTATGCTGAGTACTTTGCGGACAATCAGCCGTGCCGTACTACGGTGGAAATAAGTAGTCTTCCGACGCCTATTGCTATCGAGTTAAAAGTAATCGCAACTATGGATTAGTGAATAGAAAATAGTTAATCGTGAATAGTAGGGACCTGTACTCACTGTTTATTCTTTCGGCCAACTGATTAACTGCCCGATTCTAAGTCAGTCAATAACGATCTCTTTACTCTTTGCGCATAATCGTTAACGATTCACTATTTACTTTTAACGATTCACTATTTACTAAAGTATGCAGATAGTAGACCTGACAGACGACAAAGAACACATTGATCAAGTAGCCGAACTTCTCAAGGACGGTTTCTCCGATACCGGAACGGTCGGTTGGAGCACGGATGAGGAGTGTCTCCGGGAGGTCCGTGATTCACTTGGCGAAAAGAAGATCAGCCGAATCGCGTTGGACAAAGACAATAACATTGTCGGATGGGCGGCAGGCGCCCCGCTCTACGAGAATACAACTTGGGAACTTGAGGTTCTTGTAGTCGATCGGGAACACAAAAAGCAAGGTATAGGCAGCGGACTACTAGGGGACTTCGAATCCGAAGTCAAAATCCGTGGGGGCCTCAACGTCTTCCTGGGAACAGACGACGAGAACTACCGAACCAGCATCGGCGGCGATGAATTGTACCCTGACCCACTTGATAAGCTCCGGTTCATTCAGAACATTGGCGGTCACCCGTTCGAGTTTTACAAAAAGCGAGGATACGCGATCGTAGGTGTGCTTCCGGACGCAAACGGAATTGGAAAACCTGATATTTTTATGTCCAAACGACTGACTTGACAGGGATAAAAGTGATGAATGGGATTTCGATTATCCGTTGTGAGTAGCTGCAGCTTGAAAAGTAATTGGGCACTTGGGTAATTGGGAACTCGCGGAACCCCAATCCCTTTTATCCCCTTTATCTCTGTAAAATCTAATAACTATGATCAAGAGACCGTTTAACTTCAAAGCCTGGATCGACGAAAACCGGGACCTCCTTAAACCTCCTGTTGGCAATATGTGTGTCTATGAAGATACCGAGTTCATCATAATGGTCGTTGGCGGCCCTAATTCAAGAAAAGACTACCATTACGACGAAGGCGAAGAGTTCTTCTATCAGCTCGAAGGAGACATAACCGTCAAGATCCAGGAAGACGGAAAAGCCGTCGATGTCCCAATCCGGGAAGGTGAGATCTTTTTGCTCCCTCCAATGGTTCCCCACAATCCTGTTCGTGGTGAGAACACTGTCGGACTTGTGATCGAACGCCAACGGCGTGACGACGAGAAAGACGGCCTGATGTGGTTTTGCGAGAACTGCAACGAAAAGCTCTATGAGGAGTATTTCACTCTCACCGACATCACGACCCAGTTCCAGGGTGTATTCGAAAGATTCTACGGCGATGAGTCCCTTCGCACATGTGATCACTGCAGCGCGGTAATGGAACCGCCGCCCGTGGTAAGTTAATCAGTACCTCCGCCGTCAGGCGATGGCAATCAGTACCGTCGCCGTCAGACGATGGCTATCAGTACCGTCGCCGTCAAGCGATGGCTATCAGTACCGTCGCCGTCAGGCGATGGCTTATCAGTACCGTCGCCGTCAGGCGATGGCTTGTCAGTACCGCCGCCGTCAGGCGATGGCCCTATTCATTTATGTTTTTCCTCACCAAAACCTATGTACTTCAGAAAAGAATGGAACACCACCGGGGTTCCCTTGGCATACCTCATTTCCTTTCGCACCTACGGGACCTGGCTTCATGGCGATTCTAGGGGCTCAACTGACAGGAACAACAACGTCTACGGTGACCCTTTTTATCCAGTTCACCCCGAGTGGGAACGCATGAGACAAAGCCAATTGAAGAGCTCTCCCGTCAAACTAAACCGTCTAAGACGAAAAGCCGTAAACGATGCGGTCACAGAAACTTGTATCCTCCGAAAGTGGCACTTGATCGCAAAAGCCGCAAGGACTAATCATGTACATGTGGTCGTAAATATCGGCGATAAAAGCCCTGGCGCGGCCCTGAACGCATTAAAGGCATACGCCACGAGAAAGATGAGAGAACTTGGACTCTGGAACCGAAAACACAGTCCCTGGGCAGCGAGGGGAAGTAAGAAGAGGCTCTGGACTGAAGAAGATGTTGACAATGCAGTCGATTACGTCCTCAATGGACAGGGGCCCGACCTGGACTGATATTCGTTGCTGCTCGCTTACGTAAGCAGTTCTGATAGCCACCGGCTCACGCCGGCGGTACTCATTGAACAACATGACACCATCGCTCAACTCGTTCCGTCGTTACTGATGGTTGCTCTCGAATAATACTTGGATTGCCGCGCGCTCACGCACTGCGGAGGTGACAGCCATTGGCTAACGCCGACGGTACTGATAGCCGCTTCATTATTATCTTCGGCCGCGCGCTCACGCACGCGTAGGCGACTGCCATCGGCTTACTCCGACGGTACTGACCGAGCCTCATTGCACTTAGTGGGACCGCGCGCTCACGCACACGGAGATGACTGCCATCGGCTTACTCCGACGGTACTGATTTTAATGATGTGATCAGCTATAATCACCGCGATGCTTAAGATTGACATCCACACCCATATACTTCCCGAACAGATCCCTGACTGGAAAAAGCGTTTCGGCTACGGTGGGTTCATAACACTGGACCACCACAAACACAGATGCGCGAAGATGATGCGCGACGACGGTCATTTTTTTCGTGAGATCGAGTCAAACTGCTGGGATCCTGATGTCCGGATGCGCGAGTCCGATGAGTCGGGCGTAGATGTACAGGTACTCTCTACAGTCCCTGTAATGTTCAGCTATTGGACGGAGCCCGCACACGGGCTCGAGATCTCAAAGATCCTAAACGATGGAATTGCCGAGATCGTCGGGAAGCACCCAAAAAGATTCATAGGCCTTGGAACGATTCCTATGCAGGATCCTAAGCTTGCGGTAAAGGAACTCGAACGGTGTAAAGAGATCGGCCTTGAAGGAGTCCAGATCGGTTCCAACGTGAATCAAAAGAACCTTGGGGAGCGAGAATTCTTCGATGTATTCACAGCATGCAACGAGCTCGACTTATCGGTATTTGTTCATCCGTGGGAAATGATGGGTGAAAACGACATGAAGAAATATTGGCTGCCCTGGCTTGTCGGCATGCCCGCTGAGACCTCTCGTGCGATCTGCTCGTTGATCTTTTCCGGTATACTTGAGTCCCTTCCTGAACTGAAGATAGCGTTTGCCCATGGCGGCGGTTCTTTTCCGGCGACACTTGGCCGTATCGAGCATGGTTTTCACGTGAGACCCGATCTCGTCGCCGTTGAGAATGCGGTCAACCCAAGAAAGTATCTTGAACAGATCTACTTTGATTCACTTGTTCATGAACCCGCGATGTTCGATTTTCTAGTGAATCTTGCGGGTGAAGATAAGATTGCGCTTGGTACTGATTACCCGTTTCCACTTGGCGAACTATCGCCCGGAAAACTAATAGAGTCAATGGGTTATGATGAGAACAAGACTGCCCGACTATTACACGGAACCGCCCTCGAATGGCTCGGACTGGAAAAGAGCCGATTTGAATAAACCTACTTCCAGCGGCCACCTATTCCGAAAACCATGCGTGTTTTCCCGTCAACTCCTTTCATTGGCGCTACCATCAAACCGGCGACTCCTGATTCTCCAAATGTCAGGAATGCACCTGGCAATAGATCGGTGGCAAGATCAAAGTATCCGTGCGTCAACGCACTGTTGAAGTCGTAGCCGCATGGAGTTACGAACCCGGCCGTGTCGATGTGAACATTGCAGTAGCCGTTTCGAGCCACGATCATGTGAAGAGCGGGACCTCCACCTATCTGCCTGAAGCTTTCACCCTTTGACATCATCGCGACAAACTTGCCTGACAACTTTTTACGGTCGTCTTTGTTGAATTTCTCATTGGCTTCTGCGACCTTTATCAACTCGTCAGTCTTTGTCGAATAAAAATCAAAGCCAATCGGCCTGGGCCTGGCGTAGATACCCGTGACTGTAATGTCGAAGTCATTGATTTCCAGACCAATATCTCTCAGTGCCTGCTTTACGATGCCCGGTTCTCCCCGTAAAAGCATGTTCTCACCCGTATAAAAGCTAAATGTTCCGTCCCCCGGTTCAGTACCGTCTCCCATAATTCCCTCCAAAAGCATAAATACCGCATCGTATTAATTATCTTTATCGCGGTTTTGTTTGTTCCCCGGAAAGCTGCACAAATTGGCTTCGGGACCCGAATGATGAACGTCAACACCGCAAAAATTTGCGCTGCATTGATTCAATCCGAACAATTGTAGAGAATGAGCATTCATGAGTATGCAAGAACTCAATGCTATGGCCGTGAGCCTGGATGACGAGGACCCCCTACGGGATTACCGTGATCGGTTCCATATGCCCAAACAAGAAAATGGCGAGGATGTAGTCTATATGACCGGCAATTCGCTCGGCCTTCAACCCAAATCTGCAGCGGCCTACATCGAACAGGAGCTCGAGGACTGGAAGAACCTCGGCGTTGAGGGACATTTTCACGCAAAGAATCCGTGGATGCCTTACCATGAGTTTTTGACAGAACAGATGGCTGCGGTTATCGGGGCGAAACCGATTGAAACCGTTGTCATGAATTCGCTCACGGTAAACCTACACCTTTTGATGGTCACTTTTTACCGTCCCGACAAAACCCGATACAAGATCATGATCGAGAAGGACGCGTTTCCTTCGGACCGGTACGCCGTTGTGTCACAAATTTCCTTTCACAGGAATAAGGGACGCGGGGACACGGTGTTCCCTGACCTCAGCACTCAGACCTCAGACCTCAGCACTCAGACCTCAGCACTGAGACCTCAGACCTCAGGCCTCAGCTCTTCCGCCGCCTTGGTCGAGTTGTCACCGCGCGATGGCGAAACCTGCCTCAGGACAGAAGACATCTTGTTAGAGATCGAGAAACATGGAGATTCTCTTGCTTTGATCATGCTCGGCGGAGTCAATTATTACACCGGTCAGCTTTTCGATATGAAAGCGATAACAGAGGCCGGACACAAGGCAGGGGCAGTAGTCGGATTCGATCTTGCGCACGCGGCGGGAAATGTCGAACTATCCCTTCATGATTGGAACGTTGATTTTGCAGCATGGTGCTCGTACAAATACTTGAACTCGGGGCCTGGAGGAGTAGCCGGCATTTTCGTGCACGAAGACCATTCGGAGAGCTTTGATCTCCCGCGATTTGCCGGTTGGTGGGGTCATGAAAAAGAAACCAGGTTTTTGATGGGACCGGATTTCGTGCCAATGAAGGGGGCGGAAGGCTGGCAACTTTCGAACCCGCCGATATTTCAGATGGCCGCTTTGCGTGCGTCGCTGGAGATTTTTTACGAGGCCGGTATGAAAGCGCTCGCTGACAAATCAGCAAAGCTAACAGGCTTTCTCGAGCAGGTACTCGAGGAGATCAACGACGATAGGATCTCAATTATTACTCCCGGCGACCCCGGACAAAGAGGCTGCCAGCTTTCAATTCGGGTTAAGGATTCTGACCGGTCCCTTTTCGAAGCAATTACTGAAAAAGGTGTTATTGCCGACTGGCGGGAGCCCGATGTGATTCGCCTGGCACCGGTTCCCCTTTATAATTCATTTCATGATTGCCTGCAATTTGGGCGGATACTAAGCGATTGCCTTCAGCAGAGGGATTGATCAGGCTGTTGAAACGATATAATTATGACCCTCGAAATAGCATTTCTGTTGATAGTGCTGCTAGCTATGGTGGTGCTCTTCTTAACCGAGAAGCTGCCGATCGACCTGACCGCTTTCCTTGGTCTTGTAGTGCTGATCTTCACCGGCTATATCGCTGCAGACCAGGCTTTTACAGGATTTGCATCTTCAGCGGTCATTACGATGCTCGCGATATTCATCGTCAGCGCCGCCTTGATGAATGCCGGAGTTGCCGATGTCGCCGCGGCCTACATCCACAAAATTGTCGGTGGACGTGAAACCGCTTTGCTGATCACGATGATGGTCACCGCGGGAGTTCTTTCCGCCTTCATGAATAACATCGCTGCGACCGCCGTCCTTATGCCGGCAGTCGCAAGCCTGGCTCGGCGAGCGGGATTTCATCCTTCCAAAGTCTTCATGCCATTATCATTTGGAGCGATCGTTGGAGGTACGACAACTCTTGTCGGTACACCGCCCAACATCCTCGCCGGGAGTGTCCTTGAAGAAAGAGGGTTGGAACCCTTTCAGCTTTTCGATTTTACCCCCATCGGCGTGGTCCTACTTCTGATCGCCATCGTATAC
>JABDKD010000104.1 GCA_013003215.1 Pyrinomonadaceae bacterium
GGGGTGACGCCTGCGGCTGGGGGTGGCGCTTCGCTTAGGGGTGACGCCTGCGGCTGGGGGTGGCGCTTCGCTTAGGGGTGACGCCTGCGGCTGGGGATGGCGCTGACGCTTAGGGACGAGGGGTGGCGTACAAGAATCTATGGACGCCTGTCGGTCTCAAGGATACTGAATAGATCTTTCAGGCGTCCGCAATTTCATTTGTCCCAGGTATCCGTCCGGAAAGATGAGGCGGGTAGTCCCTCCGTATTGAACAAGGTTCCTTTTGTGCAGTTATTAAAGGTGTATCTGACCGCAACCGGCTTCAAGACTTCATCCGAACTGACGGTAATGGACCTGTCACGATTGATTCTTGCTTTCGCCGGATGAAAAACCTTGTCTTCTCCGGCAACTTCAAATCCGACTAATTCTTTTCCAAAACTCGAAAGCCCGTTCCCACTGTGATCAAAGAAGACTTTGATCTTCCCTTCCTTGATTTCGCCGATTTCCTTGAAGACGGGCCCGCTGAAAGCGATCCCTTCAAAACCGTAGTCTTTCGACAATGCCCAATATGCCAGCCTATTTCCGACAAGTCTCTTTTCCCGGGGGTGGACGCTCTTACAATCCCCGATATCCATGGTTACCGCCATGCCTGTTTTCTCGACTGTCTGCATGGTTTTCAGTTGCGACTCTCTCAAAAAGCCCGCATTGCCTCGACCATATTCGAATGGCGCAATCTGGACAAAGTAGAAGGGGAAGTCCCCTTGTTTCCATTGCTCCCTCCACGATCGGATCATGGTCGGGAAAAGCCGACTGTACTGTTCAGGTTCGCCCGCGTCGGATTCTCCTTGGTACCAGATGACTCCTTTGATCCTGTAACCGATCAACGGGTGGATCATGGCGTTATAAAGCAAGGTCGCCGTGTAAACTGGTCCCTCCTGCCCCGGAACTGGAAGTTTTTCGGGGATCTGAATTGACGGGAAATCTGCAAGCGACTCTTTAGGCGTCCAGGCTTCGGCCTTGGTCCCGCCCCACGATGTATGAATGAGACCAACCGGCACGTTTAACAATTTGTTGAGCTTTCTTCCAAAAAAGTAGGCGGTAGCACTAAATTCCTTGACCGTTGCGGGCGAGGCCTCTGACCATTTCCCCCTAACATCGTCGAGGGGTGTCAAGCTTCCATTTCTTCTGACTGTAAACAGACGAATTTGGCTGTTCCCGGAGTTCAAGATTGTTTCGATACTGTCATTTATCGGTTCATTTCTATAGCCTTTGACGGGCATTTCCATATTTGACTGACCGGAAGCCAGCCAAACCTCGCCGATCATCACATTGGTAAGCACCACCTCATTGGATCCTTTTATGGTAAGCGTGTACGGGCCTCCAAAAGCCGGGGTCTTCAGCTTTAGTTTCCATCGGCCATTCCCATCTGCCGAGGCGTCTGATTCCGCGCCCCAGCTTCCCTTTACACTTATCTTGCTTTCCGGTTTGTCAGATCCCCAAATTGCGACTTCCTCATTTTGCTGTAGAACCATTTGGTCACTGAAGAAGGAAGGGAGTTTGATCTGTGCGAAAGCGACGGTTGAACAGCCCAGGAAAAGGATCAGCACGAAGCATTTAATTGTTTGCATGCTTGTGATTGTAATTGATGGCCTGTGTTTGTCCATGACGTACAGTACAAGAAAAGTTATGAGGTATTCGATCCCGAATCGCGGCACCAACAATCATTGATCAGCAGTCATTTGTCAGTTACGATTTCCGTTATCTTCTTGTGTGACTGGTCTTCGAATGATTTCCGGAGAATAGCTGGGAACTCCCAAAGCAAAACGCCTTTTACTTCTTACCCGTGTATTCGATTCCCGTTTTTCCGAACTGGGTCGAAGCGGTTTGTTTGACCAGCCCGACGTCTTTCGAATACCAGTTCGACATCTTCATCGGTCGGGACGGAATCTTCCGGCCCCGCATGGACAAGTCCATCTTGATTTCAACATCCACCCTCGCCGCTTCAAACTCGCCTCCGGCGACCTTTACACTATCTTTCAATGAAACGATTTTGCTGTTCACGGTCACAGTACCATCGGCAGAACCTTTCACAGGGCCGGCGGACAATTCTCCCTTGACCTTATAAACCGCCTGCCATTTTTTGCCCTCAGCCCATTCTTTCGGCAAGGTCACGCCGGAACTCTCGAGTGTTGCCATCTTGAACGCGCCCTTCGAAAAATCGGCTGAACTGTTAAACTCCGCCGTTCGGAGACCATCTTCGGTGCAGAGCCAGTTAACAGTGATTTTCATTCCAGACTCAAATTCTCGCACCTCCGAAAACGAATCTTCACCGGTCGTTTCTTGCGAAAGCTCGTACTTGGCGGAGACATCTCCCGTTTCCTTGTATTTCCGTTCGACGGAAGTGTCGATCGGATAAAACTCGTTACCGCAAATTCCTGCGTCGGAGGCTTGAACCTTATCGACCGGATCATCGCCGGTTTTGGCTTCCGCTTCGGCCTTGTTTTCGGAAGGGCCGTCCTTTGTGGGAGTCTCCCCCGAATCCAGACAGGCTGTGGTCATAAATGCAGATATCGCAACTATCAGTAATATTCGATTTAACATATTCGGTTACCTTGTTCTTTTGTAATTAATGTAACGGCTCAATTTAACACACAGTAGGTAATCCGCGTTGTTCTTGTTTGAGGCTGTTAACGGGTTTGTCTACCTGCCAAAACAATATTCGGCGGTCAAGGAGCCCGGGGCTAGACCCGCTCCGCGACACCGCTTCAAAAAATATAACTACGAGTTATCAGAAGTCAGCGGCTAGCCAAATCTAAATCCCCGGACAGTTCGTGTCTTGTGAATCTTCCTGATCCGTGAATAATTGAAAGGTAGAATATCCTTTCCAGGCACTCACATATGGCAAACCACAAGAAGAATCTCTACCGAAAAAACGGAAAAATAAAACAGAAGTATTACGAGAAAGAACTTAAACACCTTCAGGAGGAACTGGTCAAACTCCAGTACTGGATCAAAGACCAGGGGCTAAAGGTATGCGTCATTTTTGAAGGACGGGATGCGGCCGGAAAAGGCGGCGTTATAAAGCGAATAACCCGCCGTTTGAGTCCGCGCATTGCGCGGGTCGTAGCGCTCGGCACCCCGTCAGACAAGGAACGGCAGCAATGGTATTTTCAGCGGTATGTTCAGCACCTGCCCACTGCCGGTGAGATGGTTTTGTTTGACCGCAGTTGGTACAACCGCGCCGGTGTTGAGCGGGTCATGGGGTTTTGCACTGATGAGGAATATCACGAGTTTATAAGGACGTGTCCGGAGTTTGAACGGATGCTGGTGCGGTCGGGGATCATACTGATCAAGTATTGGATCTCGGTGAGCGACGAAGAACAGGGTCGCCGGTTTGCGAGGCGAAACCGGGATCCGAAAAGGCGTTGGAAACTCAGCCCTATGGACTTACAGTCGCGCTCTAAGTGGGTGGATTATTCACGCGCGAAGGACGATATGTTTATGTATACGAGCATTCAACAAGCGCCCTGGTACGTCGTGGGCGCGGACGTAAAGGAGCACGCCCGTCTGAATTGCATCACGCACCTTCTGAGCCTTATTCCCTACGAAGACCTGACACCCGGGCCAATTGAAATCCCGCAACGACAAGAGGATTCCGGTTACACGAGGCCGGATATCTCGAGCCAGAATTGGGTCCCGGCCGTTTTTGGAGAGAATCCCCCGGAAGTAGATTGATCCCGCCCCGGAATTGTGCCGCGGATAAAAGATTATTCGCCGCGGATTAACGCCGATTTGGAGGCGATTTGTGCAGATCCGGAAATTTTTAACAAGAAGTTTGCCGCGGATTAACGCGGATTTGATGAGAATTTAGCGCGGATCCGGAAATGTATGAGAAGAAGTTAGCTACGCATTTATACGGATTCGGGATGTGAACCGTTGCTGGTATCCGATGGCTACTAAAGCCCTCGTAGAGGTCGTGAGTGTGTAGCAGTCGCGACGGGCGACAGGTGATTTCGCCGCGGATTTACGCGGATCGAACGGATCGGAATGTGAACCGTCCGCGGTAGCAGCTGGTGACGAAGCCCTCGTAGAAGGCGAAAGCGTGTAGCCCGTAGCAAGGGTCGTTTCGGCCAAGCTACGGGTCAAAATCAACCAATAAAGATTTAGCCCGTGTAACGGGCGGAAGGCGCCAACAAAGCTTTACATTCCATTTCCTGCTCTTTCCAGGGCATCGTTAGTTCATTGAGTAGGCTTAGCGGTCATGAGGTCAGGGACCTGATCCTATTCCGCAACACCAGAAGAAGCACCAACTTCAGGCGACCCTGGACCAACAATGTGAAGCAGGTCAACTGTTTCCGCGAAATCCTTTACCTATTAAATGCTGCCACACCTTCGAGATGTCCAATCTAAGGCGCCACATGTACACTCGGAAG
>JABDKD010000119.1 GCA_013003215.1 Pyrinomonadaceae bacterium
CGATCACGGTGTATGGAAGTACGCACAATCTCAGTAGTAACAGCGCTCTTGTTGAATTAGAGGTTCTTCCGCCGGTCGGTCAGGAGATCTTGCTTACACTTTTCGACGGCAAAAAGGAGCTGATCTCTATCGAGTCGCACGTAATTCGGGTGGAACGGGATCCGGCAAAACCGAAAGCAGCTTTATCGATTGGGAAGGATATCGATAAATGGCAAGAAATCGTTATTCCTGCCGCGCAGGAATGGGTGACGAACGATATAAAGCTTAATTACGAAGGAGACGACTGGTTGAACTAGTCGCTTGACTCATTCCATTTGGTTTGGGATATTTCGCAGGGTTGCAAAATGCGGTCCTGCGTTTTTTTTGTGTTAAGGCGAACGGAGAGCGGCTCGACCGCATCTATTTGAACGATGAAGAAGTTGTTATTGATCATTCTACTTTGCGGCAGTTTTGTTTATGGACAGGGAGTAACTGCCATTCCGTTAACACAGCAGGAATACGTGCGGTTTCTTTATGAAATCGAAAGGGCCCCACGAAAACTGCCCGAGCTCGTGCAAGCGGTAAGGTCGAGAGGTATCGGCTTTGAATTTAACCGGGGTTTGAGGTCACTTACGAAGTCCAAAACGGGAAACGATGACGACCTTCTCCGTGCGATAGAAGAAGCTAATCGAAGACGGAAAGATCCATCGTCAGCAAAAAGGCCAAGTTCCGCAGAAGCAAAGTCATTGCTTGAAAAGGCAAGAGCCAATACGCTCGCTTCGCTGGATGAAATGCCCGATTTTGTTGTTAAGCAGAGGATCAGGCGCTCGTTGTCAGTCGCCGGAACAAACAATTTCAGGGGGCTTGACCGCCTAATCGTCGCAGTGAGTTATCGCGCCGATGGAAGGGAAGAATACCGCCTTCTTTCAAAAAATGGGGTCCAGAACGCCTCGCCTGGGCAGAAGTCCAGTTATAGCGAAGCAGGCGGAACCAGTTCGACCGGAGAGTTTGTAACCGTTCTCGCCACTGTCTTTAAACCGGGCAGCATGACACGGTTCGAATTTGTCGATACCGACTTGTTGAGGAATCGCAAGACGCTCGTGTTCGACTTCTCGATTGACCGCGAAAAGGCCAGGCAGCAGATCACCTCTTACGGTTATGTGGCTGATTCAACGATAAGCGGGATGTCAGGGCGAATCTGGATCGACAGAGTGAAAGCCCGGGTAATACGTCTCGACTCTAAGGCGACCCAAATTCCGATAGGTTTTCCCGTGACCGCGGCAAGCCGGGTTATTGACTATGATTGGGTCAATATAAGCGAAGAGGATTACCTCTTACCGATCTCTTCTGACGTACGATTGACATTTAGGGAGCCGAAAAGGTCGTATGAATCGAAGAACTTCATCGAGTTTAAGGACTATCAGAAGTACGGTACTGAAGTCGTGATTCTGGATGACGACACTGAGTTCATCGAAGATCCGGAGGCGAAGACGGATCCCAACGCACCGCCACCGCTGAAGATCAAACCAAAACCGGATAATTAATTTGCTCGAACTTATCTCTTTGGATTCAACAATTAAATTGGATATCAGATACGCCCGAAAAGATAATTTCGTCGGGCGTCCCGTCTATAAACACGCGAGGGCATTCCTTCAGCCGGTTGCGGCGCACGCTCTTGTTCGAGCAAGTGAAACACTTCGTTCAAAATCCCGTGGTCTTCTTATCTTCGATGGGTACAGACCGTTTTCGGTAACAGAGCTTTTTTGGGAGGTGGTTACAGAGGCTGAGAGGCCTTACGTGGCAGATCCTCAGTTCGGGTCGCGCCACAACCGCGGCTGCGCAGTTGATCTGAGTATTTACGATCTTGACTCGGGCAGGGCGTCAGAAATGCCGTCGGACTTTGATGAATTCAACGAAAAGTCCCATCCGGAATACGCGGGCGGGACAATGGAGCAAAGGTTCGAAAGAGATTTGCTGCGTACCGTAATGGAGCGGGAAGGTTTTACGGTGAATCCAAAAGAATGGTGGCATTTCGATCATCGGGACTGGGAGAAGTACCCGATCATGGACATGCCTTTCGAAGACCTATAGCTACTGAACACCTACCTCGGCCTTTGTTCCTACAACCAACTTTCTTTTCGCTTGAACATAAAGTCCGGGTTTCTTAGACGAAACCTCGATAACGCGAGTTTCGCCGGGCGTGGACTCAGTCAGTGCTCTTTTGGGGGTGTAGGTAACAACATAATTGGAGTCGATCGCACGCGATACCAAAAGTGTCTTTTCGATCATCTCGTCTTTGTCATCGGGCAAAATGAACAGTCCGCTGGAATTTTCGGAGAGGGTCAAGAGAAATTCTTCTCCTTTCTGCAAAGCCTCTTTTCGGGCCTTCATCGTATTAACAAATTTTCTATCAGTGGAGACGGTCGCTGATTTCGGTGCGTTTGCCACGTCACGAACACCGTTCGGGAGTGTGTCGATAACTTCCTGCGGAAGCGTTTTCTGATTCTTGGGTTTCGAAACACCTTTCGTTCGGGGTTCTATGTCAACCAGTTCCATTCTCGTGTAGCTGATTACATGAACGCTTATGTTTGAACGAAGCAGTTCGAGCATGGCGGCTTCCCGCCTCTCGTCGCTCCACAAACTATCGGTGCCGTCTGATATCAAAACGAGGTGACGGTTTTCCATTCCTTCTTTATCCAATACAGCGGCCGCAAGCTCCAACGCATCACTAAATATGGATCGTCTCCCAAAGATGAGCTTTCGATCGAGGTCATCAAGAAGTGCTTTTCTGCTTTTCGTCCAGTCGGTAAGGATTCTCGCTTTGTCGTGATACTCGATAACCGCGACATTCGAATCGGGCTTGAGTTTTTGTATTAGTTCTTTTGCGGTTTCCCGGGTTTGAGTAAAATTCTTTACCTGGCGCAGTTCACCCCCGGTATCCAAAACGATCAGAACGTTTGCAGGAATTCGACGGACAGAGTTCGGCTGATGCAGCCTTCCATCCTCAACGATTACCAGGTCTTCTACTTGTACATCCTTCACAAAAGTCCCATTGCGGTCGAAAGCCGCGACATTGACTTTGATTTCCTCTGTAAAAACGACCTCGGGTTCGAGTTCAGGAGGCGTCGGGGTTGTTTCCTGCGCGTTGATACCCGCCGGCACAAGAACACAAACAGAAAAGACTATTATTCCAACAAATCTATACATAGTGTTTATCGCAGTGTATTAAGATGCACCGCCGCAGCGATCATTTGCCCGAACTCGCGATTAAACTTTCGGATGCTGCTCCACGAACCTGACGAGTGTTGAAACATATTCGTTAAACGACGGACACTCAATTCCATGTGATCCAAGTAGTGCTTGAGCCTCAGACGTGTCATAGGTTTGAGGAATAAAGAAATATGGAACCCCGATATGAGGCATACCCGTAATCGGCGGTGAAAAGGGTGACTTGAGAAATGTCTCCACAACATTGGGCGGCGGTGTGATGACCGACTTTTTGTTGGTCACAGCTTCGGCTATGAAGTCACATATCTCTTTTGTCGTCAGCGGGTTTGGATCAGCCAGCGCAACGGTTTTGCCGACCGCATTTTCATCATTCGCAAGGGCAGTCATTCCTTTTACCACGAAATCCACGGGAACCAGGTTAAGCCGAACGTCGTCATTTCCCACATTCACAAGCCGGAAAACTTCGGGAAACTTCAGAAGGAACTTGATTACATAATAGATGCCGTCATATTTAGCGGTTTCACCGGTTTCTGAATCCCCGCAGACTACCGATGGTCTGTAGATCGTTACAGGAAGTTCCTTTTTGAGATTTTCAACTTCGACCTCCGCAAAGTATTTCGTTTCTTCGTAGTAGTTACGAAATCCCTTGTCGTGCTCCAACTCGTTCTCAAAAATTGTGTCATCGCGCTTGCCGGCAACGTAGCAGGTCGAAACATAGTTATACCGTCGAAGATTGGACATTCGACGCACGAGGTCGCTTACGTTCTTCGTTCCCTCGACGTTAACCTTGTAAGCCAGCTCTTTTTCCACCTCGAGATCATAGATCGCCGCCAGGTGGTATACGTCGGTAGTCTCCCTCGTTACGACATCGACATCGGCCGAAGCCATTCCAAGCTCACTCTCGGTAATATCCCCTTTAATTATGGTGAAATTCTTTTGCGGCAAGCCGGAACTCTCCGCGATCTCCTGTACATCAGCGAGCGCCTTTTCGTTAAAGGCCTCCTGAACCAGTAGAAAGAACTGGGTTTCCGGGCCGGCAAGCCTCTCGACGAGCCTTTTGGCAATAAAACCCGGAAATCCTGTAATAAATATTGTTGTTCGATAGTTCATTTAAGTGCGCTATTCAGATAAAGGTTGATCCTCTGACTACTTCTTTCGAAAATCTGCGGTCATCATTGCTTTTCCAATCGGCGTCCTGCCCGAAAATAGCTTCCATGAATAGGAGCCCCCGGAAGCTTCTTCAATGACCTCTACGTATTCAACGGGCTTCTTGTCGCCCGAGTATGTACTTAGACGATGAATTAATCGCGACCCATCGAATTCCGCCTCAGATTCGATAAATGAAAAAGGCATCTCGACTGCAAAAAAGTGGCCCTTAATCACTTTTTTGCCCGGGTGCCAAAACCAAACACCTTCCGAGACTAATCTGTGTTCTCCTTCAGATACAGCATAGCTTCGGGATTTTACTGACATCCTGTCCAATCCCCATTCGAATTCCTGCATCGTCGCACCGTCCGACCATTTGCCGCCATCTACCAGCCAATTGAATCCATCCAGATGATTATCAGGACCTTCAAACGCATAAAGAGCCGGCGTTGCGACACACCAAAAGCAAATGAAAATGATCGGCAGAAATCGCCTTGGAATTAAATTCATAAATCTTCTCCTGTCTAATCTATGCGAACTCTAGATCACGCGATTCAAAAGTTATAGGAAAAAGCTGTCCTTTATTCGAAAGCCCGAGCCGCAACACTTCTTACGATTCATTCTCAGATGCAAAACGAACATTGCTGTTACGCCGATCATTGACTCTCAATTCGAAAACATCCGGCCGTGAATAGTGGCCATCAGTGTCAATCAGCAGATTACCTTGCCGCAATAGTCCGAGATCGATTTCGGAAAACACAGTGTCTTTCTTACCAAACACCGGTTCTGCAACGTAGGAGATATCCGGAGATATTACGGCGCTGCCTCCTTTTTGCAATTCTTCGTTTCGCATCGATTCCAGCAAAGCCAACACCTCTTTGTCGTCATTTTCCAGTGACTCAAAGCCCTCCAACGCATCCTTCTTGGAAAGTACACACCCCGATGCAAGTACAAAGCACTGGCCCTCGAAGGCATAATGCCGACTCGCGATCTGATGACGCTCATGGACTGTCGGGTACTGTGCCGTATGTATTGCCTCGCCTTTGGCGTGCATCGCAGCGCGTGCGAGCGGAAGCCAATGCTCCCAACAGATTAGGCCTCCGATAGTACCGTATGGAGATTCAATCGTATGAAGCGTGCTCCCGTCTCCCATACCCCAAACAAGTCGCTCGGTATAGGTCGGCGTAAGTTTGCGATGGCTCTTGAACTCGCCCCCAGGAGTTATATAAATCGTTGTATTATAAAGAGTTCCACCATCGCGCTCGTTTACGCCGATGATAATGCAGCTCTCGGTTTTTCTGGCGGTTTCGATCAATAACTCAAGCTCATTACCCGGCAATTCGATCGAATTTTCAAACAGATACTTATACAACCGCTTTGCCGGCGGGTAATCCCATAGTCCGGCGTTAGGGGCATCGTCCAGCCAGATCGGGTACCCGGGCAGCCATGTCTCGGGAAAGACAATGATCTTTGCACCGTTCTCAGCGCATTCGCCGGACAAGGTCTCAAACCGTTTCAAGGACTCCTTAAGATTTAAGAAGACCGGTGGTTCCTGGACCAGCGCAACCTTGACTGAATGACCATTCATTTCACTAATTTACTCCTTCACAAGGTGCACCTGCAACCCCAACCCCTTCTACTGAGCTAATTTTCAAGGCGCGAACTGTCCGATTTGATAGAATAGGCACGTTGCGAAAGGACTTTGCGCGATGGAAAAAGAAAAGAGCCTCGAAAAACAGAAGGTCGATGAAACGGAAGATCACGTTTCGGAACTCACGATGCCCGTATGGTCCGTGATCGGATTTAACCATCGTTTTGCAAGTGGACTGACTTATGAAGAAGCGACAGCCGAGCTAAGAGAGCTTTCGAAAGGTGAGTATAGCGGTTTGTGCATTGTTACGGACCAGGCCGCCGCGCGTATGAGATCAAAATCCGTTTTATGAAGGAATTTCACGTATCGACTAACGCCCGGGAGGTTCTTGTAGACATCACCTCTGAAGTCGAGAAGTGCATCCCGGAGAATGGAAGCGGGGTATGCACAGTCTTTTCAAAGCACACAACCTGCGGTATCACGATCAATGAAAACGCAGACCCGGACGTTCAACACGACATCCTTCTGTATCTGAGTGAGCAAATACCTCAGTTCTATGAAGGCTTTCGTCATTTTGAACACAATTCGGACGCACACATCAAGACCTCATTTATGGGATCGAGCGTATCAATCCCTTTTGAACGTGGAAAGATGTGTCTGGGCCGATGGCAGGGAATTTATCTCTGCGAGTTTGACGGACCCAAAACAAGGAGCGTTGTCGTTTCATTTACCGCTTAGGCGGGGCAATGCAGAAAACTAAGTGCCGCCCATTTTGTCGTATCACGCGTGGAGTTTGAATTCCCGAATTCGAACCAGTCATTAAGATCACGCCATTCAATCCTTCCGGACCCTACAGGTGCCGGATCATATACCTTCAACTCCCAGCCGTTTGAAGGATGAAATCTCATTCCACCGATCACAACGATATGCCGGGTGCCGTTGACCCATAGCGGCCCGTACTGCTGCAACCATCCGAATAAGAGCTCAGGCGCAGCGGTCATGGGCGGGATAACCTTTAACCCCAGTCGTTGTGCCATCGCGATGATTTTTGTGTTGTTGATCCCCCTGTTATCGTCCCTGATCTCGATGCATTTTGCATCCATTTCCGGCGGTATCAATCCCTGAACAGACATCTGGACTTTGTCCTGCCGCCACCTGATCAGCATACGTGCGCTTGCGTACCAGCAACTCATTCTTAGCTGCTGCGGTATTAACGTGATTCCCGGTATTTCCAAATACATATAATTTCCTCTCCTACAAAAAATCCTCAGTGAGAACGAAGATCTCGAAACTACTTGTAATCCGGATATAGAGACGCAGGTTCGAAGTGAATTAGGACATAAGCGCAACGTGATCGTTCAGGGCTGCGTTGGTACAATTCTCCTATGGACGAAAAAAGGGTGTCGTTACTAAGCGACAAACCGGTCAACGAGAACGGGGATTATGTACTTTACTGGATGCAGATGTTTAAGCGTCCGGTTTGGAATCATGCTTTGAATTTTGCAATCCGGAAGGCGAATGACCTTGGATTGCCATTGGTCGTTTATGAAGGACTCAAATACTACTACCCATGGGCTAACGACCGGCTTCATACTTTTATTCTTGAAGGCGTAAACGAAAAGCGCGAGGCGTTTGAGAAGCTGGGAATACGCTATCTGTTTTATCTTCAACGAAATGAAGGCGATCCAAAACAGACAGTGGCTGGACTCGCGGAGCGGGCCGCGATCGTGGTTACCGACGATTTTCCCTGTTTCATAATTCCTGGGCATAACGATGCGATCGTCGCCAAAACAGATGTCCCGGTCTATACGGTTGATTCTAACGGTGTGGTTCCGATGGCTTGCTTTGAAAAGGAAGAATACGCTGCGTATACAATACGCCCCAAGATCCACAAGCTGCTGCCTGAGTTTCTTACCTCTTTTGAGGAAATCGAGATCGACAAAAACGATTCCGGCCTTGAAGTCGACTGCCCTGATACGGTTTTTGATGACGAAGACATTCCTGAACTCATCGCGGACTGCGATATCGATCATTCTGTCGCCCCCTCGCCTGTGTATAAAGGCGGGCGAAGAGCTGGTTTAAAGAGGCTGCGGAAGTTTGTGTCAGATATCCTTCCCGGGTATCACGAAACACGGAACAAGCCGGAGAAGGACGGGAGTTCGAGATTAAGTGCGTACCTGCATTTCGGATATCTTTCATCTCTTGAGATTGCGCTTGAGGTCCAGAACGCCGAAGCGCCCGATGAAGCTAAAGAAGCTTACCTCGAGGAATTGATCGTCAGGCGCGAGCTTTCCTACAACATGACCCGGTTCAACCCTGACTACGATTCGCTGGACGCTCTGCACGAATGGGTCCAAAAGACCATGCGTGAGCACGCTTCGGATGAAAGGAGTTACAACTACTCCGCCGAGGACCTTGAACAAGGGAATACGCACGATGAGCTTTGGAATGCCATTCAACGAGAACTCCGGGAAACCGGTGAAGTCCACAATTATGTAAGGATGCTTTGGGGAAAAAACATCATTGCCTGGACGAGGTCCTACGAAGAGGCTTTTTCAATTCTCGAACACCTGAACAACAAGTATTGTCTTGACGGGAGAAACCCCAATTCCTATGCGGGTATTCTCTGGTGTTTCGGAAAGCACGATCGCCCTTGGATGGAAAGGGAAGTGTTCGGAAAGATAAGATATATGACTTCAAATTCCACGGGAAAGAAGTTTCGCTCTAAAGACTATATTGAGTGGACGAAGCGTTTCGAAAATGGCGGCGCCAGGACACTATTCGATTAGGGTTTCATGTCTTCCCAACGTCCATGCCAGTCATAGACCTCGGTTGCGGCAAGGCGCTTTTTGTAGTCATAAAACGATTCGCCTTCGTACGCGTAGCCCTGATAGTAGAACTCTTTATCTTGCTCCTGTGCGTACTGCAGCTCCAGCAGCATCGTATAAATCCCGAGACTGCGTTTAGAGTGTACGGGGTCGAACATTGCATAGATTGAGGAAACAGATTTGTCTCCGATATCTAGGTAGCTGACTGCGGCGAGCCGGTCTTCGACAAAAACACAGAATTCATATGTGCAGCATGGCACCGTTGCCGCCTTTTCATCCAGAAACGAGTATAGGTTCTCAGGTTTCCCATGGGTAAATCTTTCCGCGTGGACCCTGAAGAGTTCATGTTTTACATCGTCAAACTCAACAGGACGGATAATGCATTTTGTGTCTTTGTTTTTTCGGACCACTCTTTTTTGACTGCCGCTGAGTACGAAGTCCGCGGTTCTTACCCTTAAAGGCATCACGTAGCGTAGGCCGTTCTTGTAAAATCCTACGTTGTATCGAAAAAAGTGTTGACCAAAGTGCCGCCAGCCTTCTGCAAGAAGAAAATCGAGCTGCAGCGGAGTCACTTCTTCCGCAAAGAAAACCTCGTTGATCAGATCGAACTTAGAAAGATTCATAAGAAAAAAAGCGGAGACCCCAAAGGCCGCCGCTCTGAAAACCGAGATTTTAGCTGCTTAGTTGGTTGCAGCTTCGGCAGTCTCATTTTCGGAAGATTCATCATCTTCCGTGACAAATAGTTCAGCAGATTCATCTGTTTCGGCCGAGAGTGTCTCCACCGTGTCTTCTTCCTCAGTTTCCATAGTCGAAACCGGTTCCAGATCGGCCGTAGCATAGTGCGCTTTTTCTTCCTGAATTTTCGTGTCTAGCTCTTCTTTGGATTGGATCATGTTACAGCTGCCTTCAAGAATGGCTCCATCCGACATCACAAGGCGCGGTGCGCGAATGTTTCCAACCACTCTGGCCGTTCTGCCAAGCTCGAGCTTTTCAGTAGCGTCGATGTCGCCATTCACAACGCCGTTAACAATTGCTTGCGCGACAACGATATTTGCATCGACCTGACCCGTCGATCCAACAATAAGTGTTCCTTCGTCTGACATAACCTTGCCGGTCAAGTGACCGTCAACCCTAAGCATTGACTGAAAGTTTGTTTCGCCTGTCAGCACCGTTCCCGCACCGACAAATCCACTTAGCCTGCCCTCCTTGATATCGCGGGCCATTGCATCGCTTTCAGAAACTGCTGCAGGCTCCGCCGGGCGTAATCCCTCGTTATGCGGGAATGCGGTGGTATTGTCGTTAAGAGCGGTAGTGTCTTTGGACGTGTCGTCGTTTTTGGAGCTCCTGCCCATTCTAATCATCTAATTTACCTCCGGATGTTTCGTTCGACTCGCCTCGAAAATCAGCAAATGGAGAGCACCGAAGTCCAAGCCAAAACAATTGTGTAAGAATCAAACGCGTGCCAGCGTCTATCTCCGTATGTTTAACAATGATAGTTGATTATTCGGAACGGTGTCTAGTTTGGTTCGGTTTCGACCTCAATTTGGTTGTAAAAATACCCTCCACGTGGCAAACTCAGTGGTTTGGAGGAAGCTTTAATTTGTTTGTAGGGACCAAGACAAAGACCAAACTGCTCAAGAAGATGGGCAAAGCGATTGCTGACTTTTCGATGATTGAGGAGGGCGACCGGATTATGGTGTGTCTTTCCGGTGGTAAAGACAGCTATACGATGCTGGACCTTCTCCTTGACATCAAAAAAAGATCACCGGTTAATTTTGAGATCATCGCAGTAAATCTAGATCAAAAGCAGCCTGGATTTCCGGAGCACGTTCTACCTGAATATCTTGAAAGCCAGGGCGTCGAATTCCGGATAGTTGAAGAGGACACCTATTCTGTCGTGAAGGAAAAAGTTCCGGAAGGAAAGACCTTTTGCTCGCTCTGTTCCAGGCTTCGGCGCGGGATTCTCTATTCAACGGCAATTGAGGAGAGGTGCACCAAGATTGCACTTGGACACCACGCGGATGACATCATCAATACATTTCTCCTCAACATGTTTTATGTGGGCCAACTGAAGGCGATGCCTCCGATCCTTCGTTCAGATGATGGCAAAAATACGGTGATCCGACCGCTCGCGTATTGTCACGAAAGTGATATCGAGCAGTATGCGGATGAAATGCAGTTTCCTATAATCCCGTGTAATCTTTGCGGCACGCAGCCGAATCTCAAGCGAGCGCGGATGAAGAAGCTTGTCGATGAGCTGTCTGACGAGATTCCGTTTATGAGGAATTCGATGCTGACGGCACTCACAAACGTAACGGGCTCGCACCTCCTCGATACGGATCTCTACGATTTCAAGAATTTTGAGCCCGTGGTGAAAAGCATTCCTCCGGGGTACGGAAGTGTCGAGAAAGAACTCGATGACCTGTTTGATCATTCGGAAGCCGGCTACAACCCTCCTGTTCAAATAGGAAGTGCCTGATTCATTCCGTTACTTGAATGTGAAACGGCTGTTTTTGATCTTCCTGTTGTGTTTGACCTTCTTGATGACGGTGACGATATCTCCCATTCCAGGATTCGTTGCAGTTACCTTAAACGGAATCATTATTCCATCAATCTCCCTGTAATCTTCAAAGGTACTTGAGACAGGTATTCGTTGAGATGACGTGCTGGAAACGATTACACTCGAGCTCCTTACCGGCAGAAACGTCTTTGCAGAGATGTAGTGAATGATTCGGTTCCCGTCTTTGGGATGAACGGCCAACAGGTAGACTTTTTCATCCTTGAACTTCGATTCTCTGAGTAACTCCCAACGGGCTCCTTTTTTATCGCCATCGAGAAAAGGCCGGAAGTCATTGCCGGCTTTTACATCTGCCAGGCGCTGTCCTGTGTAATTTTCGGAAGGAGCGAAACTATGCGCCTCACCGCCTTTTTCACCATCAAAATAGTCTTTGGTCCAACCAATCTTCTTACCGAGTGCGGTCAATGTGGTCTTTGAGTAGGACATGCCGGGCGCCTTGCTCCAGACCTTCCCATAACCTTTTACTCCCTGGTGCACGGCGTCTATTTCGTATTCGGTTATCCGGCTCTTTATTGACCTGAGCGCAGGTTCACCGCCGAGGGCCATTACTACCTTTGCAAGAAGCTCATCTGTGCTGATCGAAGGCGATGACTCCTTTTCTGCCGTTGGTTTGAACTCGAATTCGCCCTGCGGCTGCACCATAACTATTCCCGTCCGCTTTCCGTCTGAACCGCGCTTTACTTTCAAATAGTACGTCGCGGGCAGGCCGGTCAATCCGAAGGTGTCTTGTTCTTTCTTCTGGAGTGCGTAAGGCGGCTGTCCCTCCACAACAAGCGAGATCTTCTTGCTAACCTCTGCAATCTCAACTTTCCTCTCCGGATTCAGAACCGATTCATACTTGCCTATGAGTTCTTTTGCAGCCCCGTAGTCCTTCGTTTCTTTGGTCTCTGCGGTACCTTTCTTCTTGAGGGTGTAGTTACCTTGTGGCTGTTCGAGAAACGCCTCATCGTCTTTAAATGTAATGAAGAATCCTGCGGGTGCATTGCTGAGTGCGTACTTGCGCCCCTCCATCTTCTTTAGGATATAGGTCGGTTGTCCCGGAACTTTTGCGACGAAGCGCCCGTCCTCGATGTCCACGGTTATGTCGAATCCGGCTTCTGCGAAACTGTACACACCGGTTTCTTTTTCCTGTTCCGGTCCTGCCTTTTCTTCGTTTTGGTCTTCCAGCATCCCTGACCAGACCAATTCCATCATCTCGCCGCCCAGCGACGACGCTGAAACGTTTGTCAGCATTAAAAATCCAAGGTTTTCCTCAGGGATCATCGCGACCATTGAATTGAAACCGTCGATGTTTCCGCCGTGCTGAATTACGGTCTTGTCTTTCCATTTTTGAACGAACCAACCGAGACCGTAGCTGACGTCACCGTTCCTGGAAATCTTCATCTGCGGTTTTGTCCACTCGTCAAAACTCTTCTCTGACACCAGTCGTTTTTCGCCCGCGACTCCTTTAGCTAAAACAAACCGGAGCCATTTGGCCATATCATTGGAAGACGAATTGATCGAGCCTGCGGGTGCCACAGGACCCAGATCCCGAGTAGGGAGCTTGCGGGTCTTTTTGGTGTCGAAGTTATAAGAATAACCGAATGAATAATCGCTTGAACGCTGCATGTCTTTGACGTTCATCGTGCTGTTGTTCATCCCCAGCGGTGCAAAGATCTTTTTCGGTACGAAATCCTCCCAACTCATTCCCGATGTCCGTGCAACTATCTCACCGGCCGCCGTAAACATTATGTTCTGGTAATAAAACCTCTCCCGAAGACCGGCCATAGGTTTGGCGATCCCCGCGACCTTTATCAATTCCTCCCGGTCTAGCTTCCCGGTAATCATTGCAAGGTCAGTGCGGTTCAGACCTGAAGAGTGTGCAAGCAGGTCTCGAACCTGGATCCTTTCGTTTGTGTCCTGGTTATTGATTTTGAAATACGGAAGGTGCGAGCTCGGACTATCATCGAGCGAGAGCTTCCCCTCGTCCTGCAGCATCAGGACCGACAACGCGGTAAAAGCCTTGGAGGCCGACCCAATAGCAAGCTGCGTATCAGGTGTCATCGGAACTTTGGACTCAAAGTCCTTATACCCGTAACCTTTTGAAAGCAGGACCTTACCATCCTTAACGATCGCTACGGACATGCCCGGAATGCCAAGCGCTTTTCGCCGTTTCTCAAACTTCTTTTCAATCGAGTTTATTCTTTCGGAAAATTCAGGTGCCCACGTTCTTGAACCGCCTGTCGCGGCGACCGGGAGTGAAACCAAAAGCAATGACGCAAATGCCAAAAACGCAGTAATAGTTCGCAAGGAATTCTTTCTATTCATAATCAAATTCAGATTCGGGTTTTGATGTAAATACGTTTCGGATGCCGCTCAGGTTTCCAAACCCGCAAATTTATGAGGCGATTACTTGCGCGCTGGAGACTACCTTCTTGAGGGTCGGGATCACTTGATCAATTTCTTCGCGGGTATTCTGTCTCCCAAGCGAGAACCGAATCGTTCCCATGGCCTTTGAGTAAGGAATATCCATAGCCCTCAGCACAGGGGATGAGACATGGTTTGCTTCGTTGCATGCCGACCCTGTTGAGACACAGATGCCTTCCTCGTTGAGCCCTGCGAGGATAAGTTCACCGTTAAGCCCCTCAAACGCGACGTTTGATGTATTCGGTATTCGCGGGGAGGTTTCTCCGGTTACAGATGTATTCGGAATGTCCTGAAGGATTGTCTGTTCAAGATGATTCCTAAGCTTCGATACGTTGTTCATAGGCGTCAAGTCAGAAGCAAGTTCCGCCGCCGCGCCCAGCCCAGCAATCTGATGCACGGCCTCAGTACCTGCCCTTCGCCCTGATTCCTGTCCGCCGCCAATGGAGTTTGAGGCAATTCGGACCCCGTCGCGGATATAAAGCGCCCCGGATCCTTTGGGGCCGTGGAATTTGTGGCCCGAAATTGAGAAGAGGTCAATCTTCGTATCCTTTAGGTTAATCGGAATTTTTCCTGCCGCATTCACGCCATCGACATGAAACGCAGCCGCCGAACGGGACTTGACCAGTTCTGAAAGCTCTTCGACCGGGAAAACGACGCCGGTTTCGTTGTTTGCGAGCATGATCGAAACGACAGCGGTCTCATTATCCAGCTCCCGTTCCAGCGCCTGCCGGTCTAAAGCTCCATTGGAATCCACATCTAGCCAAACCACGTTGTAGCCGTTCAACTCAAGCTTCTCACAGACAACCCGTACGGCCTCGTGTTCAACCTTTGTCGTGATTATCTTCTTCTTATCCGGAAACGCTTCGAGCGTACCGAGAATTGCCCAGTTATCACTCTCGGTTCCGCCAGAGGTAAAGACGATTTCACCGGAATTTTCGGTCCCAAGAAATCCGGCAGTTTGCTCCCGCGCAACTGCGATCGCCTCGGCACTGGCATTCGACATCGCGTGCGCGGACGACGGGTTGCCAAACTCCTCGGTCAAAAACGGCCGCATTACTTCAAACACTTCCGGTGCCAAAGGCGTAGTTGCATTGTTGTCCAAATAGATCATCGGTTTCATCAAAGCGGTAACAAGCAATTTACCATTTCGAAAATACGAATTACAATTGTTTCTGCTGTGAAGTACATTCTCAAAATTCGGGAGCCAAATGGAAAGGAATGGGATCTAATTCTCATTCCTGACACTGTTTATACGATTGGCCGAGCGAAGGAAAACGATATCGTCCTGAATGACCGACGTGTATCGAGGCGGCACGCTCATATCCGCGGCGGGTCAGTGGCGTTCACCGTCATAGACGGCTACATCGAAGATGGAGAAATAAAACGAAGTGTCAACAAAGTCTTTGTAAATGGAGAAGCGGTCTTCGAGCACACCCTTTCGCCCGGCGACGAGATAACTATCGGGACGAGCGTGATGAGGCTGGAAGAGGCAGCGGACAGACCCGACGAAGAATCTCTGGAAGGAGCGACAGTTCCGCATCCATCGGGTGCATCTGCAGCTGCCCAGCCGGCCGAATCCGGGGCCCCGGGTCAAACACCTAAGGGCGTTCAATATGTCGACCAGCCTCTCGGAAATACGCAGGTATTTCTCTCGGCTAACGAGATTATTGAGAAGAGCTCGAAAACTGCGACCGCGGGTGAGTTTGTATCTATTGACAAGATCGACAGCATCGCGACGCCGGACGAGCTGAAGCAGTTGCGCAGAAAGGCTCAGATTCTGGAAATGCTCTACGAAATGAGCAAAACGTTGGGGAAAGTGTTCGATCTAAAGAAGATCTTTGAAAAGGCGACCGAGCTGATATTTCGCGTAACACCTTCAGAAAGAGTTGTCGCATTGCTGGCGGATGAAACGCTCGACGGCAAGATCCTTGATTACAGTCTTTACCCGATAGCCGCAAAATCGAGAGACCGGCAGTTTGAGGATCTTTCCGGTGACCTGACGATCAGCCGTACCATCACCCAAAAGGTAATGAAGGAAAAGGTTGCGCTGCTTTCCCAGGATGCGAAGTCCGACGAGCAGTTCTCAGGCGCTGAATCGATAGTATCCCAGGGCGTCCGTTCGACTATCTGCGCGCCCTTGATCACAGAATCGAACGTACATGGAGTTGTTTATGCCGACCGCCTTGATCCGTTTGCCACGTTTTCTCAGGATGATCTTGAGCTGATAAGCGCAGTCGCAGCGCAAACTGCGGTTGCGGTCGAAACGATCAAGGGGCACAAGCGCCTGGCCAGGGAAGAAGTTGCTCGTGCAAACTACTCACGGTTCATGCCGGAATATGTGGTCAAACAGTTGCTTGAAAAGCCGGATTCATTTCGTCTTGGAGGGGCTAACCAGACCATAACCGTGCTTTTCGCCGATATCCGCGGGTTTACTTCACTTTCCGAAAAAGAAAACCCCGAAAAGGTGGTTGGGCTTCTGAACCGCTATTTTTCGGCTATGTCCGAGATAATATTTGATCACGGCGGAACGCTGGATAAATACCTTGGAGATGGTTTGATGGCAATCTTCGGCGCTCCTACAGCTTCCGACAAAGATGCGGATAATGCGGTTAAAACGGCTATCGACATGCAAAACCGCGTGCAGGGACTGAACGCTGAACTTAAGGCAGAGGGCTTTCCGGAGGTCTCTGTTGGAATCGGGCTGCACACTGGTGTTGCAACGGTTGGGTATATCGGTTCGGAACAACGCTCGGAGTATACGGCGATAGGTGACACAGTCAATCTCGCATCCCGGTTAGAGTCAAATGCCGAAGGCGGACAGATTCTTATAAGTGAAGCAACTGGAAAGGCTTGCAACGAATCTTTCCGAATCAGAAAGAAAGATCCACTCACCGTAAAGAACCGAACGCAGCCCGTTTCACTATTTGAAGTAAAGTGGAAGTAGGGTACAATACAGGCCGCCCTGAACAACCGGATTCGCCTCTCAAGCTTTGTTTTTAATGAACCGATCTTCTTTTTGAATCGGTTTCGGAAAAGATCAGAATGGCACTTTCGTCTCTCAAGAAACTTGTTACTGAATCAATGGCTATTGATTTGGGAACCGCGAACACTCTGATCGCGGTTAAGGGAAGAGATGTGGTTCTTGACGAGCCTTCGCTTGTCGCAATCAACGAGCTTACAGATGAAGTTGTAGCGTACGGGACCGAAGCGGCTGATATGCAGGGCCGTGAGGGTCGGGACATCGTTGTAAAAGCGCCGCTTACCGGAGGAGTCGTCGCGGATTTTGAGCGTACGAAAGAGATGCTCACGCATTTTGTAAAGAAATCAAAGACCGGTGGGTCACAGGTTTCGAGGCAAGCGGTCCTGAGCATGCTTTCTGATGTTACCCATGTAGAACAAAGGGCCTTATTGAATGCTGCAGAAGAAGCTCATATAGGTAAGGTCTACATGATGGAAGAGGGCCTTGCTGCGGCATTCGGAGCCGGTGTCCAGCCGGGTGACAAAAGGGCCTCAGCTATTGTCGATATAGGAGCGGGTACGACCAACGTGGCGGTGATCACGAAGGGAAGTATCTCTCACTCGCGCGCGGAAAGGATTGGCAGCAACGACATCAACGAAGCCCTGATTACACACCTCCGACGCCATCGCGGACTTCAAATCGGAGCTGAAACTGCAGAAAGCATTAAGTGGAAATATATGTCCGCGACGGCCCCCGAAGACCCGGAATTCGAGATCCAGGCGAGAGGCAGAGATGTCCAGACGGGGAGCCCACACGCTGTAGCCCTTACGCTCGGAGAGATTTATCCCATTGTTGAAGGTATTGTGAGTAGGATCGCTCAGGTCGTTCAAGACACGCTGACCGAATTGCGGCCGGAAGTCGCCGCTGATATTTACGACCGTGGAATTCTCCTGACCGGCGGCGGAGCGCTCCTCGAAGGGATAGATCAGTATCTGCGCAACTTTATTAATCTTTCGGTGATTATTCCGGAAGAACCTAATTACGCGACTGTTCGCGGCCTCGTAAAGATGTTTGATGAGCCTGAATTACTTGAGCGGGTTTCGCGAAACGAGCTTTCAATTCTCCAAAATGCGGAAGTGCCGTTTGAGGCATGATCCAAGTTGCGAATATTGGTCTGCGTTCCTACGTTGAATGATCAAATTCGTCTCCAGATTAAACCGATTTCTTAAAAGCAGGGTGCTGCTTGGTCACGCGTCCGGGATTCCGGTTCGTATTGATTACCGCTGGTTTATTGTTCTATTCATTCTTTCGTGGCTTGTCGCTTCTAGTGTCCCAACCGGGGTCGTCAGTTCCTTCCTGATCCGGTTTCTGATTGGATTCTCGACGGTTTTGATCTTTTTCGGCACCTTGTTCCTTCATGAATTCGCTCACGCTTTTGTCGCCAGACGAGAGGGAATAGATGTTCTGGAGATATACCTCCATCCTTTTGGCGGCGTCGCACGACTCAGGCGTGAGCCCGAAACGCCTGGAGGAGAATTCCGTATCGCGATCGCGGGGCCAGTCGCCAGTTTTCTTATCGCGATCTTCTTTCTTGTTTTCTACGCTCTTTCCTCTTCTTTAAAAACCGGCATTCTGACGCCCCCATTTTTCCTCCTTTTCCTGCTTAATCTGCTTCTCGCTGTGTCCAATCTGTTTCCGGGATTCCCACTCGATGGCGGACGTGTGCTCAGGGCGATCCTTTGGCGCCGGGGGATGGAACTCTCTGATGCAACCCGTTTAACCGGAAAGTTTGGTCAGATAATTTCGTTCGCGCTGGTATTTTTTGGAGTCGCTGTGATCGGCCTTAGCAGGGATCTCTTTACCGGGCTGTGGTCAATTGTTGTCGGGGTGTTCCTCTTGGATTCGGCGACAAGTTTTATTAAGAGTGTCGATAACTTTGAGAACCTGGTTGCTGGAAATGTTATGGAGATGCCCGTATCGGTTTCCCCTGAAATGACGATAATGGAATGTGTCGACAGGATCATGCCCTTTCATAACCAAACGATTTTTCCGGCGGCAATCAAGCGGGAGCTCTTTGGTTTTCTTGTATTGGAAGACGTCAGAAAAGAGGTTCCGAAAGAAAAATGGCGGGAAGCACTCGTCCGGGATGTAATGCGTCCGGTCCGTGAGGATTACTTCGTAGAAAGCTCCCGGCCGGTCGTAGAAGCACGGATACTGCTTCGGGAGAACGGACTCGGGGTTCTTGGCGTAATAGATGGCAGGGGGAAATTGGTCGGGATAATGCGGCGCGGAAAGATAAGACGGCGCAACTAAAACATCCGGACGAAAGAACTGTGCATCAGACTTCATGATGAAGTAAGTGGGCTGCGTTCGTTGAAAAATCGCTTCGGTTAATGGAAACGGGGCGAATATGATATTCTTTTGGTGATTTGGGTCAGGCGCGTTTTCGGCCCCAACACTGATCAAATCGAATCGCAGGACCCTCTCTTTTAGCTTTTCCGTTCCGGCAACAATGCAGATTTCTGAGTACATTCCGGCATTGGCAACGGTCAGAAGTTTTCTCGACATCACGTTGGTGTTCATCATCGTTTACGTCGTCCTTAAGCTTCTGCGCGGCACCCGGGCTGTGCCTACGATTGTAGGAATTGTGATACTTGCTCTCCTTTACTGGTTAGCAGTTGCTCAGGACCTTGCAACGCTCGAGTTTGTACTTCGTTCCGCCGTATTCTATATCGGTGTGATGATTATCGTTTTGTTTCAGTCCGAGATACGTCAGGCGTTGATCTACTTTGGAAACCGGCTTCGATTTCCGTTTGTGCGACAGTCCGCTAACCGTCGTGGAGACACAGTTTACGACGAAATTGTTCTCGCTGCGACGACACTTTCCGCCGCCAAAACCGGTGCGCTGATGGTAATCGAGCGCGGGGTCGGGCTAAGAAACTTCATCGATGCCGGCGTGCAGCTTGATGCACATCTCAGCTATGACCTGCTTGTCACTCTGTTTGATCCTTCGACACCATTGCATGACGGAGCTGTGATTATCAGCCAAGAGCGAGTCGCCGCAGCATCATGCTTTTTGCCGCTGACAAAGAATCCGGGTATTTCGCGGGAACTCGGGACCCGCCATAGGGCGGCAATCGGTATTACTGAGGCTTCAGATGCGATTTCGGTTACGGTGTCGGAGGAGACGGGTATGATCTCGTTTACCGTTAACGGTGAAATAAAGCGCAATCTTGACTCTAAGCAGCTGAGGACCTTACTGCTGGATTCCATAGAAGCACCGATTCTCCGGGCCCATGAAAAGAAGGCGGAAACTACCGGGGCTACTGAGATTGGGGAAACAAAGACGGCCTAGGATCTTCTGATAGAACAATCGATGTCTATTATCGAGAAAAAACAGCGTAACGCTTTTTTCAGTTACTGGTTTCGGAGGATATTCCTCGACGACTGGTTGATGAAGAGTGTAGCCCTCGTAATAACGCTGGCTCTCTGGCTTGGAGTTACTGGTCTGAGGACGCCGATTACTCGTTCCATCAATAATGTTTCGCTAAACACCCTCGTCGCGGGAGATCTCGAAATTACGAATACACTTGCCACGGAAGTCGACATCCAGATAGCCGGTGACAAAAGAAGGGTAGACCAGGTAAACGAACATGACCTTACGGTTACCCTCGACCTTACCGATCTTCAAGAAGGAGATAGGACCATTCAGCTGACCCCGCGGGGAATATCGGTCGAGCTGCCAAGCGGAGTTTCGGTAACAAGGATCTCACCTGAGAAGATTGCTGTTAAGCTTGAAAAAGTGCGAGAGGCAGATGTGCCCGTAAGGGTCGAAACCGAAGGAGCGCCTTCTCCCGGATTTGAGGTCTATGCGAAAACAACATCTCCTACCCGAGTCAGGGTTCGCGGTCCAAAGAGCTTTGTCGATTCATTAAGTTATGTAACGACAGACAAGATCGATCTGAACGGCAAGAATACAGGTTTTGTTTCGCCGCAGGTTCCGTTGAATATCAGCGACCCCAAGATCACATTGGTCAATTCGGTCACCGCCTCCGTCGCTGTTCAAATCGGTCCTAAGCGTGTGGAAAGACTTTTTGTCGTTCAGTACGACACGGAGACCAGATCCGGAAAGGCTAGTGTCAGACTATTTGGTCCGGAAACCACGCTTGAAGAACTTACGCCTGATGACCTGATCATTGCTGAAGTTAGCGACAATGACGGCAAGACAAAATTGGAGCTTGTACTGCCGGCCGGACTTGAGGAGCAGGTTACGGTAAAGAGCGTCAGGTACCGGGAATAGCCCAACAAAATCATTCGAAAAATGAAAAAATCAAATCGTGGTATTTGTCTGTCGATACTCATTGCATTCGTGTGTCTCGCGCCCGCGGGACGCGGCGCCCCTTTGGAAAGGGTCCCGACTGCAGTTCTTGTCGACCTAATGCGCGCTGAGGATGAGCTCAGAATTGATTCAACCGTCGAGGGATACTTGAAGCACGCTGAACCGGTGATTCGGAAGCGCGCTGCCCTTGCCGCGGGCAGAATAGGTGACGAAAAGGCTCTCCGGGCGCTTTCTTCACTATTGCAAGATCGCACCGACGTGGCCTCGATGGCCGCATTCGCAATAGGTGAGATCGAATCGATTGCGGGTTCCGGAGTGATTGCGGAATTTATCGGAAGATCGTCAGTCGAGCCGGAATTAAGAGCAAGGGCCATTGAAGCAGCGGGAAAGATCGTGGCGGCAAATGATAAACATGAAGATGCCCGCGCGCTTGGCCGAAAGATAATAGACGGTTTGAACAGAGAGTTCTTGTCAGAAGAGCCTGATCATACGGCGATACTGCTCGGAATAACGGCGGTCTTGCGTGCGAAGCCGGCAAATGGCGAGCTGGTCGTCGGAAGGTTTTTGAAGCATCAAAACGGGCGGATACGAGCGGATGCGGCGAATGCGCTGGCCCGAATTCAGTCAAAACGGTTTACCGGAACTCTTGAGGCGATGCTGCTGAAAGACAGGAGTGCGATTGCCCGTGCTAACGCCGCACGGGTACTTGGTGGCTCAAAGGCTGGATCATCGATTGAACCCCTGATCAAAGCCGCACTGGGAGACAGGGATCTTAGGGTTCGGGTGAATGCGATTCGGGCTGTTGCTAACATACCGGAATCCGGTGTCGGATCCCGGCTCTTGGGCAGAGCCCGAGATCTATTTGAGCAAGACAAAAAGACAAAGGGACTTGAGGCAAGAAATGAGCTCCTGGTACTCGCGGGTTCGCTAGGGACGATCAAGGCCGGATCGGGTAATCACGAGACGGTTGAGTTTCTAAAAACCTTGAGCAACGCGTTTGATCAACGCGCTCCTGAAGTAGAGGTTGCGATCGTGAGAGTCTCCCCCTCGGCCTATTCTGAGAGAAAGCTTCGGGATTCCGGGGATTGGAGAGCTTCTTCGGCAATCGCAGCAGCATTTCGCACAGCCGCCGGCCTGAAAGATGAAAAGGGTGCGAAGACCATGAAGATGATGGCTCTTGCTTCGCTAAAGCTCCATATTTCTGCGATTCTTTCGGGCACGGAGAAGCCGAACATGGCATTTCCGGCTATTTTGCGTGCATACAAGGAGTTTAAGCAAGATGACCTGGGTCAAATCCTGCGAAGATCCGTCAAGTTCGATGATGTGGTCCTGAGAGCTTCGGCGTCCAATTTGCTTGGCGAGCTGGATCTTCCAAAACGGCCCGACGGGATACTCGTAAACTACTTCGCATTACGAGATGCTTACCGGAACGCGAAGAAGGACAAGCTCAACGATGCGGAGCTTTCGGCCTTGAATGCATTGAAAGAGCAGTACTTGAAGCTAAAGGATCATAAGGAGATAAAGATCGATCTACTCGATCCGTTTAAGAGTGCCGCTTACTCTCCGGATTACTTGGTTAGGCGGTCGGCACGGACAATTGCCAAGGAGATCGGACTAACGCTTAAGCCCGGGACGGAAAGGGTAGATTTTCAAGAAAAGGGAAACACAAGGCTTCGCCAGATGGATTATGCGAAGATTGCCGCCCGTCAGACTGCTACGGCCACGGTAACGACTCACGCAGGAAGGTTCAGGATTATTCTCAATCCGAAAGAAGCCCCGCGGACTGTCGATAATTTCATCCATCTAGCTAGATCCGGTTATTTTGACGGCCTGGCGATTCATCGCGTCGTGCCGAACTTTGTCGTTCAGGACGGGGATCCGCGTGGGGACGGAAGCGGTGGACCCGGTTGGCATATCCGTTGTGAAATCAATCAGTTACCGTACGAACGCGGAGTCGTCGGAATGGCCTTGGCCGGAAAAGATACCGGCGGATCGCAGTGGTTTGTCACACATTCTCCCCAACCGCACCTCGATGGAGGTTATACTGTATTTGGTAAAGTGAACGAAGCGGATATGAAAGTCGTAGATAAATTGGCGAGAGGTGATGTCATCCGTAGTATCGAAATCAATGAATAGGACGTAGATGATAAGTGTAGACAACAATTCAATAATGGCTCAGGAAGAGTTTGATGCGCTGGCAGGGCACCTCGAACTAATCGGCGGCCTGAATCTCGCACTTGAGTGGGCGCTTTCCGAGCCGCTGGCCGGCAACATTCCCGAAGTGCTGACGCAAGATGAGTTTACGCATGATGTCGTATTTTCCTATGGAGACAAATATATCGTTTTTGACACCACCTGACTGGGAGCAGTTGCGGCAGTTGCCGTGTGGGACTCAAAACCGACCGTTGAAGACCTGCTAGAGTATCGTCTGAGCAAAGGTTGGGAACCGACACCGCCAATGATTGTGGACGGCGAGGAGATCACTGGTCATTGCAAGTGTATGACGGTGAGGGTCGCTTAGTTTTCTACGTATGGAAGACATTTTAGAAGAACTGCAAGCCATCAGTAATACAGGAACCGACCGTGAAGAAAGGCTTCGGGACAGAAAGCAGATCGAGGTTGAAGAAAGCCTTGAGACGCTTTCGCATTACCTCGATGGGGTATTCCGGATTCCGGGAACCGGTTGGAGGTTCGGCCTCGACGCGTTGATCGGCCTGGTCCCAAATGTCGGCGATCTTTCAACGGCACTGCTTTCGTTCTACATTTTGATCGCAGGCGTCAGGTACGGTGTCCCAAAAGTAACACTTCTGCGGATGGCCCTGAACATCGGCCTCGACTACCTGATCGGGGTGATTCCTTTTGCGGGAGATGCGTTCGACTTCTTTTGGAAGCACAACAAGCGAAACATGGAATTGATTCGTGAGCGTGGTCAAGGAAGGGGTACCGGGAAGTTTAGCGACTGGCTGTTTGTGGGGATCATAATCACTGTGTTGGTCGGATTGCTTGCCGGATCGATCCTGATGAGCCTCTTTATCCTTGCCGTCTTTTTTAAGGGCTTCTATGACCTTCTGAACATGGCCTGAAACTGTATCTCATTTCCCCTGACAACCGCTGCACTTGCCCTTGAAGGTAATCTCAACCGAGCCGGAGTTGAACCCCGAATGCTCGATTGCCTGGGACAAAAGTGAATTCGGGATATCCAAGTGGAGATCGACAAGCCTGCCGCACTTTTCACAGACGGCGTGATCGTGTCTCTCCGTAGTCGGGTCAAACCTGCAAGGACCGCTACCGATCGCGACCTCATTAATAAACCCTTCCCGTTTCAAGAAGTTCAGTGAGTTATATACGGTCGCGAATGATATTCCCGGCAATTGTATTCGGGCATGATCAAAAATCTCGTTAGCCGTTAGATGCTCTCCTGATTCGGTAATGACTTTGAGGACTTGTTTTCGCTGCCTTGTTAGTAAGGGCCTTTTTTTAGTTTTAGTGCTCATAGCAAACCTTATATTTAGACTAATTCTAACATAAGAATCACTCAAGCGCAGGTTTCGGGCAAAAAAAAGCGCCGGTCAATGCCGGCGCCTGTACTTTCGTTGACAAAATCAGACTTTCGCAAGAGCCACGATCTTTTCACGTTTGGAAACAACGACTCCGCCGGGTTTTTCGACCGTAACTGCAAACATCTTGGGATTTCCAACTTTTAGTTTCGCAGTGATCGGAATAACCGCCCTTCCATCCTTGTCAACATCAAACACGCCGCCATCGACTGGAGTCGCCTCATCTTGCGTCTCGTCAAAGATCCACAATTGGTACTGCTCTTTCGACACGTCATTAACCGGAAGGCCCTCGAAGGTCATATAACCCTCTTGCTTACTGTTGTCCCAGACAACGTCCCCTTTCACATCAAGATCTTCCTGGGGAGATTCCCAATCAGTCTTAACGAGCCCGGCGCTGGCAAGAAGTGTTTCCCGCTTCTCAGTAACTGTCGGCGATTTTGGTGGATCGACAACTGCTACCGCTGCCGGATCTGCACTCATGTACCAAACATTAACGGCCAAAGCTAAACAAGCCGCACCTGCCACAGCCCAACCAAGCCATTGCATAAATGACGGTTTGGGTGCTTCAAACTGAACCTGGCGAATCGTAGATGCCGGTTCCTCAACCACTTCCTCTTTTTCACTCGACTCAAAGAACCGGGCGGAGTCAGCCGCGATTTGCGATTGGAGATCCGCCGGCATTTCTACAATCTCTTCCAACGAGGCCATCTGAAACGCCGCGGCGGCAAGCTCAAATGATTCGTCCGAATCAAATTCCGGATATTCAAGTACAAGCTCGTCCATCTCTCGTTTTTCATCGGGGTTCAAACCCGCTGTTGCATCATCGGCCAGGAGTTCTAGCAGTCGTTCTTTAGTTTTCATGCTGTCACCTCCCTTCCGGCACTTTTCTCTGCCAAAGTCTCTCTCACCTGGATAAGACCGCGACGAGCGTGTGTTTTCACAGTGCCCAACGGCATTTCCAGAGCCTCCGAAATCTCGCTGTGGGAATAGCCCTCCACGATTGAAAGCTGAAGAACTTTTCTCTGTTCCGGTTTCAAAGCTGAGAACGAACGAGCCGCCTGCTTTGCCTCAAAAACCGTTTCGATAATCTTGTTCTCGCTGTTCGCCGGTTCGACAAGCATATCCTCGACCGAATCGATCTGCGGCTGGCGCGTCGTTTTCCTAAGCCGATCAATCAAGCGACGTCTCGCGATCATCGCGACGAAGGTCGTCTCTGAAGCCTTAGATGCGTCAAATCGTTCAGCGTTTTTCCAGATTTCAATAAAAATTTCCTGGACGGCATCTTCTGCGTCGTCCTTATTGGGGAGCATCTTCCTTGCGAGCGACCACACGAGACCGCTGTACTGCGTCAGGCAATCCTGTACAGCCGCTTCGTCACCGTCCGCAATCCTCCCAAGAATTGATTCTTCTTTAATACTCTCTTTTGGCACTATGTACTCCAGTCTAAATGATCTGGGCCTAGGTACAAAGTGTAGAGGAGCGTCGAAGGAATTTCCAAGCGTATTTAATTGTCTCGCCGTTCCCAACATTTTTGATCACTTTCCACTAATAATTGAGAATGCCGTGTGCCTAAACTTCAGGGACACACGGCAATCCTTATCTCCCTTACTGTCTAGTCCTTCGGAATCAGTACGGTGTCGATTACATGGATAAGACCGTTGGAGGCCTCGACGTCTGTCTTAATAACTTGTGACTTGTTAATAAAGACTTTCCCGTCCTTCACCATGATCTTAACCTTCTGTCCCTGAACCGTCTTAGCTGACTTAAGAGTCACAACGGTCTTAGCTCGAACCTCACCCGGGATCACGTGATACGTTAAAATTTTGACTAACATATCCTTGTTTTCGGGCTTCAGAAGGGTAGCGATAGTGCCTTCCGGAAGCTTCTTGAATGCTTCATCTGTCGGAGCCAGTACTGTAAACGGTCCGTCGCTCTTCAAAACTTTCACGAGGTCCGCAGCCTTTACAGCGGCAACGAGGGTCGTAAACATTTTCGTCGAAACTGCTGTGTCAACGATGTCTTTCTTTGCCGGCGGCGGCATTAAAACACTGTCGATTACATGAATCGTCCCGTTCTTAGCTGCGATGTCCGTTTTAATAACCTGGGTCTTACCATTCAGATACACCTTGCCATACTTAACCTTAATCGAAACGTCTTTGCCAAGAAGGGTGCTGGCTGAACTAAGTTTCACGACGTCAGCTGCTTTCACATCACCTGAAACCACGTGGTACTTCAAAATGTCGATCAAGGTCTGGCGGTTCTCGGGCTTGAGGAGAGATTCAACAGTTCCCTCGGGAAGCTTACTGAAAGCTTCATCAGTCGGAGCAAATACTGTAAATGGCCCGTCGCCGCGAAGAGCGTCTTCAAGTCCGGCAGCCTGAATAGCTGCAACAAGGGTCTTAAACATTTTCGCCGAAGCAGCTGTGTCTACGATGTCTTTCTTTGTATGATGTGCGTTAGCAAAAGCTGCTGCCGGAAGCAACAAAAACATAGCCGCGATAGTAAGTAGTGTCTTTTTCATTTTGATCTCCTAATAATTTATGAATTTTTTCTATGCGGCTTTCCGACCGCTTGAAGATGTTTTCGGCAGGATGCGGGAATCGGATTCAAGTGATCGAATTATTTCCGGCGACTACTCTGAAACGCATGAAAGAACCGCAGCCCGACTAGCTGCGATAGCGGGCGAAATTCTTGCCGCAGATTGACGCGAATTAAAACGGATCTGCGCTGATCCTAAGAATTCGATTTCAATACTGTCCTCGTGGAGGGCGGGATAGCGAGGGATGAGAACCGTTGCCGGTAGGCGATGGCAATTAACGCCGCCTGCGATAGCGGGCGAAATTCTTGCCGCGGATTGACGCGAATTAAAACGGATCTGCGCTGATCCTAAGAATTCAATTTCAATGTTGTCCTCGATGATGGCCTGATAGCGGGATGGCGGGATAGCGAGCAATGAGAACCGTCGCCGGTAGGCGATGGCTCTCACAGCCGCCTGCGATAGCGGGCGGAATTCTTGCCGCCGATTGCTGCGGATTGAAACGGATCTGCGCTGATCCTAAGAATTCAATTTCAATGTTGTCCTCGTAGAGGGCGGGATAGCGAGAGTGCGAGAGACCCCGTCCGCCTTGCGCGGACAGTGAATGAGTCTGATCGCTGGATAGGACCCGTGAGAAATGAATGTGTAACCCAATGCTAACGGTTATCGTTCTTCCGCTTTACTGCTGACGGACCATCCAGAATATGGTGCCATCGGAACCAAGGCGGTTACCATCGTGCTCCGAAACGCCTTTGATCTTTCCGCCTGCGACAGAGAATTCATATTTACCGTAAACGCTGCCTTCGTGCTCAAACGTTATCAGGTACTTGCCATCCGTCTTAAGGTCGGAAGCGTTCAGGTAATATCCGTTTGAGCCGGTCTTCTCAAATGTGAGGTCATACTTTCTCCACATCCTTAGAGGGGCGATCGTCCGGTTGCCTTCCGGATTGCTGACCGCGATTTCCTTACCCCCTTTTGTTATTGTGGCCTTGTACTTTCCCCAGCTTGATGACCGTTTTCCGGTTCCCTCAAGGAAATCCCGCATATAGAAGGAAAACTTCAGCGGCTGAGGCCGTCTCGCTTTCATATCTTCAAGAAACGCCAAGCGTTCCCAGGGGCCGTTTGCTATGAGTCGTTCCGATCCGTCTTCGTATTTGTGCTTCCCGATCGAGAATTTGAAATCGTCGAATGCCTTTCCGTTTACGACAAATTCAAGCGAGTAATCACCGACGCTGAACTTGAAATCCGAACTGGGACCATCGTCGGCGCGAAAGTAGTTCATCAACCAGGAAGGGTTTCTGCCTGGCGGCAGCGGCATTCCGGTAAATGAAGCGAGCATTTCTCCGGCGGCATTTTTGTAGCGGAGTGTTAAGGCGTTCTTGTTCGCGACATTCTGCGGAAGGTTCATGGCACGGAGCTTGTCGATCTGCAGCCTTCCGTTCGAGGCCGCGAGACGAAAGTTCTCCAGTATCGTGTGATCAAGCATCACCGGTTCGGTGTCTGCTATTGAAGTCGTGAGTGCGGACGAAGTATCGCGGCCAACAGCATTTGTTGTCGCTAGAGTACTAATCGGGGGGATTAGCAGTAAAAAGAAAGCAAGAAACAACTGTTTCATCTGGTTCTCCGTGTGTTTGCGTAGCGGCACGGACCTGTCGATCCGCTTGTATGTAATTTACGAATCTTACCAGACAAGCGAATTGTTGCGGACCACATATTTAGGTAGGTTCGGCTTGCGTGTGCGGACGGAATTCTAGCCGCGGATTAACGCGGATTGAAACGGATCTGCGCTGATTATGCACTAAATACGGGAATGGACGCGAAATTGAAACAGGGATGAACTGGATTAATGGGATAAGTCTATGCTTCCGCGTCCCCGCGTCCCCGCGTCCCCGCGTCCCCGCATCTCGGTGTCTCGGTGATCTCTGTGGCAAAGACCGATTTGAAGGGATCAGAACCGTCGCCGGTAGGCGATGGCAATCAACGCCGCCTGCGATAGCGGGCGAAATTCTTGCCGCGGATTGACGCGGATTAGAACGGATCTGCGCTGATCCTGAGAGATTGCGAGATAGCGGGAGAGCGAGGAAGCGAGCAATGAGAACCGCCGGCGGTAGCCGGTGGGTTTCCATTTTTCGTGCCTTTCTTGGCTACATCAGATCCGTTTGAATCCGCGTTGATCCGCGGCAAAATCATCTGTCGCCCTCTACGAGGGCTAGTTCATTTATATGGACGAATACCCATAGCTGACGCTATAGGCTACACGCTGCCGCCATCTTCGATGTCTTTCTTTTTTAAGACCTGTTTGAATCCGCGTTGGTCCGCGGCTGAAATCTGCCCTTGCGAGCGTGTGCCCGCCTGCTACCGCAGGGGGGCCTGAATGCCATCTGCTACCG
>JABDKD010000127.1 GCA_013003215.1 Pyrinomonadaceae bacterium
CCAGTATCTGCCGGACCTTAAATTGCTGCTCGAAAATGACCTACTCTCAAATGCGGCTGTGGCGGTTGCCGACAACGTCAAGTTCCCGGGTGCACCCGATTATTTGGCGTACATGAACTCGATGGAAGGCAAACTCTGGAATACGACTCACCACGAAACACACGTGGAATACCAAACCCTAATTAAGGACCTCGTCCTTGTTTCAAAACGAAAAGCTTGAGAATTAGTAACAGCTCCCGAACTACCTGCCGATCAGCCCGCCTGATCTAGCTTAACATTCTCGTCGTCCCTGTTTTCGAGCCTTCCCGCCCGATCCTTGCAAAACTCGGTGACGAGCTCCAGAAACAGGTCCGGCTTTTCTTCAGGCGGCAAATGTCCGCAGTTCCGCAAAATGACAAGCCTTGAATTCAATATCCTGTCATAGAGTTTCTGTCCGTTTCCGGGTGGGATCACAGTGTCACCTTCGCCCCAGATCAAGAGCGTCGGGTGATCGATCAAGTGTGCATCCTCTTCTATTCGGTTCGCGTCCCAGTTTCGTGCGGTCATCAAAAGTGCGTTGTGCGAATCCGCTGCGTTTAATGGCCTTAAAATAGAATCGATCCTTTCCTCAGTGATCAGGTGGTGATTAGACGGATGAAGCGTTCCCTGCATACGGAATCTCAAAAATCTCCGCGAATCGATCAAAAACGGACCGACCGCCTCTCCAATCGCAGGTTTCCGAATAATACGCATCAACGGGTTTGTCATTGGCTTGTCGTTAATTACAGCGCTAACCAAAACCAGTTTTTCAACGCGGTGCGGGTTGTCGAGAGCAAACCAACTCGACACCGCTCCTCCGTAAGAACTACCAACGAAAATGGATTTCCCGATTCCCAGCCTATTCATCATCCGCAGGATCATGCGGGACTGCGAAGCGATCGAGTAATCAAACCAAGTCGGTTTTTCCGAAAATCCGTATCCAGGCAAATCGACCGCGATAACATGATAGCCCGCTTTGGCAAGCCTCGGAGCTGCGGTCTTCCAGACAAAGGTCGAGGCAGTGTAGCCATGAATCATGATGATCGTCGGATCACTGGAACTACCGAACTCCTGGTAGTGCACCTTTACACCGTCAATTTCGACAAACTCGGAATGCTCAGCGTGATGTATCTCCTCTACCGCTTCATCCCATTCAACCGTTTCCGCTCGGGTCAGGAGTTTCCAGGCGACCGTCGCCCCGATCGCTCCTCCGACACCAAGTGCAAGATGCTTCTTTCGCATATCTATTTCGTGTTCTCCAATTCCTGTTTCGCAAAATGACGAAATGTCGCAGGGTATCCGCCATTTGCGATGTCGACATTATAACTCTGACCTGCGTTCCCTGCCAGATATTTCTCTAGGGTCTCATGTGGCGCAATCACAGCGACATTTTTTGCGGACGATTCTACAATTGCCGGAACTGACTCATCATAGATCTCGCAACCGCTCGTCATCCCGACTATCTTTGAAGAATCGCGAAAATCCGGAAGTTTGGAATCGAAGAACGCCTTATCTGTATAAAACAACCCGCAAAGCGCATAGAGTTTGCCGGTAAGCGTACCGTTCTCAAGCAAAGACTTAAGCACTGCCCCATCTTCGTTCAGAAGAATTTCGAGGCTTCGGGCGTACTCGGACAAAACACCTGCATAACCGATCTTTGCGTCTTCAAATTGAGATGCTTTCAAAATCGATGCTTAAGCATTCCGGCCATTCTTCGAAAGGGATTCCGGATCAAGAGCGTCCGTTGATTTGTCTGCCGTACCAAACATAAACACGAAAAAGAGTGTGACATTACAATTCTCGACAAAATCGAGGCCCCATTTACCCGGAAATTAGCACAACCTTGGGCTGGATCATCCCTGAGGGGTCTATCTTGCCTACTGCCAAGAGCTCACCGTCTTTGTTTATGAGTCTGATTGCCTGACCGGTCTTGAGTTCAATTGCCGTGTCGATCATCATGCCGTGAGCTACGCGATTTTCGTCTTCATCATCTGTTTCCTGCAAGGGAAGGTGACCAAGGAGGTCACTCATCGAAACGAACGATAATTTTACAGAACCCCTTACAGCCAGTTGCTCAAGTTCTTCAATCGTCACTGAAGCGCTGATGTCAAAAACTCCGGATCGTGTACGTCTCAATTCGGAAAGATGGCAAGGGATACCAACCGCTTTTCCTATGTCTTCTGCAAGCGTCCGTATATATGTTCCCGCAGAGCAGGAAACATGAAGCCTCAGTTGGCCGTCTTCCACGCGTTCACCAGAAATACCGAGCTCGTAAATGCTGACAGATATAGGTTTACGTTCGATCTCAACACCCTCACGCGCAAGCTCATAGAGTTTTTTTCCTTCAACCTTCTTGGCGGAATACATTGGAGGAACCTGTTCGATCTCGCCGCTAAAATCCGGAAGAACGGCCCTTACCGTTTCGATCAATTCCTTTGTTGGGGGAACACCCGATTCTGTTTTGCCGGTCTTTCTTCCCCCTTCCCGGTCACCGGTGTCGGTTTCAAATCCGAACTGAACCAAAGCCTCATAGGACTTCCGGTCCTTGTTTATGAATCTCGCGAGCCGTGTAGCCTTGCCAACGAGCATTACAAGTACACCTGTAGCAAAGGGATCAAGTGTGCCCGTATGCCCGATCTTCTTTGTCTTGAGAATTTTGCGCAATCGATACACGACATCATGCGAGGTAATCCCCGCAGGTTTGTCGATGATCAGGGCACCGTTAAATTCAGGCGAAGTGGACATTAAGACTGAATGGATAATGGACGATGGACAATTGACAATGGACAAATGAGGCGTTCGAGACCGGTGTGAATGTCAACAGTACTACTCTTTCAAAACCCGAATTAACCGGACCTCTGAAAAACGAACGCGAAGTTCCAGTCACGCAATTGTCCATTATCCATTGTCCATTGTCCATTGAATCCGATTATCCATTGTCCATTGTCCATCGAATCCCATTGTCCATTGTCCATTTCTGCTCCAGTGTCCATTGGATTTCGTTTTTCCCAGCGTGCTAGAATCCTTGCAATGCGCCGCTGGAAACCTCCCATCAAAGATGAGGACAGAGTAATCAACGACCCCGAAAAGTCCCGCAAGAAGACGTTTGACCGGGCGGTAAACCTGCTTACGTTCAAGCAGAGGTCTGTGGAAGAACTGCGGACCCGTTTACTTGAAAAGAAGTGGACAAATTCCGAAATTGTTGAGGATGTGATTGTGAAGCTCTCTGAATACAATTACCTGGATGACGAAGAATACGCCTACAACCTCGCCGCATCAAAACTCAGAACGAAATTCGTCGGAAAACGACGCTTGAAGCAAGATTTGGTAAGAAAGAAACTCGACAAGGCGACTATAGATGCGGCTCTGGAAAGGGCCTATGAAGAAGTTCCAGAATCTGATCTGATCGAGCAGGCGGTCGAAAAACGGCTGCGAATCAAGGGCATGCCCGAAACACAGAACGAACAAAAGAACTTCTTTGCCTATCTGATGAGACAAGGTTTTGACTACGACCTCATAAGGGATCAGATGGAGAAGTTTCGCTGAAGAGGATCGGAGATCAAAGATTAGAAGCCAGAGGCCTGGGGCCTGAGGCCTGAGGCCTGAGCAAGATACTTGAGAATCCGGAAATCTATTGCCGTCGCGTAGCGACTGGAGGTCTGCTAGCCGTGGCCTTCAGGCCACGGGATATGGCACAAATGATTTTTCGTCGCCTCAGCGACGATTGATAATCGAAATTTTCGCGACATATGTCGCTCAGGCGAACAAGGGGGCTTTGATCTCGCTATGGAACTATGGAATGAATGCAAGAACGGACTCAATCCCTGAACTCTGATCTCTAATCTCTGATCTGTAATCTCTGATCTCTAAACTCTGAACTTGAAGCTTGGAACTTGAAACTTGGAACTTGGAACTTGAAACCTGGAACTTGAAACTTCCCAGATGCTCTTAAACTACAACAATCGAATCTTCCGCTCAGTCTCAAACTCCCGCACCGGTGAAGTCTCCGTTGAGACCGTCTTTCGATACTCGCAAAAAGGGACCCTCGTCCGTGGAGTCTACTCCGGCGGTGAGATAGTTTACGGAACGCTCATCGCAAGATGCGACGAAAACGGGCGACTTGATATGAGGTACCAACACCTCAACAAAGAAGGCGAGCTAAAGACCGGCGTATGCGTTTCAACACCTGAGATACTTGATGACGGAAGAGTTCGTCTGCACGAAAGATGGCGCTGGACCTGTGACGAAAGGGATTCAGGGGAATCGGTAATCGAGGAAATCGATACCCAAGCCTAGTTCCCAAGAAGTATTGCCAGGATCATTATCAATCCGATCAAAAACGGCACCACAAAGATGGCCGCGACTCCAAAGATGACCAGTTTTACGACCCAAGCGAACTCATTGGTTGATTTCCTGCGGACTTCAGGATAAATCCGTAACGCATTGGCATCAAAACCTTTACCGTGCCCAATCGCATCGACGATCTTCTCAGCATCTTTGGATTTCACCCCAAAAGATTGAGTGAAGACCGACACCGCATTCTCGTGATGCCCTTTCTGGATCTGAGAAAAAGCTTTGCCTAGATCTTGCTGCGCTTTTTTCGAATCGCTCCTGAGATCTATCACCCAAGAGCCTTCCTTCCACTCGGCCTCAGCGCTCGAGAAAAAGGTCTTGACTATTGAGTTGACCGCTTCTACCTTTTCTTTGCTAATCCCACGACTTTTAGCCAGGTCCGCCGGAGCGATTATCGTACCACCGCAGTAGGTGCAGTCGATGAGCGGCTTGCCTTCAAAAGAAAGCGGCGCGGCGCAGGTTGGGCATTGAAACTGCTTGGGCATCTTCCCTAGTTTCAGGTTTCTGGTTTCAAGTTTCAAGTTTCTTGCCAGCGAGAGACAAAGGTGATTGAGGATTGAAGGTTGATGATTGATGAATTGATTGAAGTGCAGAATCAGAATATGAATCCAAGAAGCCAACCGTCGAAAGCCTGAGCAGATTACGAATCTACTTTCTTAATCATCAATCTTCAATCCTCAATCATCAATCCGCTCTGTGCCTTTGTGGCTGATGTCATGTCATTACCTCTGTGCTAAAATTTACCGCGATGAACGGACATGAAATAAGAGAAAGATTTCTCGCTTACTTTGAGAAAAACTCCCACAAACGCGTGCATTCTTCGCCGCTTTTGCCGGCCAATGACCCCACACTTTTGTTTGTAAACGCGGGAATGAACCAGTTTAAAGACGTCTTTCTCGGAAACGACAAACGAGACTACAATCGCGCGGCATCTTCGCAGAAATGTATTCGCGCGGGCGGCAAGCACAACGACCTCGACGAAGTGGGTCGTACGGCACGCCATCACACATTTTTCGAAATGCTCGGAAACTTCTCGTTTGGAGACTATTTCAAAGAAGACGCGGTCAAATTCGCTTGGGATTTCCTGACAGGCACCGTCGAGGAAGGCAAGCTCGGTCTCGATCCCGAATATCTTTGGTTTACCTATTTCGAAGGTGACGACGATGTTCCGGCAGACACGGAAGCAAGAGACTTGTGGATCAAGGCGGGAGCAAAACCCGAACGGGTGCTCGCGTTTGATGCAAAAGATAACTTCTGGCAGATGGGTGACACCGGCCCATGCGGTCCGTGCTCCGAAATTCACTACTACATGGGAGACGAGCCCGGAAATCCGGAAAAGAACCGTCCTGAATTTGTAAACGCTGAGACCGGCGATGACACGATCGAGATCTGGAATCTTGTATTCATGCAGTTCGATAAGGATTCGGACGGCAATCTGACCGACCTGCCTGCGCCATCGGTGGACACCGGCATGGGGCTGGAGCGCGTTGCCGCGGTGATGCAGGGCAAGAAGTCCAACTACGAATCCGACCTGATCAAACCAATCGTCGATTATGTCGCGGAGATTTCGCCGCGGATTGACGCGGATTCCGCGGACAATGCTTCGGAGGATGAGGTATTCTCATGCCGTGTGATTGCCGATCATGCGCGCTCGGCCGCTTTTGCCATTTGCGACGGGATCCTTCCGGGCAACGAAGGTCGCAGCTATGTCCTGCGGAAGATCATGCGCCGTGCGATATATCACGGCCGCGAGCACTTGGGTTTTGAAGAGGCATTCTTCTACAAAATCTGCGATTTCGTTATCGAAGAAATGAAGGGTGCATTCCCGGAACTCGAAATCCAGCAGGACTTCATCGCGAAGATGGTCCGTCTCGAGGAAGAGCGTTTTGGAAACACATTGACTGTGGGTTTGAAAAAACTTGGAGAAACTACTTCCGGAGAAGATTTTGCCGGCGGCTGGAACAGCGACACCTTGACTAAGGTCAGAAAACAGCTCGCCGCCCTCTTTGACACGTACGGAACGCCCCGCGATCTGATCCGCGTAAAGCTGGAAGATGAGTTTGACGTTGAGATAAAGGAAGATGAATTCAACGCTTCCTTTGATGCTGCGATCAAGGAGCTCCAACAGGAAAGCGGGATCGGAAAAACCCAGCAAGCCGAGAAGATCAATCCGATCTATAAAAAGCTGGAGGATTCAGGTTCAATCAGCGAGTTCCGAGGGTATGAAACGACTGAGGTTGAAAATACGGAAGTTGTTGCGATCGTTAAAGATAACGAGAAAACAGAATCTCTGGACGAAGGCGAAGAAGGCCTCATAATTCTGAATGAAACTCCTTTTTATGCAGAGTCAGGCGGGCAGGTGGGTGATGTCGGAGACCTCACCAGTTCAAAGTTCAAGGTTCAAAGTTCCAAGTCGGAAGAACGAACTCAGACCTCAGACCTCAGAACTCAGGCCTCCTTCGCGAGAGCAAAAGTGCTCGATACGTTTGCGCCGATTGCGGGAATCGTTCTTCACAAATCAAGGGTTGAAAAGGGTTCTATCAAGACGGGCGACAGATTGTCTGCGAAAGTTGATGTCGCGAATAGAGATGCGATTCGCCGCAACCATACCGCTACTCACCTCGTTCATGCTGCCCTCAAGGAAGTTCTGGGAACGCACGTAAAGCAGGCCGGTTCGGTTGTGGCGCCTGGATATCTAAGGTTCGACTTCACGCATTACCAGGCGATGACTTCTGATGAGCTCAACGAGGTCGAAGACCTTGTAAACCATTACATCCTGCAGAACGAAACTGTCTCCACCGACATGATGTCGATCGAAGAAGCCATGCGCAGCGGTGCGGTCGCGATGTTTGGCGAGAAGTACGGATCGGATGTACGCGTACTGAGCGTCGGCGATGGAGAGTTTTCGAAGGAGCTCTGCGGCGGTACACATGTGCGTGCGACAGGAGACATCGGTTCGTTCAAGATCACGGCTGATGAAGCGATCGCTTCCGGTGTACGCAGAATAAGAGCTGTGACCGGATTTGACGCTTTCAAGCGATTTCGCGAGGACGAGCGTTTAATCGATGAGTCACTGAGCGTTCTTAAAACCCAGCGTGATCAATTGCCTGCGGCTATCGGAAGGCTCCAGGACGAACTAAAGAAGAACCGCAAGGAGATCGACGACCTCAAACTCAAGATCGCCAGTGGGGCGGTCGGTAGCTCCGCCTCGAACGGCGATGAGGCCAGGGATGTAAGTGGCGTGAAGGTGATGGCCAGGGTTGTTGAGGATCTGGACAAAGGCGGCATGCGTCACCTTTCCGACACGCTGATGGCACAGGTCAAAAGCGGGGTCGTTGTGATCGGCAACAAGGGCGAGGGAAAGGTTTCCTTCATCGTTCGAGTCAGCGACGATCTGACCGGCAAAGTTAAGGCAGGCAATATCATTAAGGAGATCGCACCGATTGTCGGCGGCCGCGGTGGCGGCAGGCCTGACATGGCGGAAGGTGGAGGGTCCGAGCCTGAGAACCTAGACAAGGCAATTGACGCGAGTTACGGTGCAGTTGAGGAGATGCTCGGGTGAGCAGTGAATGAACGCAGCGAAATCAACCGTGTTTCGCGAAGTCGGATTCGATTCACTATTAACGATTTACGATTTACGCCTCTTATGAGTGCTGGAATAGAAACAACAAAGAGAGAAGAACTGGTCTCCACGAATCCAGCGACGGGCGAAGAGGTCGGGCGTGTTGCAATCACTTCTTCCGAAGAGGTGCGCGAAGCACTAGAACGATCGAGGCGTGCGTTCGAGATCTGGCAGCGAACTCCCTTTTCACAGCGTAAGCGAATCGTGATGCGTGCGCGGCGCGTTATTCTTGAGGAAATGGACAGCATCGCGAAAACTATTTCGGAGGAGATGGGGAAACCGATCGCGGAGGCTCATTCCACCGAAATCGCACCGGTACTGGACCTGATGCAGTACTTTGCAAAGCGTACCGAGAAGATGCTTCGACCGGAGAAGCGCCCGATTGGACTTCTCGGCCTTATGGGACGCCACTCAAGAATCGTCTACAAACCTGTTGGCGTAGTCGGGATTATTCCGGCCTGGAACTTCCCGTTTTCGATTCCGCTTGGCGAGGTCGTGATGGCGATCATGGCGGGAAACTCGGTCGTCCTAAAACCGTCCGAACTGACCCCTCTAACGGGCAACAAGATTGCCGAGGTATTTGAGATCGCGCAACTTCCTAAAGATGTTCTTCAAATCGTCCACGGAGCAGGTGAAACGGGAGCGGCCCTAGTCGAATCGGGACCCGACAAGATCATGTTTACGGGCAGCGTCGCGACGGGGAAGAAGATCGCAGCGGCGGCGGCCGAAAATCTGACCTCAGTGGTGCTCGAACTCGGCGGCAAGGATCCGATGATCGTTTTTGACGACGCGGATCTGGACAAAGCTTCGAGTGCGGCCGTGTGGGGAGCTTTTACCAACGCAGGGCAGGCATGTGCCTCTGTCGAAAGGCTTTACGTTCACAAGAAGGTTGCCGACTCCTTCACGCGAATGGTCGTTGAGAAGACAAAAAAACTTCGTGTTGGAGATGGACGCGAGGAATCAACAGATATAGGCGCGATGAGCAGCGAGCGACAGGCGGCGATCGTAGACGACCACATCGAATCTTTCCATCAAGACGGCGCGAAAATCCTCACGGGCGGCAATCGCAAGAAAGGCTTGCTCTTTGAACCGACCGTAATTGACGGGGCGGATAATTCGATGAGGGCGATGAAGGAAGAGACATTCGGTCCGACGCTTCCAATCGCTGAATTTGAAAATGAAGACGAAGCCATCGACCTCGCGAACGATACCGAGTTTGGCCTCACGGCGAGCGTTTGGACAAAAGACATCTCGAAAGGAAAGCGGGTCGCCGAGAAGATCCTCGCGGGGTCGGTAATGGTCAATGAAGTTGTCTACACCCACGGGATCGGTCAGACGCCCTGGGGCGGTTTCAAGAACTCCGGTTACGGGCGCACCCATGGGAAAGAGGGACTGATGGAGCTCGTTGTTCCGCAGCACGTACATGTGAACCGCTTTACGATTACTCCTGATATCTGGTGGTTTGGTTATTCCAAAAACGCGATCGAGACGTTCAAGGAAATGTCCCGCACGTTCTCAAGCGGCTCGATCATCAAGACCATTCCCTTCCTGCCCCGGATGTATAAGCGACTTCGGGAATTGATGAAAAAATAGCCACGGAGTGCACGAAGAAATAGTTTAGCCGCGGATTAACGCTGATCGGGCGGATTTGGCTTCTGATCTAACTTGCTTCTTTGTATACTTGACGCAAGGTGCGCGAGGGTCGCCAAGGACGCAATATTATTTGGTTTGTTCTGAAAGTTCGGGATTTTCTGTAAAGTTCCAGGTAATCGGTCCGTATAAGACCTACAAGACTTCACTAAGTTATCGTATTACTTAGCGCACTTTGCGATCTTAGCGTCCTTTGCGTCAACACCAGAATACGCAAGCTGGATTACACGCCGAATCCGCCAAATCCGCGTTATCCGCGGCAACTCTTTTCTTTGTTAGTGACCTTCCCGCCCTTAGTGGCTCAAATCTCTTCTTCTTTCTGCAATTGCTCGATAAACGACTCTACCGCCGACCGTTCCTCGTGCTCCGGCATGTCTCGTAAAAACCGCCGATAGACCGCGATGGCTTTTTCCTTCGCTTTCATTTTTTCATAAACCTGTCCTAGCAATAGGTAAACAACCGGCTCTGTTGCCGAAAGCTGGTCAATGGCCTTCTCAAAAGACTTCGCCGCATCTTCGTAATACAACTTTTCTTCCTCGATTTCACCACGTGCGCCCGCACCTTCGGCTTCGCTTTTCATGATCAGCGCAAGTCCGGTATGTGCCTCCGGCTGAAAACCCCTGGCCTCGCGAATAGCTCGCTCAAATGATGCTATCGCTTTATCGATATCGCCCTCCGACTTGTGAACCCTCCCCTCGATGGCTGAGATCTCGGGAAACACCGGCTTAAATCGTCGCGCCTTCTTAATCGCAGCGAAGGCGGCCACGGGATCATTCGTATCCGCATAAGCTCGAACCAGACCAATATGAGCCTGAAGATAACGCGGACTCAAACGAAGCGCTTCTCGGTACAGATCAATCGATCTGTATTTGTCTTCGGATAAAGATTTCTCTGCGTTCTGGTAAGCGATTTCAGCGCGGTCAAATGTTTTCTTAAGAGGTGCTCTAAGACTAGTTTGACGCGCAGTTACCGGCCGATCTACTTCTTTGAACCCAAACGCGAGAATCCTGATTCTATGTCTGCCTGCTGACACGGGTTTGATTACAAGGCGCCCGCTTTCATCGGTCGTCCCTCTATAGATACTGTCGAGCCAGACCTTAGCATCTGAACCGGTTTCGACCGTGAGCACACGGACGGCTTTTGCGGATTGGGCAAACGCGCTGGTGCATATAACAAACACTGCGCAAATTACTATTAAGACCTTGTATCGCATCTCAGGCACCGGGCATTAGATTGAAACAAACGCGTACCGGTTGTAAAGGAAGATTAGAGATTGTGGTTTACACCCAGATCGAGGCATTCGTAGTTCATGAAATTCACTTGACGTGTTTTTCAAACACCCTATAATCAAGCATTGCGGCTGGGTAGCTCAACCGGTGAGAGCGCAGGATTCATAACCCTGAGGTTGGGAGTTCAAGTCTCCCCCCCGCCACCACAATTTGAAAAAGGGCAGACTATGGAGTCTGCCCTTTTCATTTGCAACTGTGAAGTCGCCGTTCCATGATGATGAAGTGTTCACGATGGTTATGGATTTCGCAACTTGGGTGTCGGCCTGAAAACCATTTGACACCCTGCACGTATCAACAGGCACACTCCAAATCCCGGGAAACAGTATTATGACCAAAAAGTTAGCCGTAGTTTTATTACTTGCAGCAGTCGCATTTTCCGCTTCATTCGTTTCTGCACAAACGGTCGATAGCGGCAAGTTTGTTCTCTACAAGTACCAAAAAAAGATGGGTGTGGAGAATTACTCCGTGAAAATGTCAGGTGACTCTTTGGAATTGAATGCCAGGTTTGAGTTGAGCTTTATCGGCGGCAGTTTCGGATTGGATACGGCTTTGACATACGACGGCGACACTCTTGCACCTCAAAGGTTCGTCACTAAAGGTAAAACGTCGACCAGAACCACGGTTGATGCCGCCGTGACCGTGGCTGAGCAGATCGCAACCGTTAGAACCAGTTACGGCTCGACAACTGAAAAGGTCCCCGGCAAATTTTTCACCGCTTTCCATCCGGCACCCATTTCCGTTCAAAATATGCTTCTTCGTTATTGGGCAAAGAACGGTAAACCGAAGGACATTCCACTTCTGCCGGGCGGCACGGCACGCATCAAGTACCTGGGAAAAACTAAGGTGAAACGAAACGGGAAGACTGAGTCATTGGCCCGTTATTCGATCGAAGGCGTAATGTGGGGTCAGGAGATCGTATGGGTCGATAAAGACCTCAACCTGATCGCTCTTGTTGCCGCCGATGCCGAAATGGACCGGTTTGAAGCAATTCGCGAAGGATACGGCAGTAACTTAAAACTCTTCGCCGAAGTAGCCGGAAAAGACTCGGTCAAAAAACTCGAGCGGCTATCCAAACACATTTCACCTATTCACTCCGGGAGCTATGCGATCATAGGTGCGAAGCTTATTGGTGGCAAAGACTTTAACACTATCCTCGACAGTGTGATTGTTATCCGCAATGGTAGGTTCGCAGCGGTCGGCAAACGCGGGAAAATCAAGATACCAAAGGGCATGAAGGTCTTCAATGCGTCCGGCAAGACGATCCTCCCCGGGCTTTTCGACATGCACGCCCATGCGACCCAACCCGAATGGTTCCCGGCTTCGCTTGCGGCCGGAATCACAACAATGCGGGACGCAGCCAATGAGATTGAGTTCATCGTACCGGTCCGGGATGGTGAGGAGAAGGGCTCGATAACGGTCTCGCCAAGGTTACTGCTTGCGGGATACATCGACAGCGGGCCGAGTTCTGTCGGCAGCATGAAAGCCGAAACCGAGAAAGAAGCTCTTGAGATCGTGCGGACCTACAGGAATGCGGGATTCCAGCAGATCAAGATCTATCAGTCTTTGCGCGAAGAACTGATCGAGGTCGTTACAAAGGAGGCTCATCGCCTCGGCATGACTGTTACAGGACACATCCCAAGGTCCATCAACATATACGACGCGGTCGATAAAGGCTATGACCAGGTCAACCACCTGGGATTCGTAATGCGTGTGATGTCACCCCGAGTAATGAAAGAAGGAGAAAAACGAAACTTTGATCCTGACTCAGATCAGGCAAAGGCAGGTTTTAAGTTTTTGAAGGACAGTGGTCTCGTTGTTGAACCAACGATGGCGCGGGCGGAAAACAGCGTGAAGGCCTTGGACGACGACTTTATTGCAACGGAGCCCGGGATAGAAAAGGCGCCCTTTGAATTCCGTGCCCTGATTACGAGCATGGGTATGCCGGCAGAGGTTGCGGCCCGACGCCAACGCGGAGGTGAGTTTGCTAAAAGCGTGCTAAAAGCCTTGCATGAAGCGGGTGTTCCCTTGATCGTAGGAACCGATCTGGTAGTACCCGGGCACACACAATTTCGAGAACTCGAGCTCTTCGTTGAGGCAGGAATTTCACCGGTTGATGCGATTAAGTCGGCGACAATCGTCCCGGCGAGGGCTATGAAACTGGATAAGAAACTCGGAACCATCGAGGTTGGAAAAATCGCAGATCTGGTGATCGTCGACGGTGATCCCGATTCTAGCATTAGTGAAATCCGGAAAACCAAGTTCGTGATTAAAGACGGAAAGATGTTCGAATCAGCACCGCTTTGGGAGAGCGTCGGATTTAGGCCTTAGCCGGGTAACTGTCTTGAGACGCTGACGTTCTGGATTCTCCGTCTGAATTGCCGCTTCTTGCTTGAGGGGGAGTCTTTTCGCCTCTTACCTGGGAAAAGACTCCGTATGTGACCAATGCGGTGACAAAAAGTCCGACCGCAAAAATAATGAAGTTCATTACGCGGTAAGTCTCCTGGCTCGTTGAAAGTAAAGACCGATTCCAAGAATTGAAGGAACCCATAATCCTACGAAAATACCCGACATCTGGTTGAACTCGGCATTAGATCCGAAGACTCCAAACCAAAGCGCGATCGAAAGTAGGAAAGAAATGAAAGCTGCTAAAAAAATAAAAGTGTCTGATTTTCTCATTGATTAACTCCTTATGAAATTTGCCGCCGCAGCGGGTCTTGCTTATGTATGTTTTGGTTTTCGGAAAAACATACAATTCGGATTCAAAATAAACAGGAGTGCATGAAAAAGTTTGATATGAGTCAGAGATCGATCGTATTTCCTCACGATCAAAAATGGATCGAAATGTTCAAACAGGAATCCGAACGGCTTCGCACTTGTTTGCCCTTGGTTCACATCCGCCACATAGGAAGCACAGCAATACCAGGTATTTACGCGAAACCGATTATAGACATGCTCGGTGAAGCAGACGATCTGAGGTCAGTTGAGGTGAACACACCTCGGTTAGTAGAACTCGGTTATGAGGCGATGGGCGAATTTGGTATTCCCGGCAGAAGGTATTTCAGAAAAGACGTCGATGGAGAAAGAAAATTTCATCTCCATGTATTTGAAACAGATAGCGAAGAGGCGAAGCGTCATCTAAGATTTCGAGATTACCTGAAGGCCCATCCGAAACAGGCGCGGGAGTATTCAGGTTTGAAACTGAAGCTCGTGCGAGAATGCGAGGGCAATATTGATCGATACATGGACGGCAAAGATCCGTTCATAAGGGAGATCGATAAGCTGGCGGCACGGTTCTACGGTGAGCGGTGAGCGGAATTTGACAGAACCAACCTTGAATTTGGGACTCAACCCCCTACCGCGCAAGCGCGACATCACGGAACACCTCAGCGGAAGCAATCCCCGAAGAGCGCAACTTCGCAGTCCCTTCAGCTACGAATTCTGCGCTCCAACTCTGATCCGAATCACTCAAACCGAAACGGACCGCGGACATCCCTGTCCGCTCGAGCGGTAGCGAGACCACCGCCTCCGGACTGTGAGTTTTGCCAGATTAGTAGGCGTTTAGCGAATATGTATAGAAGCGAGCGCAAAGAAGCGCTAGGGCCTGAGTGTGCCACACTTCGGGTTTCGCTTCGCTCAAGCGGGCAGGATGCCACGCGCTCCACTCACGTTGAACACTCAACACGAGCTGAGTTGGAGTGTAGAAATCTCAGCTACAAATTCTACGCTACAACTCTGATCCGAATCACTCAAACCGAAACGGACCGCGGACATCCCTGTCCGCTCGAGCGGTAGCGAGGCCACCGTCTCGGAGCTGTGAGTTCTGCAAGTGTCTTAAGCGGAAAAGTATGGAACCCAACGCAAGAAGCGCTAGGGCCTAAATGTGCCACACTTCGGTTTTCGCTTTGCGCTCAAGCGGGCAGGATGCCACGCGCTCCATTTCGGTTCCAGTCAATTCGATTCAAAGTTGGGACTCTACCTTGGACTCAGACCTCAGACCTCAGCACTATCCGACCTACCAAAGCCGCGTACCGTATTTCGTCTTCCTCGACACCGCCGTTGCATGCATCCATTGAAGCGGCTTCTCTGAAATCAATTGCTGATCCGTACTGGGACTGCCTTCGCATGTACCGTTATAGGTTGCAATCCCCTTCGTAGGTTTGAATTCTCCCGGAGTAGTACAGCGGAAAATCGGATTCCGCCATTCAACGCTGGCCTTTTCGGTATCACATTTAACTCCGTAGCCCGTCTCTGTAAAAACGACCGCGCTCTTGATCCATTTGGATTTGGTCACCACCGTTCCATACCGCTTTTCGACACCGGACTCGTAGTCCTTAACGGCGAAGAGCCACCGCCATAGGTTCTTGTCATTCTTGTCCAACCTCCAGACGCGATACCGATACCACTTTCCGTTCTCCCATGTAAACGGCGTGTTAGTGGACCCGATGCCCCCATAACCCGCCCAATCAGACCCGCCGCCCCAGTTGATTCCCTTATTGTTGTTGTCGCGGAATTCCTTTGTGCCGGACCACTGAATGCCGCCGTGCGACCATTCATCGTGCCCGGTGAAGTTTACCTGCAGAGACATGTAGTAGAGCCATTTCCTGTCTGCATTTGTTGGAAAGTCCGTGATCTTAACATCCACGTCATATGCGTATATCTGAGATTTATCAGACTCGAGCCATGTGTGGATGGATTTGGGTTCAGGGCCTTCAAACGGATGTCCAATTGTTCTGACGGCTGGAAAGGCAACGAGCCCGCCAAGTGTTGAACCCAAGAATGTACGTCGATCAAGATTCATACCAAATATCCCGTTCCTTCACCCTCGCTCACTACTCAGTCAACTCAGTCAACTCAGTCAACTCAGGCAACTCACTATACGCCGCAACCGGTTTCAAGAAGTCTCGTAGGCTCGCCGCGTTCGACTCCAAAAGCCGTCACTCCCGCGCCCTCGTAATACTCACCGTAAACGACGATTTCCATTTTCCGGTCTCCATTCAGATCAAGGATCGAAGAAACCTCGTATTTGTTTTCTGCGCCGGGATGGTCCTTATCGATGAAGTCACCTACCAGCAGTATGTTCTTGGCCGATCCGTCGACGATCTTTCTGACGATAACAAACGAGTACCCGCCGACGTCTGCTGTAAGTTCGTTTCTTGAATACTTGTAATTCGTTGCACGGATCACGATCTCATCCACGCCGTCACCCTCAAGATCTACCTTGTAGATCTGCTCGATCTTAACAGGTGAATTCCGGAAACCCATTGATTGCAGATACTTCTGTACAACACCGCGATAAACCGGATTACCCTTAAAGATCTCCTCCACTTTTTGAGGAACCGGATTCCAGTCACCGTTTCCTCCGATCGCCACGCCCCTTTCAGCCTTCGGAGCTACCGTCACATACCTGAATTCAGGACAAATGTCGTCCATCTGCTGCGCATCAAGAGTCGCCTTCCATTGGGCGTTGTAATCGGACAACTTCATGCCAAGATTAGAGTTACCTGGAGAAAACAAGACAAAGGAGTTCTGCGTCGCGAGGGCCTTTGCAGCAGTCACGGCGTTTACCCACCTGCCGTTTTCGATTCCGCCCAAAATTCCTTTTATCTTCAGATCTATAATCGGCACGACGCCCGTAGATTTGGGTGCGTTTTCAAAGACCATCGAAATTTGGCTGTATTCTTTCAGATAAGGCTCCAGCTCAGACCAGCTAAAGAAATATCGTCCCGGGGGTTGGAGAGCCTTTGCGACGTGCGGGAATCCGTAGTCAAAAATAAACGTCACGCCATAATCGTTCAGTGAAAATTCGGAAACCTGGTCAGACGCTTTCTCTGCTTCGTGGATCTCAAAGAGCTTCCCTTCGCCTCCCTCTGCCTGGTACTCCTTCTCCGCAGCCTGCATCTCAGCCTGCTGCTTCTTATCGATTGCCTGAAGCAGTCCGATTCGGTTCTTGAAAACATCGGTAAAAGGAACTGGAGCACCATATGAACTGTTTGCCACTACGGTCACAGTTTCACCACTTGGGTAAGCACCGGAACCTTCTCGAGTCAACTCCATCACGAGGACGTTTTGTTTGTTATATGTCACCCTAAAATCAAGTGAATCAAGCCACTGTGCATCGGTCTCTTCTTCAAGACTCGTGCTAAAAACGCGCCAATAGCTAAATGTCTGATCAAGTCTTCGTGCGGTCTCCTTATCAACACCACTAAACTGCGGGTAGGTAATATCGAATGACTTCTTATGGTCCATCACCCCGGCTTTTCGCTGATATGTGACCTTCTTCGAAGTAACAGTAACTTTAGCTAAAGCCGTGACAGCAAGAGCTGCCATAATGCAAAGAATTGCCGCGATTCTCAGTCTCATATCTCTTAGTCCTCTCGATTTTAGTGAATATATCCGCAGGGGATACTCTTTTGATAGACCGCAAACCATCACGGAATTTGCGTAATCAATACCGGCTATGGAAATTTTTGTACTTCTCAAGATATCCTTAAATAGTACAAAAGAGAAGTTTTACGATGATGGATGCAAAGATAGAAGCCTTGATCAAAGAGATTCGCGCTTGTACCAACTGCGCGGAAAACCTTCCGCTTGGGCCGAGGCCGATCGTGAGCTTTTCTGGTAAATCAAAGGTATTGCTTGTTGGCCAGGCGCCGGGCACAAAAGTCCACGAAACCGGAGTCCCCTGGAATGACCCTTCCGGCGACCGACTTAGAGCATGGCTCCAGGTCTCACGTGACGAATTCTACGATACGAAGAACTTTGCGATCGCGCCAATGGGCTTCTGCTATCCCGGTAGGGGGAAAAGTGGCGACAATCCTCCCCGGCCGGAATGCGCTCCTCTTTGGATGGAACGAATCACCGCATCTTTAACGGAAGTCCAAATGACGATCCTGATAGGGCAATATGCCCTAAACTACTTTCTCGGAGAACGACGCAAGAAAACCCTTACCGAAACGGTGAAAAACTGGCGGGAGTACTTCCCTAACTTTGTCGTCCTGCCTCACCCGTCGCCGCGCAACAACATCTGGCTCAAGAAAAACGAGTGGTTCGAAAAAGAACTCGTTCCGGAGCTTTCGGGAATCGTTTCGGAGTTTCTCAAATAAACTATTGAGTAAGGGGTTACGTAGACGCACTTAATGTTTCGAAAGAAAAGATTCTGGATTCTGACGATTTACGCCGCCCTCCTCGCGGCGTCATATGCAGTTCGGAATTCAAGAGAACCCGAGCCGATTTCGGCTGAACGAAAGTTTCAGAGTGTAAGCGTCGAGGACAATAGGCCAGCTAAAATCGCCTACAAAGAGTTCGGTGAGGTGGGTGACAATGAAATTCCTGTTGTAATGATCCACGGAAGTCCGGGAAGCGCCGGGGCGTTCGACGGTCTTGCGTCCGCACTTCCCGGCCGAAAGATCTTTTCAATAGATCTGCCCGGTTTCGGGTTTTCAGAAAGAAATGTCCCTGATTACTCGATCGAAGCACACGCCCGCTACGTAAACGCACTCCTGAAAGCGAAAGGTGTTGAAAAAGCGCACTTTGTTGGTTTTAGCCTTGGCGGGGGCGTAGTAATGCACTCGGCTGAATTTAATCCGGAACTCGTTGAATCTGTGACGTTTATTGCCTCTATCGGCGTGCAGGAATACGAGCTTTTTGGCGGCTTTTATGTAAATCGTGCAATTCACGCTGGCCAGTTGGCACTAGCCTGGATGTTACGGGAACTCACGCCGCACTTTGGTCTTTTTGACGGAGGAATGGTCCAGTACTCGCGTAACTTTTATGACACTGATCAGCGACCATTGCGGAGGATGCTGGCGAGTGTTGAAAAGCCATTCCTTATACTCCATGGCAAGGACGATCCGCTTGTTCCGGTCGAGGCTGCGCGGGAACATGCGCGGATTGTACCCCAATCTGAATATCACGAGCTCGATGACAACCACTTTTTCGTGTTCATGCGGCCTGGAACCGTCTCCGGAAAGCTGGATGATTTCTGGCGGCGTGTCGAGAAAGGAAAAGCCGTAACCAGGTCGACGGCGGATGAGAACCGTATTATAGCGGCCACGAGACCTTTCGAGTACAAGATCATCCGTGCGATGGGTCCGGCCCTTTTTTGTTTCTTTCTGCTATTTCTGGCGGTCGCGTTGTTCAACGCAGATCTTGCCGCGGTGCTCGCCGCAGTTTTTGCCGCTCAGGGTAGATTTGGTTTGGTTATACCAATAGTCGCAATCTGTTTTGGAGTTCTTTTGAGTGGATTAGTCTGGCGAAGAATCGGAAAGAATCGAGAAAGCGCTAAGAAACAGGGAGAATGGACGGAAAGGTTTGGATTTCATTTTGTTTTGTTCTTTCGAGAAGGCAGCAAAGCATTTGGAAAATTCCTTTTCAACCTCGGTGTCGTAATTCCTAAAGCTATCGGCCTGGGAGCATTCGCCTACGTTATTCTTCAGGGACTTCTGTTCTTGGGAGTTCTGGCAACTACAAATACATTCGTGTTTCTTGGTATAGGTATCTCGGTTTTTGTTCTGAAGGGAATTGCGATCAGATGGCTGCCTTGGCTGGATTGAGCGATCCGACTGGAGCGCAGGCGACTCGCCTGCCATGATCGACGTATGTCACGAACCAATGATCTAAACAAATAGGATTAAAGAACCATAGGAAGACCCGGATCTCCCAAATCAATCTCCATAATTGATGATCCTATTTTTCTGTGTGGTTACGAGTTCGGCGGCGTCAGGATTTACCTGGAGCGTTCGATCGTCGCTGAAGCGACGAAAACATTTGATCGTTCATATTCCGTGAGCTTCGCGCTGACCCACGTCAAGCAGACCCCCAGTCCCTACGGGATGGTAGACGTAATCCGTAATCTCCTGCCGGAGCGCGGACGGCTCAGCGCCTGAGCGACCTATGTCGCGAATTTGCTTATTTCAACCGTCGCTGACGCGACGGCAACATTTGATTGTTTATATTCCGTGGGCTGCGCGCTTCGCCCTTACCCACGGCTAGCAGACTTCCAGTCCCCACGGGACGGTAGACGAATTCAGGATTCTTCTACTTGGAACTTGGAACGCAAAATAGCACTCAGAGATTCATCGAAAAACTGAGCAAAAACCCGTTGATATCCTTGATGTCAAAGTCACGCATTCCGTATTCCCTGTCGCCTATTTCGCTAGCTATTTCGACCCCTTTAGATCGGTACTCATAATAGACCTTATCCACATCGTGAACGAAGACATAAAGCGCCGTATGAACCGATGAAGGCTTCGAATCGTCATCTCTCTCTACAACGTGAACACTCACGGATTCTCCTCTCTTTAGAACAGCGTAGGTCACCGGATCTCCCCATTCGAATGAGATTTCAAAACCCAACATGTCGCGGTAATAATCCGCAGTCGCCCTTACATCATCTACGGGCAAAACTGTCGCAGCATGTGAAAAATTCTTATCACTCATAACTTCTTTGGACATAGAGACACAGAGAAAAGCAAAAAGCTGGAACAAAACACCAATCTTTAGTAGCTAACCTTACTTCTTTGCTGCCTTCCATTAATCATCACCATTCTTTGTGCCTCTGTGGCAATCGGAAAACTAGTTAACATCCTGCAAGTCCTGGCCAAACTGAAGCAGGTATCCGTTGTTGTCCAGCACCCCAAACTCCCTCATTCCATAGTCAAAGGTCTCTATCGGGTAACAGATTTTCGCCTTGTCTTTTAGTTCACTCCAGGCAATGTCTATATCTGACGGATAGAGGTAAAGCGTACCTGTCATTACCGGCTTTGTTTGACCATGCCTATCGTTCATAACGCAGAGCATTATGATTGCATCGTCGCGATGCATGCTCGCCCAACACACTTCGCCTTCTTCCGGCCAAACACCTTTACATTCAAAGCCCAGAACAGACTGATAATATTCGATCGATCCCCGTAAGTCGTCCGTCTCGAGCATCGGTACTATTCCCTTCAATTTGGTCATAAGCCGTTTCCTTATCCGGAAATGAACCACATAGAATCAGAGGAACATAGAAAATTGAAGGCGATATCTTCCGGAGCCCTAATGATTCTATGTTTCTATGTGTTTATAAACCCGGAGTTAACCTGATGGGCACATAGCAACAAAATTGGCTTCCAATATATTTTCCCGGGCCTATCGATTCTATGTTCCTATGTGTTAATAAACCCGAGAACATATGTTTCGCTACTTTTGCACAAACACAGGCGCCTGTTGGTATTTACTATCCTTCGGGTCCGTGAGTTTCTTCACTTTCTTTGTTTTCCAGTTCATTAGGTATATGCCGAACTCCGTATTCTTGTCGTCGTACATCTCAATAGCGAGCCACTTTCCGTCCGGCGACCAATCGTGCCAACCCTCATTCAGTCTGTTCTCAGTTAGCTTCCATTGCTTCTTTCCATCTGGGGTCACAGCGTAAAGGCTACTCTTGCCGTTTTGCACGGATTGATAAGTAATGAAGTTTTCTTTTCGATTCCAACGCGGAGGACCCGCGTGGTAATTATGCCACTTGGACGTCTTGTCGTTCATTGGATAGCGCGTCAGCCTTTTTCGGTTCTTACCATCGGTGTCCATGATGTATAGATCGTCGTAAACGGTCCGATCAGAAGCGTCGGGTTTGTAAGCAAAGACGATCTGTTTTCCATCGGGCGAAAAAAGCGGATCCCTATGCATAGCACCTGCTTCATGAGTCAACTGTTCGAAGTTTCCGCTTTCGACATCAATCAGAAACAGCTGCCTCCGGTTAATCGAACTCGTTCGTCCGGTAACTACAATCTGCGACCCGTCATTTCTCGCCGACATCCATGAATCTTCCAACCGCAAGTTACTGATTTTACGAACCCCGGTTCCATCCGATTCCATCGAATACAGGTAGTAGCAGCGTTTACAGGTATCCCGGTCGCTGATGAAGAATATCCTGTCTTTGTACGCATAATAGGTCCAGGCGACATCAGGATTATTCGTTACATTCCGTCTCCCTGAGCCATCCGTTTTCATCACGAACACGTCATAGTCGTCCTTTTCTCCATCTACCAAAACGTTATACGCGATCAAATAATCGCTCTGCGCAGTAACCGCTACGGCCAATAAACACATCAACAAAAACGCAATTCCAATCTTCATCGTTCACCTCAAAAATTTTGTCTACCCGAAGAGTTTACAATACACTCGACATTCGAACACGATTATTTGAGGGCAAAAACATGATTAAAAAGATCTTGGGAATCCTTTTCTTGCTTATCCTCGCGGCGGTCGTTGTCTTTTTTGCGCCCGGCGTGTTGTCGGGCGATTTGGAAAACGAAACTCGCGTTGTTGTTAATCGACCGAAGGATCATGTTTGGAAGAAGTTTGAAGACGAGTCGAAAATGGGAGAATGGCTGGAAGGATTTAAAGGTATGGAGCTGATCGAAGGGGAACCAAAGACAGTCGGATCGAAATTTCGGGTAACATTTGAAAGCGGTGGAGAAGAAATTGTGATGACGGAAACCATGACCGCTTATGATGACGGCGAGCATTTTGCGTTTGATCTTGAAAACGATGCAATGTTCAGCTCAATCGATTTCAGGCTCGTAGACAAGGGACTTTCCACCGAAGTAGTTCAAAAAGAGAAATACAGGGGACAGAATGTCTTTTGGCATTCGCTTTTCTATTGGCTAAAATCATCGTTCGTCGAAAACTCGAGGAAAAACTTAAATAGCTTTAAGAAATACGCGGAAAAGGAGTTAGACAAATGAACCACTGGTTGATGAAGGAAGAACCGAAGAAGTACACCTTTGATGAATTGATGAAGGACGGAAAGCGTCAATGGACCAAAGTGAAGAATTACCAGGCCCGCAATTTCATTAGAGAAATGCAAAAAGGCGATTTGGTTCTGTTTTACGCTTCGGGCGACGTGAAAGCAGTGCAGGGGGTTGCGAAAGTCATATCAGACGGGTCTTATCCGAGCCCTGAGGATGATCGTTGGACATGGGTAGATATCGGCCCGGTCGACAAATTTGACAAAGAGGTGACGTTAAAAGACATAAAGGCCGATGAGTTCTTTACAGGCCTCAAACTCATTCGGCAGACGCGTCTTTCGGTGATGCCGGTGGAACCGGATCACTTTGACAAGATGCTAGCTATGGGAAAAAGCGGATAACTCGCTTGCCCGATTGATGATTGATGGTTGATGATTGAAAAATTTTTTTTCCCTTTACTCACGCTAACCAAGCAGATCAAGTTGTTGAGAACCAACCATCAATTATCAATCTTCAATTATCAATTCAAAATCACTCTTCCTTCCTGTTTCCACCGCCGACTATTACGCCTGCCGCCGACACAAAAGGCATCAAGAAGTTGTACCATATCGGGCTACGGGACTTTTCTCTCGCTTCAATGAAATCGAATTCTTGTAGAGGGCGGTACTCAATAACTCCGGGCTCAGTCAGGGCAAAGACTGCAAGGCAGAGGCCAACCACTATAAAGACACCCGCTAGAGCATTTACGGCACGTGAACTCTTCGAGATTAAAAAACAAACTGCTCCAGCAATCATTGCGCCTATGAAGCCGCAAGCGATTGAGGCAAATACCCACCGTGTTGATGACTGGAACGATTCTATCTTAAACGCCCAGTCAGTATTTACTTGTGAGTAAACCACCCAAAGAGCCAAGACTGTAAATATGACGGCGAATAAGTACCCTGCGGCTATTCCAATTAACTTACGCAACATGGATTCACCTTCGGCCTTGTCAATTGATAGTTGAGGGAACGTGGACTCATCCTCAGTTATTTATCGAAGTACTTATCAAAAAAATCCAAACATTTTCCAATCGAAGGCTTACTCCTCTTTCTTTAGTCCTCCGCCGACCAGTACCCCTATCGCACCGACAAATGGATTTAGGAAGTTGAACCAAGTTGGGCTTACAGATTTTGCCATAGCCTCGGCGTTGCTCACGTCTCCGGCACGCGGCTCACTGGGTCGCTCCATACTCATCTGCGCGACTGCGGATGCCAAACCAACTACTAGAAACAGGCATGCCAAGACGTATACTGCAATCTTGCTTCGGGCTATCAGGAAACAAAGCCAGCCGGCGCCAACCGCCGCGATCAAACCAAGAATGAAAGCAGGTATCACCCAGGTCATCGAAACTTCGTATGATCCCGGCTTGTAAGCCGTGTCAGCGCCCATAACCGCGTACATCGCTGAAAAAGTGCCGATGATAAATGCGATTACAAAAATATAACCACCGATAACTCCAGCTATTCCTCTTAATATGTTCATTTGCCCTCCTGTCTAGTCTCGGGAGAAAAATCCACTATGGGTCATGGTCACTTCAAACACGAAAAAGCGTTGTAGGCGGCTTGCCGGCCAGAGGAATATTCGTCGTTCTAACCTCTTTTTCTGTCGTCGCTGACGCGACTTTTCCTCATCTTCAGAAAACTATCCCGCACACCTTCCATCCTACACTCCTACTTTCCTGTACTCGCGCCCTCAACCTCTTCCGCTCGTTTCTTGAGACTCTGGTTCCAATCTTTTGCGAAATCCTCGATATCAAAAAACATCGCCATCGCGATCTTCATTACAACCGAGTTCACCTGAGAAGTATCAGTCGTTCGAATAATCGACTTATTCGGTCCTATCCGTCGAATCTCGCCGACCCACGTTCCTTTGAAAAACTCACCCATCGAGTACGATATCCGCATACCGACGTTTTCCTCCCGAGATGTCTCAGTAAACACTATCGGATCGGTATTCTCTGTGAATTCGGTCCAGTTCTTCTCATCCTTGACCTCAATCTTCTTCACCTTTTCCTGCCACTCGGGATACTTATCTCTTTCCGTCAGGACCTTCCATACAGTTTCCCTGGACGCATCGATCGGCGTCTCCTGTGTGAACGTCTTTTTTGCAGGAATCACGACAGCCGCAGAAGCAAACGCTACGAGAATCGCCACTACTAATATGACCAGGCCTTTAAGAATTAGTTTGAGCATATTTTATCTGTGAGCCGTGAGCCGTGAGCCGTGAGCCGTGAGCCGTGAGCCGTGAGCCGTGAAGGAAGATATCAGAATCTCGCTATCTCGCTATTTCGCTATCTCGCTATCCCGCCATCCGGCACTCCCGCTATCTCGCTATCTCGCTATCCCGCCATCCGGCACTCCCGCTATCTCGCTCTCCTTCTTTCCTTCTTTCCTTCCCTCCTGCGCTCCTACTCCCCCATCGGTACCCATGCAAGCGCTACTTCCCTGACATTGATATCCGTTTTATTGGGGTTGACCTCTACCGGCACGATCTCCACGGTATCCGCATTTTGATAGGCTTCCAGCTTCTTGTTGATCTCTTCTTCTATCTCGAGAAGCTTTGCGTCAACGGCTTCGATCTCTTTAATAGCCGCATCTGCTTCGCGCCTTTCCTTCATCGTCGTGCCTACACGTTGGGCCGATCTTGCGATTCCGCTATACCCCCTGCGGCTGCCGAAAAGCGACCCCAAAATGCTGGTCCCGACTGAAATTACAGTCCCCATCGTGTGCGAGCTCGCCTGTGCCTGCTGGGTCGCGGCTTTGCTCTCGGCACGTGCCCTTTGCTTCTCCAGCGATACGATTTCCTTCTCGTAGTCATCGCGGATCTTCTCAAGAAACTGATCCCTCTGTTCACGTGCTTGCTGTGAGATCCGAACCCGAAATGCGCGCTCATCCTCATCTGAATTAGAGACTTCTTCCAGTGACGGGCAGGTAAACACAGTTAAAGGATTCCCACTGTAAAGCCACTGTTTGAAATCGGTTTCCCAGGTCTTTACGGTCTTGGCATTGACCTCGGCTTCAATTTCAGAAAAACCGATGTTTTCCCGCGGCTCGGATTCCAGCTCATCCAGTTCGAACTCGAGCGGCATGTTTGTCGCCCAGTCCACGTGAGTCGAAAGATTGGTCAGATACTTTTGCTGCTTTGTTACGGAGATCCCAAGCTTGCTGTCTTTGTAGAGCACATCGGCAATGCCCGCGACCTGTGGCTCGTACAATTTGCCGCCTCCCGGGACAAATATCTGTCGGATATCCGGACTCAAGACCGGCCTTGTGGAGGCCGCAGGAACTGCCGCGGCCGCTCCAATTCCGACTCCGCCCGCCGCTGTTCCGACAGTTTCCGTCGTCTGGGTTCGAGGGATGTCACCGATGAGTTCCTTAAACCGGTTCTTCATTATCGGACCGGCAAGATAAGAAAGCGCCCAACGGGTGTGAAAAAGCACCGGCATCGAATCTGAAGCATTGTTGAGCATAAACACGCGCTTGCCGAGGCCTGACAATTTCTTGCTGATCTCTGTCGAATTCGCCCCACTGTTAGCCGTTACCAGCCCCTCGAGCACTTTTTCCTTGTCGCGTTCGGCCTGGAGACGCCCAATAAACCAGGTACCGACATTGCCCAGAGCCTTGTAATCCAGATCGCCCGGGTTTTGGGTCGCAAGGAGCAGTCCGAGACCAAAGGCGCGGGCTTGTTTCAGCAGCGTGAGAAAAAGCTTCTTCGAAGGCGGATTGGCCACCGGTGGCAGATAGCCAAAAATCTCGTCCATGTAAAGTAGGCACCGCAGACTTGATGTGCCGCTTTGCTGCCGCATCCATGAAACCAGTTCGTTAAGCAAAAGTGTGACAAAAAACATACGCTCCTTGTCGTCGAGGTGGGCAATCGACAGGATAGATATTCTTGGCTTCCCGTCTTTTGTGTAAAAGAGGTCATCAATATTGATCGAATCTCCGGTCGTCCAAATGGCAAACTGCGGGGAAGCGATCAGGTTGTTGATGCTTGTCGCGAGCTTAAATCTTGCCTTTTTCGGATAGTATGCCTCGACGTCAAACGCACCGATCTTTGACATCGGCGGATCCTGGATCAAAGCGATGAGCTGCTCTATCGGCACGTCTCGGCCCGATTGCCACTCGGACTGGATGATGTTCGAAAGGAGAATGTGTTCTTTGCTCGTCAGTGGATCCGAGTCAATATCAAGCAAACCGAGCAATCCGGAAACGAGTGTTGAAACACGGTCGGCAACCGCCTCGAAATCCTCCATATCCGCGGGACGCGTGAAGGATTTCAAAATCGAAATCGGTCGCGCCGAAGAACTACCGGGCGTGTAGAGCATCCGCTCAGCCGAGTCGGCAAACAACTTGATCCGTTCCGGCTGCTGTCCCCAATCGGCCAATCCGTTTTTCCAAAGGTCGGCTTTCTTCTGGGCGAGTTCATCTTTTGATATTCCTTTCTGCGATGCTTCATCAGCTGTGACCCAGGGGAGAAACTCCTCTTTAGAAAGGCCGGGAAAGGTCAAAAGAAGGTTGACGATATCTCCTTTCGGATCGATCGCGATAACCGGTATGTTGTCTATTGCCGCTTCCTCGATAAGCGAAACGCACAGGCCCGTTTTGCCGGACCCGGTCATTCCCATGCAGACCCCGTGAGTGACAAGGTCTTTGGAGTCATACATCAAAAGGCTGTCTTCTACCTTCTGATTCTCCTGATCGTAGTGTTTGCCTAAGTAAAATAAGCCAAGCTTTTCAAAATCTGTCATCTATCGTTCCTCGGATTCTTTTTTCTATAATCCCAAGGGGGCGTTGGGTCATCATCTTTCCACAGCCCGGCATTGCGTTTACGGGCAGAGCGTTCAACTTCCTCGTAGAGTATTCGGTCGGCGCGGCTTTGCTCACCCGCATGGCGCCTGTAGTGCCACGCCATTCCTCGTCGCAATTGTTCTACATTCGCGTTCAATTCGCCTATATAAACCTCACCAACCATACGTCCGTAACGATCGCGGTTTTTTACGATGACCTGCACATGCTTTTTATAGATCATTTGGGAAAGGCTTTGTTTCGACGCCTTTCCAAAAGCTTGTCCCATCTCAGGCGCGTCGATCGTCGCGAGTCTCACCCGTTCGGTCTTCTTATTGCTATCTACGATCGAGATCGAATCACCGTCAGAAATACCAACTACGAGATACTTCTCTCCTCGGGATTCGTCATAGACGATCGGTTCGCAGTTAGAAAACGCGAACGTAGAGAATAGTATGCTGAGCGTAATTAGCTTCATCTATCTTTTGGAGGTTGCGGGAATTATAGGCGTGTAGGTACGCCCGTTCAAGGTTATTTTGACTCGGCCGGATCGTTTTCGCTGTTAGAACCAAAGAACCGCCTAAACCGAAAGTCCTTTTGCTCCATTTTGACGATCCATTTTGTAGCCCCATTTTCATCTGAGCACTCGAGTTCGTACATGAGCTTAGGGCTCTGGAGAACCTCAAGTACTACGGCCTTGTCCCCCTCCTGCGGCTGATCTTTTCCCGCCCAAGGTCGGACGTGTTTTGAAACGGCCGTTAGGACGACTACTTCGTACTGCTGTAATTCTTTTTTCATTCTTGTTTGTGAGGGGGCGAACCATTGACCATTGACCATTGACCCTTGACCACAAGATATCTGAATTCAGAGAGATAACACAAACGAGATTCGTCTTTCAGGTTCTTGAGGACTGCAATCCCAGACTAAACCTTAAACTTTGAACCTGGAACTTTGAATCAGAAGGGTCCGTATGGGGCGGTTATAAATTTTTGGATTCTTGCCGGAGCGCGGATGGCCCGTCCGCCTGAGCGACGCTTGTCGCGAACCGCTTTTCATTCGTCGCTACGCGACGGAAAATTTCTTATTCGCTACGATTCCGTGGGCTGCGCGCTTCGCGCTTACCCACGGCTAGCAGACTTCCAGTCCCCACGGGACGGTAGACGAATTCAGGATTCTCTGAACCCTGAACTCTGCACTCTGAACGCGGAACTCTGATCCTCAACCTTGAACCTTGAACTTTGAACTCAAAGCTGAGAAAGCGCCCGCAGGGCGTTTTCGAAGGCTTCGCTTTCCTCCTGTGGCCTGCAACTCAGGGCACGGTCGTCAATAAATGCAGAAGCAAGCGGTTTTCCGCGTCCTGTGTAAACATCGCCAAAAGGAATCTTATTCTCGACAAGCCATTCAATCACAAGACTCTTGACCCTCTGCACATGGTCTTCAGTCTTAACCCTTTCATTCGCGACCCGGGCCGTGTGAACAAGCACGTGATACTTCTTCGAAAGCTCCTCCATGAACTCCCGCGCGCCTTCGACCGGATCTCCAATGTTTTCAAGCCCCTGCCAACCGTCATACTGTGCCAGGACACCATCGAGGTCAACACAGACCGTCTTGCTTCGTTTCCGGCCCCCATCTTTTTTGGATAATTTTCTCTTCTTTTCCTTCTTCGCGACTCCCGGGAGCGGCATCAACCTTAATGACATGAGATGTTCGATCGCATCGACACCCTCGAGCCACTGCCCTTCGCCATATTCCTCGACCCAGACCTTCGAATAATGTTTGTGGGTATGGTGTCGACCCGGAAGACGCAGCCATTTTCCGAGCTTGTGCAGCTTTGCCGAACTCGGAAAAAGCTCAGGTTTTCGGTCCAACTCGAGCTCCCTATAATTTGACGTTAGGTCTTCGAGGAACCCAAAAACATCTTCCAGCGAATGGGGTTCGTTTAGAACAACAAGAAGATGAAAACTGCCCATACCGTTGGAATCCAGGATCACAGGATCGAGCGATTGAGCACGAAGCTTCTGGTGCCAATCGAGCATTGCTTGGAAGTTCAGATCAGCAAGATATGAAGAATCCTGCTCCTCGTGAACATCCAGATCAACAGCGAACCATCGGCAGGTTGCTTCAGCGGACGTGACATGCAAACCGATCAAATCATTGGGTTTACGGCCCTTGAAATGACGCGTCAGCTTGTCATGCGTGACCATGTCGCCCTTGCCTCGAAGGCTTGCGATCGGGAGTGTTACCGCACTAACGGATTTCCCTAGTGCATCAGATTTTGTTGTGTATTGGCCCCAGACATCGAAACGATTCACGAGGTGTTTCAAACCCCATGCAGCGAGTCGCTCGGCGTTTTCTTCCCACTCTTTTGCTACCCACTTGAGCTGAGGGTCATTGAA
>JABDKD010000137.1 GCA_013003215.1 Pyrinomonadaceae bacterium
CTTCCATGCCATCCGATCGTGATCGTGGACCTGCGAATGACCTCTATCGAGTCTGTAATCGAAAAATTCTGCCCGGTTGTCACACAACTGTCTAGCATCGTGCGTTTCCCACCCGATTCACTTACCCAGTCCTGGGCGACCTCGACGTTTGCATTTTGAAGCAATACCGTACCACCGATGTTCTTCCAGGTTCCGGAATTTGCGTTGCCCTGAGGGTTGGTACCGGTATACGGCTGGCCGTCATCACAATCCGCAAAACGGCATTGCAGGAACTGCCCGTTCACAACGTTAAACGTTCCATAGTTTTCTACGTTTATGTTTGTAGGGAAATTAAGAATCGCCGTCGTTCCCAACACAGGTTGGATATTGATCGTTCCTTGGTTTTTCAGAGGGTTCCCGGTGTTGTAATTGAGCGTATGCCTGATATTGATAGTGTCGCCCGAGGGGATGTCACTCGCTGTGTTGGGAATGTTCCCGCCCTGCCATGTCGACGCGCTACTCCAGTTTCCATCGGAGATCGTCGTAAATGTAGCCGCGAGGGATACACTGGCAAACGTAAATGCGATTACAAATGCCCCTGCACCCTTACAAAGACGCACATAAAACCCCTTCGATACGTTCATCTCATTAATAACTTGATTCAGACCCATCTTTCACCTCATGCTACCGGCTCAGTGCTTTCGATTTCCTCTTATTTTCAGTTTCATTCCCAGTAGAATCTTCTACTCAATTCAATTGGAATCGGAAAAAAAAGGTCTAAGGAAGCAATCTCCTTAGACCCTGAAATCTCTCATCCAAAATTAGAACGGATTGAAATCGATCTCCGTCATGTCATCGTTTACATTCAGGAATCTCGTTGGGAAGTTGTATCCCTTTCTCCTGACCTCAACGATGTGACCGCCACCGGCTTCGACATCCTCAACCCGGTAATAACCAAACTGATTCGTTCGCGCCTGCAGAACGTTACCGCTCGCATCCGTTACCGAAACGACTGCCCGTCCAAGACCTCCGCCGTTGTGATCAAACACACGACCGGATATCGAAACGGTCGCCGCCGTCAGGAAATCGTTGTTGAACGTACAAGTTACCTGGTCGCCGGACTGTATGTCTACAGTAATTGCATTACCAACCCTCGGTCCGACGGTAGTACCACCTGTACCGATATCAACCACACAATTAATACTGGTCAACGTGTAAGAGCCAGGATTGGTCTCCTCAATCGTCTTTGTATTAAATGTACTGATCCCGTCGAAAACTATTTGTGGGTCAGTCGCGATATCGTTATCAACCAATGTGAAATTCGACGGAGTCAGATTTGTAGTCGAGAAACCGAAAACAAACGGACTCGGCGGCGAAGCATGCTTGATGACAATTATTTTGCCGGTTGGAATAACGGCTGCCGCCTGCAACTGAAGGTCCTGCGAACCGCTTACCGTCGTATTGTCGTCACAGTTTTCGAGTCCACCGTTTGCGGTGTGATAAGGCGATCCGGTAATGTCCACAGCCGCATTTCCTTGTCCCCAATCTGTTCGCGAAGCGATATGACCAGCCCATGCTACTACTGCAGTTGTTGCATCTGCAGTGAACGTAACGGTAAGGGTCGTAACCGCAGTTCCAGTCCACGGTGTATCCCCACTGTAGGTGTATCCGGAAATCGCTGTGAAAGTTCCGTCCCAGATTGTTATATCTCCAGGGACTTGAACAATGTCATCTGTAGTGCCGTTGACTGTGTCCCGCCCGTTTGTCACGTTTGAGTCAACAGGAATCGCGATAGTATCGGTAGGTCCGGCCTCCGTACAATAGAAATTATCGTTCGCCGTTCCACTGTCCCTGCAGGGGTTGGCATCAGTAATCGTCCGATTGTAGGTGGTTAGGTAATCTAAAGCATTCTTACCGTTCTTGCTTGTGTCGTACTGAATCGTGAACTTATAAGAAGTTCCGATCGTCAAGTTGCTCATCCGCGCTCGGTAAACAAGGGAGTCACCTTCAAAATACTTTGCCTTGCTGGCATTCACGTTTCCGGAAACCCAGCCCTCGCTGCCGCTGCCGTCGCAGTCAAGGTTTTGAGGCGTCGCATTACTATTGGCACATTGCTCCATTGTAAGTGCCTCACCGGCCTCCGGTAAGATCGTCACATCAGTTTTGGTTTCGACACCTGAAATGGTACCCCTTGCGGTAAGCGTCAATACGGTGTTTGGCGTGTTTATATCAACAACTTTCCATTCCGTTGAGATCCGGCCTTCTATATCAGCGTAGGAATCCCAGCGTCCCAACATGATTGGCGCTTTCAAATTCTTATCGCGAATTGAAGCAGAAAGACGAACACGTTCAAAGCTAGAAAATCCGACTCCAGCAATATCAACAATGTCATTTGAACCATAACTTCTCTTGTCAGCCGCTATAACTGTCGATCGTTTTTGATCGCTGTATGGTAGCTCAATTGTGCGCTGAGCGAATAGCTGCGGCACAACAAGGACACATAGAAGGAAAGGCACAATTTTAATTCCATAGACCCGTATCATAATAATTACTCCTTGAGGGCTTCGGGCGCCCACTAATGCAGTTACTAAGTTCGTCGAGCAACATCGACTTACGCAACGGGGTATCGATTTGCGTCGTCGACCAACTCCGGGACAGAAATGACCCCATTCAGGGGACAGATCTTCCTGGCGAAGGCTTAACGGTAAGCGTGGTCTGAGAGCGATTAAACGCGCTCTGGGCAAAACCACATTTCCTGTAACAATAAGAAAACATTACGCTTCTATTAAAATCGTGTCAATATTTTTCTAACAGTCAAACATTCGAAAAACATTGATAAAACTCTGACAACCCATAATATCGGGGCGAAACGCTTTGTAGCTACATGAAACTTTCGTAACTTATTTGCCACTATACAGTCTGAATCCGACTCAATTTTCAGCAAATTCGCATTTTTTTAATCACTAGTAAATGCGACATTTTGGTCATCAAAGGCTCATTAATCTGCTAACTAGTCTAGACAAGACACTTAACCCTTACTAAATTCGTTTGGATCGTTCGTATTCTGCCATCCAAAAAGTAGTGCAGAAATTAAATGAGTTCAGGATTTTCCATTGCGCCAAAACAGACCTAACCGTTTTTTTCAACTATCTGATGAACGCTGACTTTAGAATTATTTGCGTTGGTATCTTGAATAACGACAAAACGCACCAGATCAGGACATAAATTTTTGTGGTTTTTTTCAGATTGACAGCCGGGTTTCGTAGGTCTCTCGTAAGTGATGAGATTATATGAGTTACTTGACCGTCAGCGCAGCTTCGTCGTCTTTTGTTTTCGCAATCCCACCACCACTGAGAATCCAAAGTTCAAAAAAATCCTTGACAGCTATTTTGCAAAAATGCATATACTCTCAACTCGCCTTCTGGGGCGAAACTTTTTTAAAGGAGATATCGAAGTGATGCGAAACTTAAGACAGTTCAAACAGACACATGCGGAGCAAGGGTGGAGAGCCGAAATGCGCGATGGTGTGTGTTCGTGTGCGAACTATAGTTTTGACAATTTGGATATCAACCTTGGCGGGTCAATACCGGCCGAGAGAAAGATTTAGTTAAGCGGGAGCGGTAAGTTTCCGCTCCCGAAATTTGAAAACGAGCCTGATGGTTCGTGATTGTTTTAGGAGCGGCGATTTGAAGTTCTCGAAAGAGACTTTCAGGTTGCCGCTTTTTTTTGTTATTTGACAACTGAATAACCGCATTAGCCCGGTCGTCCCGCTCGGAGCGGCACGACCGGCATTATTGGGAATTTGCGGCCATCCACTCAAACCGAGCGATGTACGCAAATCCTCTTAGTTCTCGTCTCGTAGAGTCAGAATTGAAAAGCATGAAAAAAGGCAGCGGTTCCTGCCCTTGATCCGAAATCATGGAATAATTTTTATCTATTTTCGATTTTCCGGATCAGCCTATTGAAGACGTCCTGTCTTCTCCAATTACAAATCGCTGCTTTTTTTGATTCTTCTCTCAGCGCCAATCTGACACCGTCACTAAGCAAGAAACCCGAATCACCAAGATCTGATACCAAACATTTTTTCTTGCCGGCAAAGCGTAGCGGGGCACCATGTATACACACCGTCGTCGGTGCCCCGCTTAGGGCTCAAACAGTTCAGAGATCAGAGTTTAGAGTTTGAAGCTCAGAGTTCAAGTTTTAAAACTCGGAGTTCAAAGTTCAAAGTTCAGAGTTGGGGACAAGAAAATCTGGAATTCTCTACGGGCCCGTAGGGACCGCAATTCTTGTAGCCGTGGCCTTCAGGCCACGGGACAGGAACGACAAACGTTTTCCGTCGCATCAGCGCCGGTGAAAAGAACCAATCGCGACTAACGTCGTTCAGGCGGAATCGCGTAACGCGCTCCAGCAAAAGAATCCGGACTTCCCTAACCGTCGCGTAGCGACCGGATGAATTAGCCGTGGGTTAGGCCGAAGGCCGCAGCCCACGGGACACGAAACAAAAGACTCTTTTCGTCCCGTCAGCGACGACTGAACCGCCCGGTAACGCAGGCGGAAATGATCGCCATCGGCTTACGCCGACGGTACTGATCTCGTCACTTAGCGACCGGCAGAATTTAGGCGTGGTGCAGGCCGAAGGCCGCAACCCACGGGACACGAAACAAAAGACTCTTTTCGTCCCGTCAGCGACGACAGAAAGGCGCCCACTAATGGGGGCGGAAAAGGCAGGCACCAGCTCACGCCGACGGTACAGATCCTTTACTCAGCATTCGACCCAGGCGCAGTCGCTTAGTTGCCCTTGTTCTTTCTGTTTGCCTTTTGAACCGATTTGTAAAGCTTCCCCAACGATTTGTCTCTTTTCTTTTTTTCGAGAAAAGATCTTTCGTTGTGGGCTGATTCTCTCTGCATCTTGAGATAGCTCTCGAAGCGGTCATCTGCTATGTCTCCGCTTTCGACTGCAGCCAGAATCGAACAATCGTCCTCGTGCTGATGTGTGCAGTCGCTATACTTGCACAGCCCTTCTAACTCGTGGATCTCCCCAAACGTCTCCTCGATACCGGTACCCGCACCGATGTTACCGAGTTCCCGCATTCCGGGTGTATCGATCATGATAATTCCGTTATCGAGTATTTTGAGGCTTCGCGAAGTCGTTGTGTGCCGGCCCTTTGAATCACTTTCGCGGATCTCCTTAGTTTCCATGAGCTCTTCGCCGGCAAGGCGATTGAGCAAAGTCGACTTCCCGACCCCGGATGATCCAAGCAAACAATACGTTTTGGAAGGCACCAGAAGCTTCTTCACCCCGTCGAACCCCTCTCCTGTCTCATTGCTGAAAGCGAGTACACGCGCTGCGCCAGAAACGCTGCGCGCGCTTTCAGCATATTCGGCGACATTCTCTGGTTTCTGAAGATCGGATTTACTAAGCAGAATAACAGGTTCAATTTGGCCTTCGCGGACCATTACGAGGTATCGCTCAAGCCGCCGAACACTAAAGTCCTCGTCCATAGCCTGGACCAACAGTGCTGTATCAATATTGGATGCAATCGGTTGGTAGTCGGTCTTCTTTCCGGCAGTCTTTCGTCTTAAGAATGAACTGCGCGGCAAAACCTTGTGAATTATTGCAAGGGAGGAATCAACTACCTGGCCCATAACCCAGTCTCCGGTGACCGGAAGATCAACCGCCTCCGCGGCTCCATACAACAGTCGTCCGGTAACTTCAGCGTAGACATCCCCGCTACCGTCAGTCACGAAGTAACTTTCCTTCTGAACCTGTGTTACACGCAGCGGAACGCATTCGGGCGGGATCGAAGGATCAGCCTCATCGAGCCGGGCCTGGTCGAAACCAAGCATTTCCAGAGAATTATTCACCATTGAAGAATATTCTACCGCAGGGGTCGCTGAGTACGCAGAGATATGAGTTGTTGAATCGTCACCGACCTGCCCCGGTTATTATTGACGTGGCAATTCTGTAACCGTTTTTTGCTTTCTTATCTTCCGCGTCCTTTGCGTGCTCCGCGGTTCAAATCCGGTTATCAGCCGCGACTTTTTCAAGGCACTCCGGACACAGGCATTTCTTGTATTTCGACTTGAGGTCTGCACGCTGTTCGTCGGTCAGCTTGACCTTCATGCACCAACAACCGGTCAATGACACGCCGCAGCCAAATTCTGCGCCGCAGGACTCACATATCTGTGGATCCTTGTATTTGTTCGAAACGATTCCGAGTGCCTTTCTCATAAGTTCTAAGTTCCAGGTTTCACGTTCCAAGTTTGTTCAAGCACGCATACATAAATCTTAATTAAGGCAAATGTTACAACGAATGGAAAAGGACTTGAAACTTGGAACCTGAACTTGAAACCTGAACTTGGAACTTGAAACTTGGAACTTGGAACTTGGAACTTGGAACTTGGAATTCCCCGATCGGTAGCCAAGCGGTAAGGCACTCGCCTCTTTAGCGAGGGATCGTGGGTTCGAATCCCACCCGATCGGCCAATCTCATCTAGTTCAAAGTTCAAGCTCAAAGGCTCAAAGTTTAGGTTCCAAGCCCAGACCTTAAGGCTCAGGGTGCCGAGTTCGACGCTGGAAGGCTAAAAGAGTATTTAAACATTCCTTAACCCGTCCCGTAGGGACAGGAGGTCTGCTATCCGTGGCTTTCAGGCGACGGATATGAAGCACAAACGAATTATTCGTCGCGTCGGCGACGACTGAACCGCCCGCTCACGCAGGCGGGAATGATCGCCATCGGCTCACGCCGACGGTACCGAGGAGTTCAAAGTTCAAGGTTTAAGGCTCAAAGTTCTTGTCAATCCGGAAATCCTCAACCGTCGCGAAGCGACCGGATGGATTTAGCCGTGGGTAAGGCCGAAGACCGAAGCCGACGAGGCACCTATAAACAAATGTTTTCGTCACGTCAGCGGCGAATAACAAGGCCAATTAGTAAGCCAACTACACAAGGAGACAATTATGAATCGAGATAGGAAAGGAGGTCGGAAAAATGGAAACATGAATTACTAATTTTCTCACAGTACTTACCGAGGCTCTCCTGCATTCGTGGGACGACTCGCTAACTGTGATCGAGGATTTACAAATGGCTAAGGAAGAATATCGAATCAAGAAGCGGGTCTTTCTCAACCGAAACGAATCGATGACAGCCGCAGCCGTAGCGATTGTCGAGGATACTTCGGGCAGAAGCGGCTCAAACACCGAAGAATGGTACGGAGTGGTCGAACTTTCTCTTACTGATTGCTACAGAAAGGTCACATATGATTTCTATCTCGGCAATCAGGAGGGTCGTGACGCTGCCGTCTACAAGGCACGTATGCTGGCCGAGCTCATTAACGGTTTTGTAGAAGCTCTCGAGGCCGAGATCGAATCGATCGAAGCACGCAAGGGCATCAAGGCAAAGCTCAAAGCTGCGGTGGGTTCCTGAATAGAATTTCATAAACACATCATAGTAAGTTACCCATCGCAGCCACCACCCAATCTTTGGGTTAGTTACCCAATACATTTTCATTACATATAATAGGAGGAAATAACTATGGCTTATCAGAAGCTAAACATTAGAGGTGCGGAAGCCGATGTTCTTTCCTGGGTCGACCACGGTCTGTCCATACAGGAACAAAACATGCTTCGAAACGTCTCGCGTCTGCCGTGTATTTATAAGCACGTCGCGCTGATGCCTGACGCGCACCTTGGAATCGGTTCGATGGTCGGTTCGGTCATCGCAACCAAGGATGCCGTTATTCCCGCAACTGTCGGTGTAGACATCGGCTGCGGAATGATGGCGGTCAAGACCCCGTTTAAGAGCGGTATTCTTGACGGCAAGCTCAAGGAGCTTCGTCATCAGATCGAACGCACCATTCCGGTCGGTTTTAACTGGCACAAGGACCCGGTAGAACAGTCCTCGCGCTGGGAAGGCTGGAATGAATACGCCGAACTGCATGAAGGTGTCCAGGACCGAAAGGTCAAGGCAATGAAGCAGCTCGGCACTCTCGGCGGTGGTAACCACTTTGTAGAGGTTTGCCTCGATACCGACGACAGTGTCTGGCTGATGCTGCATTCCGGCTCTCGCGGAATTGGTAACCAGCTTGCCAGCCGTCATATTGAAACCGCCAAGCAGCTTCATCGACTAAATGAGCTGCCCGACCCGAATCTCGCTTATTTCGTTAAGAGAACCGCAGAGTTCCGTGCGTACTGGCGTGATCTGGAATGGGCGCAGGGCTACGCGATGAAGAATCGCGAGGTCATGATGAAGCGTCTGCTCAACCAGTTCAACCGCATGTTCAACAAGGGCGAAAGCTTCGCCCCCGAGATGCAGGTTAACTGTCACCACAACTACTGCGCCGAAGAACTTCATTACGGCGAAGATGTTTACGTTACCCGTAAGGGTGCGATCAACGCCGAAGAAGGTCGTCTCGGGATCATTCCGGGCTCGATGGGAGCTAAGTCTTTCATCATCAAGGGCCTAGGAAAGGCGGAAAGCTTCAACTCCTGTTCTCACGGTGCCGGACGCAAGATGTCCCGTACCAAGGCGAAGAAGCACTTCACCCGCGCCGATCTCGAACGTCAGACCGAGGGCGTCGAATGTCGTAAGGACAAGGGCGTCATCGATGAGATTCCCGGAGCTTATAAGGATATCGACAAGGTCATGGAAAAACAGGGTGATCTCGTTGAGGTCGTTGCAGAGCTCAAGCAGGTAGTTTGTGTTAAGGGATAACGAGTTCGGCGGATCGCAAGTATTGCCGTAGAGGTCTAGTCCTCAGTAAGCTTGCGATTCGCCTCGAGCATTTCATCAGTCGTAAGAAAAGGTTCGATCCCATAAGCCCTGCGCACAGCATGGCAGCGGTCGCTGCCCGCCTCAAACTTCCGGCACATAGAGGGCCGGTTATCGTAAACGGTACAGCTTACTTCGTCTCCAACCTCTCCCGCGAGGCCAGCACAGGCAAAATCAGGTTCACGGCGTCTTAGAATACTTTTCGTTGCCCGTTCTCCGTTATCACTGATCGAATCAACGGCCCAGAGCTTCTCGCTCGTAATTGAAGAGTTTTCCGCATCCACAACGACAAACGCTGCACAACAAGCCCCACAGGTCTTACAATCGGGCTTCGGAGCGGCCGGATCGGTGATGACATTTTCGGAGACCGTATTGGAAAGATCATCTGTCAGAATTTGTGGCGGAAAGAGCCTTCCCCAAATGAACTCATATAGCGTATTCTCCACCTCGGCGAATTCTTCACGGGAAAGAGTGCCGCGTTTCGTGATTTGTACAAGTTGTTTATGATCCACTGAAACTGTACCGGGTTTGCATTCCTAAACAGACGAATGCTTGCTTGAATGCCAGCCGCTCATCTGACCGTATGCGCTCTTTTTGCCAATGTAAGAAGAGTATTTTACCAACACGTTCTTTTTCCCGTAATTATTAATTTGCACAATCTGAAAGTCATAAGCGGTTCCGATTCGTCCGTACTCATGTACATATGCATCACCTTCATGAAAGGTAATCGCGGTTGGCTTCCAGCCTTTTGAAGCGGTGTAGAATGTTGACCTGTTGCCTTTTGGATCTATCTTTATTACCCGGCGACCGGCAGTTTCCGTTATATATAAGTTCCCCGCATCATCTTTCCCCATGCCGAGAAGGACGTCGTTGTGCTTGTCTTTCGGCCGATCCAGCTGTGAGATCAGATTATCGGCTAACTTTTCTGAGGTCCCGTCCTTGTTAAGTCGGAATACTGTTCCATTTCCAACGCCGATATCGGGCACATAGATCGACCCATCTTTGTCCAAAAACATCGCCTGGTTCCATTCGAGCCTTTGATCGCTAAATTTAACGGGACCGCTTTTTGTGTACTTCCAGATGTACTTTCGGATACCGAAGTAAACATTGCCGTCGTCCGACACAGCGGAGTTTCCGCCGAAATACTTCGTCTCATCGGTCGAGCTCAGGATCTTTTTGGCGCTTCCGCCGTCGGCTGGGATACGAAGCATATAATAAGTTCCTTCCCCGTGAGACGCGTAAATGTCGCCGTTTTCAAGAACGTTTACATTGTGTGCGTGGATTCCTTTCCCTAGCGAGGTGAGAGTACCCTTAGGCGAAAGCTTCCAGATCGTTCCACCGTTATGAAAGATATCTGCGAAAATGACATTTCGATCCTTATCGACGGCCATGCCCCATGCGGGGTGCGCAGAAACGATCGCCGGGAAAGCAGTCAGCCATATAAAAATTGCTAGCGTTCTTTTCATTACAAGTTATTCTAGCTGATGCCACCGCAGACGATGGAGTTTTCCTAAAAATTAGCCCGAGGTTTAAGACCGGAGCTTGGAAACGAACATTGGGAAATTCTACAAAGCCCAAAAATTCGGAATACTCATCGATTTCATCCAACTCCAAAACTTATATTCTTTGCAGACTTTAGCATTTATTATTATCATTAATTTACGTCAACCAGACGAGGAGGTGCTTCCATGATTACAGGAAGAGTACTGTTACTGAACTTTTCATACGAGCCCCTGGGCACGATCGGTGTCGCACGGGCAATCTGCATGCAGGTTTGTGACAAGCTGTATGTTGAAGAAACCGACGGTGAAAATGTCCTCCGATCTCCTTCAACGACCTTTCCCGTTCCCAGTGTTGTACGCCTCCGCGATTATGTAAATGTCCGGCGCAAGCGCCGTGAAAACACGCTTAAGCGGGTACGGATCTATATTCGCGATCGGTACCGGTGTCAGTACTGCGGAGATCAAAAGTCCGCGCGTGATCTGACACTTGACCACATTCTCCCTCGTGCACAAGGCGGAGCGACAACCTCGCAGAACCTTGTGTCCGCATGTGTTAAGTGTAACCAACGCAAAGGTAACCGCACGCCGGAACAGGCTCGGATGCCGCTGTTGACCTCTCAAAAGCTGCTGCGACTCGGCCTCGATCACGTCCTGCTTTGCCATTATGCAGAGTCCCGTCCTGAATGGAAGAAGTATCTCTTCATGGACGAATTTGTGACTGAAGTCGAAAAAGCTGCCTAACGAAGGTGCGTTTCAAGTTCCAAGTTCCAAGTTCCAAGTTGAAGAATCTGCTGAATTCTCATTGAGCGGATAACGCAGATGCGTGACATGTGCCTGTGGCGAGTTGACTAGAAATTCGGCCCAACTTGAAACTTTGAACTTGAAACCTGAAACTTTGTCTGATGAATCTCTACGGAAATGAATGGCTCTACGATCTGGTCCATGAAAAACCGCCGGACAGTGAGCACGTGTCATTCTACGAGCGGATGATCGAACGCTTTGGTGAACCCGTCTTGGAACTGGCCTGCGGTACCGGAAACTATCTGGTCACATTTCGGGAAAAGAAGATGGATGTTGCGGGACTGGATATCTCACCCCAGATGCTCGATGCGGCGGAAAAGCGTTCCGATGATAAGGACCTCGAGTCGAAATTGATTGAGGCTGACATGCGAAATTTCAATCTGGGCGAAAAGTTTCGGCTGATATTCATTGCGGGCAATTCGTTTCAACATCTCAACGATGTAACCGATGTGCAAGCAACACTTAGCTCGGTTAAGAAACACATGGAAGCGGACTCCCGGTTTATCGTCGAGGTCTTTAATCCTTCCGTGAATCTGCTGTCACGTGACCCTGAAGAGAGGTTTTTCGTAGGTGAGTTCCGAACGGATGAAGGATGGGTTGTAATTCACGAAAACGTGCTTTATGATGCCGCGACTCAGATCAACCACATAAGGTGGCATTATAAAAATCAGTACGACAAGGAAGAACGAACCGTAGAGTTCTTTATGCGTCAGTACTTTCCTCAGGAACTCGATTATCTGTTCCAGTCAAACGGTTTTTCTATCGAGGAGAAGTATGGGGATTTTGACGAAAGCAATTTTTCAAGGAAATCGAAGAGGCAGATCCTTGTCACGAAACTGGAGAATTAATTGCCCAATTGACAATGGATAATGGACGATCCGATGTCAGGATAGTCCCCAGGTATTTTCTGACATTCGGATATACTCCGAAGTGAGATCACAACCTATTTTCAAATTGTTCATTGTCCATTCTCAATTATCCATTGATTATGGATTTCATCCTATTTACAATCGAAGCGCTCGCGATCTTCGCAAGTGCCTATGCAGGTCTCATAAAGGCGAAGCGGCTCGACATGGATTTTGTAGGGCTGACGACCGCTGCGATGGCGACTGCCTTCGGTGGTGGCACGCTTCGCGACATTCTCTTGGACCGTTCCCCCCTTTTCTGGATCGAGCACTATTACTACCCCGTGATCGTATTCGCGATCTCGGGGGTATCGTTGATCCTCTTCCGGTTTAACAAAGAGCTTTTCAGAAGGCGTGTACTGTTGATCATTGACGCGCTCGGGCTCGGATTGTACAGCGCAGTGGGTGTGGGAATCGCGTTGCAGCTGGATACGCCGGTTTTCCCGGCTGTACTTATTGGTGTGATCACGGCGACGGCCGGAGGTGTCTTGAGGGACATTCTCTTAAATGAGGTACCAGAGGTTTTCCTCAAGACAACTCAGCTGTATGTGACATGCTCTTTTATCGGTTGCTGGACCTACATCGGGATGGTCTCCTTCGGAATCGCACATGTTCCGGGACTGATAGTCTGCATCCTTGTGACGTTTATCACCCGTGTGCTGGCTGTAAAACTGGATCTTTCTCTGCCGTTCTAATTAGCTTTTACGACCGGACCGCACGCCACCCACCTGCCAATTACGAGGCGAACCACTGGACAGCAGGCCACCCGCCTGCCAGCACTGCGAATGCGGTGTCAAAACCTAGATCCGAAAACTGTAATCGCAGCCAACTGAAATGCGAACCACTGGAGCGCAGGCGACCCGCCTCCCAACGCCGCGCATGCGGTGTATAAGAGTTACTCAAGAACAAAGACCCGTGGTAAGCTAACTTCTCGGCGGAACGAAGCGCAAAATTTGCGCTTCGTTTTCTTTAAATAAAGAGACAAAATGAAATACGAATCAATGGAGGACGTAACTGCAATCATCAAAGCATTTAAGAATTGCACGGTAAAACGCGGTGAGTGGGGCCACCCGGAGCACCTGATTCTCGCCTATCACTTTTCAGTCGAGAATGATTTCGAGACCGCATATGAAAAGATGAAATCCGGTATCTTCAAACTCCTCAACGCCTTCGAGGTGGATCTTTCACAAGAAATGCCGTACCACGAAACGATGACGGTCTTCTGGCTCAAAACGGTTTATTCATACGCTGAAGATAATCCGGAGATTTCGGTCGAGAATATAAACGAGTTGATCGAAAAGTTCGACAAGTTCTACCCCGGCAAGTTTTACAGCAACGAACTGCTGATGTCCGACGAAGCACGTGCTGAATACGTCGAACCGGACCTTAAATAATGGACAATTGGGGTTTAATGGACAATTGACAATGGACAATGGATAATTCGGGGAATTCGATGAGATTTGTAGTAGTACTGTTCATCGTCCTTACAATTGCTTCCGCGCAGGCTGTGGCGCAGTCAATGTCTGCTAAATGCCCGACAAAACCTCGCACGATCTATCTCGATTCAGTGGATTCCACGACCAACGTCGAACTCGAAAACGAGCTGAAGAAAGCGAAGAAACTGCTCTCAGAGGGGGCTGATCAAAAAGACGCAACAAAACTTCGCATCAATGTTTATTCACAGCCAAGCTGGGGCACCCCGGGCCTGACAACTGTCACACGATCTGTAAGGGATTTCGCCAAGTCTTATATTCCGGAGAAGCAATTGGTTGTCGTTGCTGGCGGCCACAGGCAAGAGGCCTCTCTCGACCTGTTCGCCATTTCAGCAGGATGCGAGAAGAAAGCTTCATCTACTTATGAACCGAATCCCGATATGTCTCTTGAGGAAGTAGACTTCCCGGACGCTCCCCTTGGTCTCTCTGTGTTTCCAACAAAAGCTGAAATGAATGAAATTGTCGTTAAAAGAGCGCCAGGTACCTGCAAGTTCGACTGCCTCGAAGATGTGTCTGTTTACTTGATTGTCGATAGAGACGTTAAGGTGATGAGCACGTGGCCCGGGGCTATAT
>JABDKD010000182.1 GCA_013003215.1 Pyrinomonadaceae bacterium
AGATAGGACCGTCACTAAATAGAATCCCCGACACGCCATTAAAGGCTGCATTCTCAGCAGCAACCTCAACCGAATGCTTGTCTATGTCTACCGCGAGGATATCGGGGCTTTCGTCCGGATAAAGTATCGCGGCTGCAATTGAGAGAACTCCGGTGCCGGTTCCCACATCCAGGAAAGACATTCCTGGTTCGTAATATTCTGAAATCAGGCGTAGACACAGCCGTGTCGTTTCGTGGGTGCCGGTACCGAAAGCCATCGCGGGTTCGATTCTGATTAAGAACTTTTCGTCAGCCACCGTTTCATCCCATGGCGGAGCGATGACAAACTTTCCTGCCCGTGAGGGTTTCCAATGTTTCTTCCATTCCGATAGCCAGTCCTGCTCTTCCACGGGATCGATTCGGACTTGATGCAATAGACTGCGGTCCAAGCTATGAATCTCGAATGCGGATTCAAGCGCTTGCGTGACCTCTGACTCACGGGGCTCGGATTCAAAATACCCAATAACGTTGACCGTAGGAAGATCCTCCTTCCGCAACGTATCGGTCTCCACACCACCCGCATTCAAGATTCCAAACGCGTCCTCAGCAGCCGTTTCAGCTTCCTTCCCGACACTAACCGAAACAGAGTACCAACGTGGGGCCACTTTTTGGTCCGCGCCGCTCACCCGTCAACTCCCAGTTCATTCAACTGTCGTTCCTGGTTACGCCAATCCTTGACAACCTTCACAAACAACTGAAGATAAACCTTGTTTTGAAGAAGCTCTTCAATCTGCTTCCTGGCGTTGGTTCCGATCTGTTTTAGTCGCCTGCCCTGCTTTCCAATGATTATCTTTTTCTGTGACGGCTTCTCGACGTAAATCGCACAGTAGATGCGGGTCAGCTTTGGATCACTCTCGTCAAATTTCTCCGTGATCACGGCTGTGACGTAAGGTATTTCCTCTCCGGTTTTCCCCAATATCTGCTCCCTTACCATTTCCGCAATGAGTATTCTTAATGGCTGATCGGTAAGTTCGTCTTCATCAAAAATTGCTTCGCCTTGAGGCAGATGACCAATTATGTTGCTCAGAAGAGAATCTACGGCGTCCCCTTTAAGCGCGGAGATGGGTATGATTTCCTTAAATCCGTACTCATTCGAATACATATCGATCAATGGCAGGAGAACTTCCTTGTCCTTAAGTTTGTCTACTTTGTTCAGGACCGCAATCGCTTCTTTGCCCGAATTCTTGACCATATCTAGTACAAAACGGTCTCCATTACCGGTCGATACAGAGGCATCCCTCATAAGGACAACCAAGTCGACTGACAAAATTGCGTCGTGAACCGCAGCCATCATCCGACGATTGAGCAGATACCCGGGTTTGTGAACACCAGGGGTGTCCACAAAAACGATTTGCCCATCATCCTTGGTAACGATTCCCTTGATGCGGTGCCGGGTAGTCTGTGGCTTATTCGACACAGCGGCGATCTTCTCGCCAACAAGACGGTTTAAAAGTGTCGACTTTCCTGCGTTTGGACGCCCTATTAAGGCGACATATCCGCTTCTGAATGTAGAGTTTAAACCCATAACCTAAAAAAGCCGGCTAAAAAGCCGGCAAACTTGTTTTGAAAGCCAGATTTCCGAACTAATGTACCTTAACCCCTACCTTTTTAATACCGCAAGGAGTCTCAAACTTTACTTCGAATTCGCCCGTCTTCTCGCTGATCGACCTGATCACGAAAAACGCACGACCGTCCACGCTTCCGATCTCCGGCTCATAGACTATCGATATGTCTTCAGGCGCGAGGGATTCGGCCCTCAATACATATGCCTTTTCGTAGTTATCGAGCCCTACAACAATCCCAAAGCTCCCGCCATTCGCGATCATCGATACCGTGTCCTGACTTACAACTATCCTGCACGCGTTAGGATCGACAACCTCTCTGATCTTTTCAGCCGGAACAATCCGGGGCCGTCGTGCTCCAAGATCGATCAGTTCGGCCTCACGACGATTCCCTTCGGCGCCGACCTTATTTCCGGGTTTTTCACTCGAATTACTCCTGTCCGAAAGATTGGTTTCTGAATTCCCGGTCTGCCGCTTGTCATTCGATTGACCGTCACTCACCGTCTTGGTTGTTAGATCGTCCGAGTCTGTACCGGGCTGGTCACCGGGCTTTTCCGGAGTAGATTCTTCCTTTTTAGGACTATTTAGATCGGCCACTTCACGGTCCTGAGTTGTTACGGGTTCTGCTGTCTCGGGCGGCAGATCGATAAGCGGCTTACTTACTTTCTCAACCGGCTTTTCATCTACTTTTCGAACGTCTTTTGGATTCACCGCCCCGGTCATCGACTCCGCTTCCGACTTTTTCACATCGGTCGTGTCACCGGTCTCTTTCGGTTTTTCAGCACCCTCAGCCACCTTTTCAACGGGCACATCCGCAGTTGAATCTTTAATGGTTGAATCGGCTGTACTGGCCTTATCAACGGGCTTTTCAGAATTTTCTACGTCTCCCGATTTCTTGTTTCCATTCTTTGAGGTGGTTTCAGGAACAGTTTTTGAATCAGCTTTTGTCGCCGGCACGGTCACCAGGTTCAAATCGAGATCCTCTGCCAAAACCTTCTTCTGCGTTGGTTTTGCATCAACCGGCTTCAGCTCAAGCTCCATGGGATTCTCGTCGGGAATTACCCCTTCTTTTGGTTTTTCGTTTCCCAGGTCAGGCACAACGGCTCCGTCAACACTTTTTTCGTCACTTTCAGGCTTCGTCCCCTCATTCGGTGCGTTCGTCTTCACAAATACGGATTTCGTGTCCGTTTTCGAAGTCTTCGCCGAGTCCAGAAGCACATCCAGACCCTCGGTTGAGCCGTTCAGCTTTGAATACAGTTTTTCAATTTCGCCGCGCTTGAGATCTGTCGGCTCACCTGCGACATAACTCGAGGCATAACTGTTTAGCGCTTCTTTTTCCTTGCCCTGCTTTTCGTAGACCATGCCCAACCGCCACATGCTCTTACGCCACCAGGCACTGTCTTTTGGCAGTATCGAAATCGCCCTTTTCAGCCTAATCTCAGCCCCGGACAAATCCTCTTGTGCAATGAATGCTCGCGCAGTTATGTCTTCGATCCGCCCTCTCATGATCTGGGACAACACTGATGACTCCACAGGTGGCACTACAACCACACGACCAACGCTAGCCGCATCTCTTCTTCCGGCGTAAAGCTGATCAGCAAGAACCGCCGACGCAGAGCCTTCGCTCTCCAGTGCCGTATCCACGGACTCAACCGCTCCCCCGGCCAATGAAGCCGCCTTCGCAGGCAATAAATTCTTTTCAAGCAAGACCTCAGCAGCATAAAGCTGTCTGAACGCAGTCGTTTCATCAGTTCCGTTCACAAACGCATCTGTAGCTGCCCCGACAACCTCTTCACCCGGATCTTCATTCTCAGTCAGCTGTTTAAACTCAAACAACGCCCTTAATTCTTTGTCCGCTTTGGTATCGTAGGATGAATGGGGTGAGAATATCGCTGATTTTCTTTCGAGTGCCACAAGGTCAAAAAACGTATCCGCTTCCGCTCCGATCCGTCCGTCGAGATCCGTTACTACTTTCCCACCTTCCAACCGAAAATGCTTGGAAATCACTTCCGAGGCGTCACTGTAGAAACCCTGCTCGATTTGTGCCAGAGCGAGCTCATAGCTGTGTGAAGCACCGGCTCCCAGCCTTGAAGCCGCCACTAGAATACGCTCTGCGTCCGCAGGCCTTCCCAATGCCATGAAACCGCGGGCAAGGATAATGTATCCCCAGACATTGGTCTCCATAACCGAAACCGCCTGGGTGCCATGGTCAACCGCAAGCTGCGCTTCCCCGTTTGCAGCGTACCAATTCGCAGCACCAATCATGACGTCGGCATTCGTCGGGTTCTCGTTTAGCTCTTCTACGAGCTTTGCCTCAGCCTCTTTCCGTCGACCCTGATCAAAAAGGCTCAATATCAATCCCGTCCGCGCCTGAATATCACCGGGCTCTTTCTCAATAATGAATTCGAAAAGGGCTTCTGCCTCCGCGGGTTTGCCCAATGCCCTTTTAAGTTCACCGAGGCTCTGCCTGATTCCAAGAGATTCAGGAGAAAATTCGAGGGCCTTTTCATAGGCAGATTCAGCTCCCTGCATATCGAAACCCAAACGGGAAGCCAAACCGAGAGTCTGGTAACCAAGTGAACCGTCCGGTTTCATTTCAATGGCCTTTTCTGCGATCTTCCTTGCGCCGGTAGCGTACTTGATGCCTACATAAAACGTCGCGACCCCTAGCAAATGCTTGTAGTTACCCGCAGACCGCACTTCGAGCATTTCGGCGATATCAAACGCTGCGTTCCGCTGATTCAAAAGAAAGAGATTTGTAGGTATCGAGACAAGTACCTTCGAAAAAAGTCTGTCCGAAATCGGATCCGGTGCTTCGCTAACCGCAAGTTTGAAAAGTCTTATCCCTTCATCAATTTCGTTGTTACGAACTTTGGCGTCAGCGATAATAGCCCGTACGCTGGAGAGTGATTCGAATGCCCGGTTTCTCAGCTCTGATTCAGGATAATCGGCCAGAAACTTCTTCAGAGCACTTGCCCTTTCGCCGGGATTCTCGATGGCAATCGCCGCTTCATAGACATCCTTATCGCTCGGCTGTTCGACGACAGGTGTCTTCTCTTCGTTCGTTTCACCCGAAGACTCATCTTGGGCGAACACTGCAGTGAACGTCAGCAATATCAGAAATAAAAGCCCGAAATAACGCATAAATACAAATGTCTGTGAGTATTAAGATTCATTCGATAATAACACGAAATTGCATTAATCAATTCTCAGTTCTAGACTCAATTCCGTGGACCATCTCGATGAACTCTTTTCTAAAGATCTGGACACTGCGATCGAGCGGGCTAAGGAAGCCGGCCGTTTCGATATCGCAGACTACCTGTCATTGCGTGCATCCAACGACTCGATCCGGGAAGAGGCCGTAAAATGGCTCTTTGACACCGTTCTCGACGTTGTATTCGCATTTAACCGCCATGGAGCGCGTATCAAGATCGAACAAACTGCAAAGCACCGAATTAAATACGGCGCGTCACAACTGTCCGGTGAAAAATTGGAACTCAGACAAGGTTTGAGATGTCTTACTATCGAAGCGGGTTGGACCCGAAGCACGGGTGACGGTGTTATGAGAGGCGGTTCTCTCGCTTTTTCAAGGATATCCCATTTTGGATTTCGAAAAGAAACTGAAGAACTGGAACTCATACGGTTTGAAAACGTTCCACAGTGGTTTTTGATTGAAGATGAAAAAAGACGGGTCTCTTTTAACGTCTCGAGCCTGAAAAAGCATTTCGAAGTGTTTCTCGGCTAGAAAAATATCTGTTCAATTTACGTCAGCGGTTTGATTATGTGATGCTCTGTTGTAGAATTTTCGTTTGCGGAAATTTTGAAAGGAGAATCAAGCGTGAAGTCAGATTTGTCTAAATTGGTGGAACTCCAGAAAACGGATAGCAGGATCCGGGAGCTCAAAGAAAATGTGGAGACGGCTAAAGATAGGCGTGCGGAACTCGAAGCAGAATTTGAGACGCACGCTTCTTCTATTCGAGAGGTCCAAAACAAGAAGTCGAACGCGGAATCACGAAAGTCCGAGCTCGAAAATTCGATCGAAGAGAGTAAGGCAAGCCTGGAGAGGGCAAACCGAAATCTTACGACTGCGCAGGATCAGAAGCAGTACGAAGCTGCGATGCGCGAGATCGATTCCCTGAACAAACAGATTACCAAGCACGAGACCGAGATTTTGGAGCAGATGGAGATCATCGACGAAACACAGGGCGTCCTCGATGAAAGATCGGAGGAGGTCGCCAATCTCGATAGTGACTGGGAAGAGAAACAAAGCGGTTTTGAGAAGATTCTCAGAAGTGAAAAGCGGGAGTTAAAAAAGCTGGAGTCGGAAAGGGCTTCTGTTTTTGAAGGTATCGCTCCGCAACTCGCAGCGATCTATAATCGATTGATCACTCGAAGCCGTGACGGACTCGCTGTCGCAGAGGTCGTTGAAGGCGCCTGCAGCGCTTGTTTCATGTCACTTCGGAAGCAAATGATCGTCTTGCTGAGGACGACGGACGAGATTTACACTTGTGAGAGCTGCGCCAGGATCCTTTATATCGATACTGAAGAAAAGTCCGAGGCGAGCGCATAGGCGGGCTGGAACCTATTTGCTCCAGGCATCACCGACACTCACGTCCACCGTTACAGGTACCACTTTCAAATACTCTTTAGCCGCGTTTATCATCGCGGCTTCAACTTTTTTCGCTGTTTCATCTGCAATCTCGGCCGGACATTCCACAATTACCTCATCGTGGACAATATTTACAAGCATTGCACCGGTCCCGGATATCACATCATGAAGCAACCTGATCGCTCTCTTTAGAATGTCCGCGCTGGTCCCTTGAATGGGTAGATTTCGTCCGTACCTTTTTGTTGAAGCTATCTGGACGCGATCGTCTTGATCAAATCGAAATTTCGCGAGCCGCCCCGATCCTGTTCTCGCCATCCCTTCGCCTATTGCCTTGTCACCCGCTTCTCGCAGCCAGGAATCCAATTCACGATGGGTAGAGAAGTACCTCCGCAGCATGTTTTCGGCCTGGCCGGTACTAACCCCGGACAATCTTGCGAACCGTTGCGCGCCAATACCATACACGACGCCAAAATTTAACCTCTTAGCAAAACTTCTTTGCTCCGGTGTCACGGCGGAAGGCTCTATATTGAATACCTGAGCTGCGGCGGCGGCATGAAAATCGGCCCCGCCGTTGAATGCCTTTAGGAAATTCTGATCACCCGAATACTCACCCAATATCCTCAACTCGATCTGCGAATAATCCGCAACGATGAGTTTCATTCCCTCGGGAGCACTAAAACATCGCCTGTAGACTTCTTGATGCGGGATCTGCTGAACGTTGGGCTTTGAACATGAAAACCTTCCGGTTGGAGCTCCAATCTGCCTGAAATCAGGGTGAAGCCTACCGGTAACCGGGTTAAGAAACTCGAGTATATTTTCGCCAAAACTACTTGCCGCCTTCGCAGCACTTCGGTATGCGAGCAACTTCCTTACAACCGGGTATTTGTCGGACAAAGGCTCGAGCTCCCAACCTCTTGTTGTCTCCGGCACAGGAACACCAAGGTTAATAAGTGCGTCGGTAACCTGGTTTCTCGAATCCAGGTTGATCTCAGGAGCTCCGAAAAGCGATCCCTGCGAAACTCCCGCAGCCAGCATTCCCTGAAGTTCGGCCGCAGCTTCTTTTTGCTCCTTTGTTACTACTTCAAGCTGTTCTCGCCACTTCTCCTGATCCAGATAAAAACCGTTGAGCTCCATGATCGCGATCGGAACCACGCAGTCAAACTCCAGTTTCGCGACCCTCATAAGGTCATCATTCTGCAGCCGTTCAACGAGCTTCTCCCTGAGCGGGATCATAAGAGCGGCATCCTTTGCGGCATACGCTATCTGAGATTGCGTGAGCTCCTCAGCCGACCAATCACTAACCTGCTCAGATTTATCTACATCAATTCCAAGAAAAAAATTAGAAACATCCGCGAGATTATGCCTTCTCTCCCGCTCCCCCGCTGCGATAATCTGGCTGGCGAGAAACGTATCAAACGTGCCCCCCATCTCAACGTCGAGGTGATGAGCAACCCATTTGGCATCAAATTTCGCGTTGTGAGCGATCTTTACGGGTTTCCTGGCCGCTATAAGATCACGAAGCGGCTGCAGCTCCGGGATCTCGCGCAAGGAACCAATTTCTTCAAAGGGCTTAAGATCAATCACAACTGTTTGATCACCCGCGCTGAACTGGACAAGCCTTATCGACCCCTCAAACGGATCCAGTTCTGTGGTTTCGGTATCGAAACCCAATAACTCTTCCTGCCCGAGCTTTTCACACGCTTTGCGTAACGCACCTGGTTCCGAAACTAATTCAAAAAAGACTTCCATACGGATTTGCGGAATTAACCGAATCCATAATGTTTAAGTGGAAACGGCGTTTTACCTTACTATTAAAAAGACTTATACTTGGAGTCAGGTTTGCATTCTAATGTGTTTATTGATGCATTCCAAAAGTTCAAAAGATTTTTAGCGGCGTGAGGCCGTTTGTTGAAGGTTCTTACGGGTTTTGAGCGCATTTTGAAAAATTGTCGCTCCCCGGTAAAAAATTTGTCAAAATAATCTGGTTTCTTCCGGGAAAAACTTTAAAGGCCAATCGGGTCGAAGTTTGGTTCCCGAGCTTTAAACCCTAGGTCTATCCTACTGGGAACTATAGAGTTATTCTCATTCAATAAAGGCTCACTTTATTGAGATTCCACATTGATCCATCCTTCAACACCGAGCCGCTCCACGCCTTCCATGAAGTAAGGAAAATTTATGTCTAAAGAAATGATCATCAGCGTCAATGGACGCGAGAAGAAGATCGCAATTGTTGAAAACGGACAAACAACAGAATTTTACATCGAAAGAGGAGAAGACAACTCAGGTGTTGTCGGCAACATTTACAAGGGACGGGTTCAGCGTGTGTTGCCCGGCATGCAGTCAGCATTTGTTGACATAGGCCTTGAACGGGACGCTTTTTTATACGTTTCCGATTTCTTTGACGAAGAAGAAGAAATTGAGCGAATCGTAATGGAGAAGAAGAAGGACAAGAAGTCCGACGACGAAGCTGACAGGGCTGCAACAGAAGAGGTACACAAATCGAGGCTGAAGAAGGACAAGAAGATCGATAACGTCCACGAGAAAGCAGAATCAACGGGCCTTGACGAAGAAAAGAAGGACGATTCTGAGCCTGAAAAGAAGAAAGGCAGATCTCCCCGAAGACAGCCTAAGAAATCTACGTCAAGAAGAAAGAAATCGGCGGACAAGAAAGACGAGTCAAAGCAGACTAGGAAAGAAGAAAAGCCTGAAGAAGACTCGAAGGACGATAAGAAAGAGACTGAAGTTAAGGATAAACCCAAGTCCCGCAGATCTCCCAGGCCCCGAACAAAGCGCAAAGCATCTCCCCGCAGTCAGAAAAAGCGTGAGAATGTATTGGACGCTTCGGATCTTGAAATCGAGGATTCAAACTTCGAAAGGATCGTGGATGACAGCGACACCGGTGAAATGCTCAAAGATGCCATGCTCCAGGAGGCCATCACTGATAAGGTGAGGTCGGTTGAGTTTGATATGGAAAGTATTGACTCCGCTGAAGTTGGTTCTCTTATCGATTCACTTGAAGACTCTGGTTTTAAGAGAGTGGCAGATGAAGAAGAAGTAGAGGAAAAACCGAAAAAGAGAACTACGCGCAAAAGAAATCCTTCGTCGCGGGCGAAAAAGACAGCAGGTAAGAAGAAGGAAGAGTCCGCGAAGGAAGACGAAACAAAAGACACCGCAAAGAAGCCGGCCAAGAAACGGACAACAAGACGCAGCTCCTCAAAAAAGAAACCGGCTGCCAAGAAAAAGGAAACTGAAGAAAAAGCCGCTGAGCCTGAAATAAGCGACATGGAAGGGGCCGAAGCCTCTGTTAAGGAATCACCGGACGTGTCGGAGATGGCGGTTCGCCGCGGGAGCAGAGGCGGCAGACGTCGCAGCAACACGTCGCCCGGGAAACAACCTGCTACGACGACCACCCATATGGACAAAGGGTACAAGGCGAGCTCTTCTGATTCACCTGTAGTCGCTGAAGATCAAATCGCAAATGCTGAGTTTAAGAAACCTGCTCGCGGAAAAGGAAGAGGCAGGGGAAGAGGGAGACGCAGTAACAAATCTCAACCCAAGATCACGGACTTGCTTCGTGAGGGTCAGGAAATACTGGTTCAGATCGCGAAAGAACCGATTGCGAGAAAAGGTGCGCGGATCACTTCGCACATCGCCCTCCCGGGACGATTTCTTGTGTATATGCCCACTATCGAGCACCTTGGGGTTTCGAGAAAGATAGATTCATCGAAGGAGCGTGGAAGGCTGAGAAAACTTCTTCAGAATGTAATTTCAAAAGAAGAGATTCCGTCGGGCGGATTTATCGTCAGGACGGCCGGCGTTGGGAAATCAGCTGATGAAATCCGAGATGATGCGAGGTATCTTGCGAAGACCTGGACCGAGATCAGGAAGAAAGCCGATAAGACAAAATCCAAGTCACTGATTCACCAGGACCTGGACATTATACTCCGACTGCTTCGTGATCACCTTTCGGATGAGTTCTCCGCGATCCGCGTTGATTCAGAGGAAGAATATCTTCGAATTGTAGAATTCGTAAACCGAATACAGCCAAAACTCGTCAAGAGAATCAAGTTCCATACATTGGACGAGCCGATCCTAGATACCTACGGTGTCAGCGATGAGATTGATAAAGCCCTGAAACACAGAGTATGGCTCAAGTCCGGCGGCTATCTCGTCATTAACCAAACCGAGGCTCTGATCGCCATAGACGTTAATACGGGCAAATTTGTTGGAAAAGGTAACGCGAGGCTCGAAGATACGATCACGAAGACCAATATGGAAGCGGTCAAGGAGATCGCACGTCAGGTCAGGTTAAGGGATCTGGGCGGGATTATCGTACTGGATCTTATTGATATGGAGGACCGCAGCAACCGCAAGAAGGTGCTGCAAGCGCTTCAGGAGCATCTAGCCCGCGACAAGTCCCCGACCAAGGTGTTGTCCTTCAACGATTTTGGTCTTGTGATAATGACTAGAAAGCGGGTTAAGCAGTCGCTTGAAAGAACGCTCTGCTCGCCGTGTCAGAACTGTGAAGGCGCCGGCTGGATCAAGTCCGCGCAGACAATTTGTTATGAGATTCTTGAAGAATCCAGAAGGCTATCTAAGAACCTGAGCGATGTCAGGCAAACCACTTTACGGGTCCACCCGGATGTGGCTAACGCCCTCCAGGGTGAAGAGAAAGAGGTTTTCAAGTTAATTGAGAACTATCTTGGAGTGGTCGACATTAACGGTGACCGGACAGTGCATCAGGAACAGTTCGATTTTGCCTTCGTTTAGACGCGAAAAAAAAGCGAAAAAAAAGGACCAAGGTTTCGGCCTTGGTCCTTTTTTCTTTCTCCCGATTACGTTACTTGACCTTTAGTTTCTTTATTTTCTTGGGGCTGGACGGTTTCACAAAAATAGAGTCTTTAACCGGTCTATTAAACTGGACCTTTACATAGTTCACCCGATACGAATGCTTTCCGTCGGTGAAATGATCGACAATAAACGGAAACAATATCCCGCCCCTCAGGATAAACTGCGCGTACCGATTCTCCTCTTTGATTTCGACCCCGTCGCTGTTCACCGATGGATACACGGTCTTAGAAGGCAGCCCATTGTCTGAAAACTCATACTCAACCCAGAACTCGTCTTCGAAGGTCAGTCGGACTACATCATTCCGTTTACCAAGACTGGCCACCCTGCGTCCCTCATAGGTCGCCTTAGCCTCTTCGCGCCAGTTTCCCCTTAACAAGAAATCATAATGAGCACGCCGCCCGCGTTTGAAATTTTCAAGCTGTTTTTCGGTCTGTGCTCCAAAATTCTCAAAGAGCTCGTCATAGATCCAGCCTGTGTTTCCGGTGTTCACCTGAACAGTCCTGGAACCTCTCTCCGCAAAATCCGTACGTTCCTTGTCGGGATAGACAATAATGTCGACAAATGACTGGAAAGAGCTGATCTTATTGCCCTCCAAAATGCTCAGCTTGCCAGAACTCGAGAGCGTCGAAACACCCTTATATTTCTCGCCGCCCAGCTTCTGCAAGGCTTTAGCAACAACAGCGTTGACCTTTTCCATGTCTTCAGAGTCCAATCCCTGCGCGAAGAGGGTTGCCGAGCAAAAGACAGTTAGTAGCAGACCTGCAAATAGAAATCTCATAAGTTTCCTGTATTCACTATTTAGTTCAAGCATACGATGTAACTGAACGATTAAGGGTTTACCGACAGACCAAGACACAAAAAATGACCCCTGGCGAATAATAATCGTCGGGGGCCAGATTTATCAATTTAGAGCGGTTACTAATTAAGGCTAAAAGAGTCGTTTGCCACAACGGCCACCTCTTCGTTCTCAACCTTAACGGTAAACTGCGAGCCAGTCTTCCAAAGACTCGTCAATGGAAGTTTGACCTTTTGATCAATGTGCCTCTTAAGGAATCGTGCTCCGTACTGTGGACTGTACCCCTTGAGCGTTAGCAGATCGAGCGCTTCTTCTGTGATCTCTACGAATTTGCCTTGCTTTTCCATCTGCTTCTGTACCTTGGCAAGATAGATCTTGGCAATTTCCTTAACCTCTTCCATAGTAAGCGGCGAAAAGACAATGATCTCATCAATGCGGTTCCTGAACTCCGGCGTGAACCTCTGTTCGGAAGCTTTCAGGACATCGTTCTTGATCATCGAAATGTCGCCAAGCGCTTTGTTTCCAAAACCTAATGGGTTCTCATACTTCTTGAAATTCTCGGAACCAAGGTTCGATGTCATGATCACAATCGCGTCAGAAAGATATACCTTTTTACCGCGACCGTCCGTAAGCCACCCTTCATCGAAAGCCTGGAGGAAAATGTTCATCAGATAGGGATTCGCTTTTTCAACTTCGTCAAGCAAAAGAACCGTATAAGGATTCTCGCGGAGTTGCTCGGTCAAAATTCCGCCGCGTTCGCTGCCAACGATGCCCCTCGGCATACCGATAAGCTTTTCAATCCCAACCGTACCCTCACCGTACTCAGACATGTCGATGCGAACCATCTTGTTCTCATCGCCAAACATGAACTCGGCTACAGCCTTAGCAAGTTCGGTCTTGCCAACTCCGGTTGGACCAAGAAACAGCAGAACTCCATCCGGGGCATAATGGCTTTCCTTCAAAGGCCCCTTGTTAAGTCTAAGTCGCTCAGCCACCGCACTCACGGCTTCCTTCTGGCCAACAACGCGCTTAGCGAGCGTTTCTTCCATTACGGAAAACCGATCCGCAGTGTCGCGGTAGATCATATCCTTGGGAATACGTGATTCCTGGGAGATCACATCGACGATATGCTCTGGTTTAACTACTAAAGAAGACGATTCGTTGATTTCCACTTTCACCGAAGCGGTATCCAGCCAACCGATCGCCTTATCCGGTAAATGCAAATGCCTAATGTACTTAGGAGACATTTCCAACGTCATATTTATGGCTTCGTCGGAAATCTTAACTGAATAGTTCTTTTCAAGTCTCGGTCTGACACCAAGAAGAATCTCCTTCGTTTCCTCAATCGTCGGCTCTTCAACTTTTACCAACCGGAATCTGCGCGCCAAGGCCTCGTCTTCGGCGATGTACTCCTTGTATTCGGTCATCGTCGTGGCACCGATAATCCTCAGTTCACCCCGTGCCAGCGAAGACTTAAACATGTTGGCAGCATCCGAGGAAGTACCCAGTGCGGCACCGGCTCCGATAATCGTGTGCGCCTCATCGATGAAAAGGATAATGTGTTCCTTTTCCTTAACCTCATCGATCACGCCCTTGATCCGCTCCTCGAACATACCGCGAAGCATGGTGCCAGCGACCATCCCGCCCATTTGTAGCTGAACAATATGCGAATTCCTCAGGCGTTCTGGAACTTTCTCAGGTTCCATCTCGATCAATCTCGCAAGGCCCTCAGCAACTGCGGTCTTTCCAACCCCAGGCTCACCTACAAGCATCGGCGAATTCGATCGCTCTTTGTGCGAGAGGATCTCAATCATTTGCATGATCTCCTGATCACGGCCGATCACCGGAGGAAGTTTGTCCTCACGTGCCATCTTGTTAAGTGAAACACCAAAATGCTTGAGGTAGGAAGGAAGCTCGTATTTCTTGCGCATACGATCTTCTTCCTTCTGCCTTTTTCGAATCCTGGAACGTGCGGTCTGTGAGAGTTCCTCATAACCTACTCCCAAATTCTGCAAAATGTCGTTCAGCACACTTCGCTCATCATGGGAAAGCACGTAGAAAATATCACTGGCGTCAATTACACGGCGACCCTGTGAACGGGCCCTATCCATCGCCCGCTTGAAAAGATCCGTTGTTTCCGGCGCAATACGAAAACCTTTACCCTGATGCTCGCCCGCACCGTCCACGCGTTTCTCGATAAGAAGTTTCACTGAGCGCGGGTCGACCGAGAGATCTCGCATCGTCGCGTTAAAGAGATCCGCTTCTTCATCAGCAAGCGAATGCAGGATATGCCCAACAGAAACGTAGTTCTGGTCACGCATCCTTGAATCGTCAAGTGCTGCTTCAAGCACTCTGCGTCCGCTATCGCTGAATTTGTCTTTATAAGCTTCTATATCTGCCATTTATCAATCCTGTGTATAAACATCTATGGCTTTTGATGTATGAGAGCAGCCAATCGACTGCCTAAAATCATAATAGCATTTCAACATCACACGAGACGAGTTCAAGGACCGAGAATCTAGGTTCAAAGTTCAACGTTCAGAGTTCAAAGTTTGTGAATAAACACTTGACCTTCATCTAGTCAGCTTTGTCCGAATTTGCCGGACCATGAATATTGTAATAGCGAAACTGCACCTTCTGATATACAAGGGTTCTTGAATTATGAACCTTGAACTCCAGTCTTCGCCTTTGGACCTTGAACTTTGAACTCCAGTCCTTGAACATTGAACCTAGAACCTCAAACTTTGAACTCAATAAGCTCCCGGTGCTGCTTTCTCCATCCACCGCTCAGGATGCTTCAAACCCGTAAACCCATACTTCTCGTACAACTTATGGGCATCGCGGGTCGCGAGGACCCAGCGCCGAAGGCCCTGTAAATCGGGGTACGCAACAATCGTCTCCATCAACCATTTCCCGAGTCCCTTACCTCCATGCTCGGAAAGTACGTATACATCACCAACGTATGCGAATGTCGCAAAATCAGAAACCACGCGAGCGAACCCGACCTGCGCGTCTCCGTGAAACAACCCAAAACAAAGCGAATTTTCTATTGCGTTTCGCATTTGTTGCTCTGTCCGCCCTTTTGCCCAGTAAGATTCCTCCAACATATAGGCTTGAATCACATCAAATTGTAGAAGTGATTTGTCGGTATCGATTACAAATTCGCCTTTTTCTAATCGCATTGGTTTTCCAGTCCATCAAGGAACGCCATTGGCTCGGAAGAGCGTCTAAACCGAATCAGTCTCGCCTGTTCGTGTACCCGATCGAATCGTCTCTCAATTTTCGGGTTCTTGTCCCTTCTAAAATTCCAAACATATTTCAGGAAGTCGAGTTCAAATCGTTCCTCACAACCTTCAGCCATATCCGGCCTTGCGGAAGAATTCGCCGATAAGGTTCGTTTGAGCACACGATAAATGCAGAGATATCTGGGCAGATCAAGCCAGATAACAGTGTCAGCACGTTTCATACGGAGATCCATAGTGCCCCCGTAGTTCCCGTCAATTATCCACTTGTCGCCAGAGATCAGTTCACTGACTTTGGCGGTCCATTCCTCGACCGATGATTCGACCCAGTCGGGCTTCCAGTAATAACGATCGAGGTGGATCAGCGGCAGATCAGTCTTCTCCTGCAGCTTGCGTGAGAATGTCGATTTACCGGCTCCGCAAGATCCAACTACGAGTACTCGCTTCATGATCAAATCTACGATCTTTCAGTCGCGTTCGTTCCAAAGCAGTTCAAGCAGTTCCGCCTCTCGTTCCGTCGAAAGGCCTGCTTTTAGTTTTTCTCCGGACTTCGAACGCCATTCATAGGTCTCTTGAACAGTCTCAGAAAGCGTACGGAACGTGAGTCCGCTGGCCACCGCTTTCTCGACACTCGCCGACGAGAACCCTTTCGTCTCATCAGTTTCGGGAACATAGACCGGCATGTCGCTCCACGGAGCAATATCATGATCTGCCATGAAC
>JABDKD010000199.1 GCA_013003215.1 Pyrinomonadaceae bacterium
GTCAACTCAGTCAACTCAGTCAACTCAGTCAACTCATCAAACCCAGTTGATGTAAAATGGAAAGAGGATGACAAAATCTTTTTCACTGCGGGTCGGCAAGTTTGCCGGTATAGATGTTTTTATCCATTGGACGTTCTGGATAATCATTGGGTGGATCTTTCTACTGCATTTTCGGTCGGGTAACGGCGTCGAAGCGGGGATTCGCGGGATCGTTTTTGTCCTCGTGCTGTTTTTGTGTGTAGTACTGCACGAATTCGGACATGCGCTCACAGCTCGCCGCTATGGAATCAAAACCAGGGACATCACGCTCTACCCGATCGGCGGAGTTGCAAGCCTGGAGGGGATGCCGGATAAACCCGCGCAGGAACTGGCAGTCGCCGCGGCCGGTCCGCTTGTAAACCTCGTCATAGCTTTGATACTTGGCGTTTTCCTCGCCGCGACAGGACAATTCTCAGAATCCTTCACCGCGACACTTGCAGACGAATCTTCCGCAATTCCCTTTGTTTGGGGCGTGTTTGCCGCCAATATCTTACTCTTCGTATTCAACCTGCTTCCTGCGTTTCCAATGGATGGCGGAAGAATCCTAAGAGCGGTACTTTCCTTTAAGCTGACCAAAGTGCGCGCGACCCAAATCGCTGCAGGCATCGGGCAATCCCTGGCAATCTTATTCGTTTTCCTGGGTTTTTTCTTCAATTTTTGGCTGGTCTTTATCGGCCTCTTTGTCTACCTGGGTGCCGGCCGCGAGGCTGCGTTTGAAAAGACGAAATCACTCCTTTCGGGGTTAACAGTTAGGGATGCGATCATGCATAACTTTACTGCGTTGAGTCCCGAAGACGAACTTGGGCGCGCGGTCGACGCGCTCCTGGACAGCCAGGAAATCCATTTTTTGATTTGTGAGGCAGAAGAACCAGTAGGGGTGTTAAGCCGCGACGAGATTATCAGAGGGCTTTCTGAAGTCGGAAGGGCGGCCCCAATAGCCTCGTTTATGAATCGAGAGGTAACAATCGTCACTCCAGACACGGGTCTTGAGGAAGTACTTCTAAAGATAGGAACACGCAAACAGCAGTTGGCGGTTGTCAGAGACGGCCCGTCGATCCTCGGATTGATCGACGGCGAAAATATTCAGGAGAGAATTCTTGTGAACGAGGCATTGAAGAACCGGGGAACCCGGGGTACTCAACAATCTTAGACCGTGGGGTTTCCGATGATGTTGAACCAAAGTAGCGGAATTCGTTTTTATCTCGACACCTTCTTTCCCGAAATGTAGAATCGATCCACATCGTGCACATTTAAGATGGAAGTGATTCTTCAAAAATTTTACGACAACCTGTTTCTTTCGCTCGAAGAGCTTTGGATCGCATTTAGCAAACAGGTTCCCGGAATTGTTCTGGCGATACTGATCATCGCAGTAGGACTTCTTCTTGCGCGTCTGATTTCCAACCTCTCCCGGAAAGCTATTGCCCGTAGAACCGATGACCCGATCACTGTCAATTTCCTTTCCAAGGCCATCAAGCTGCTCTGTGGACTACTTGTCATAATGTATGCGCTCAGAGTGGCGGGCCTGGGCGGAATTGCCGCCGGTGTTCTTACCGCGGCGGGTGCGTCTGCCGTTATCATCGGTTTTGCGTTTAGGGACATCGGTGAAAATTTTATCTCGGGAATAATTCTTTCGTTTAACCGGCCATTTAATGTTGACGAAACGGTCCGGGTCGGGGATATCTTTGGAAAGATAAAGACGATCGAATTCAGATATACAAAGCTGCGAACATTCGACGGCCGCGATGTTTATATCCCAAATAGCGACGTGATCAAGAAGCCCGTATTTAATTACACGGAAGACGGTTATTTTCGATTCGAGTTTACAGTTGGAATCTCCTATGAGGACGATATAGAGGATGCCATGAAGGTAATTCTCGAGGTTTTGGAGACAACTAAAACCGTCGTCAATGATGAAACCCACCCGTATTTTGTCTATCCCGACGAACTGGGCGTCAGCAGTGTAAACCTAGAGGTAAAGTTTTGGGTCAAGACATTCGAGTATGGGATGGAAGCCCTGACTGTTAAAGGCCAGGTTGTATCTGCAGTGAAGGAAGCGCTGCTCGCCCGCGGCTTCAACTTGCCTGCTCAGATCATCGAGATGAAGCTTTATGATGAACAGGATTCTATTCCGGTAAGTATCAAGGAATAGGCTATTTCACCATTTTTGAGTCCAACGAGAAGGCGACGAGAAAGTCACCCGTCTTCGTGAGCAAACGGCCATGGCCTCCCGCAGCGATCACGACATATTGTTTTCCTTTGTATTTGTAGGTCATCGGAGCTGCCTGGCCCCCCGCAGGCAATTCTGCTTTCCATAATTCCTCGCCCGTCTTTGAATCAAATGCCCGGAACATGTTGTCGCGCGACGCTCCAATAAATACAAGACCGGTTGCGGTAACAAACGAGCCGCCAATATTCAGAGATCCCCACTTGGGTGCATCGGGAAAACGGGCGAGTTCCGGCATCACGCCAAGCGGAACTTCCCAAGCCTTTTTACCTGTCCCTGCATCAACCGCGAGTAATGTTCCCCAGGGCGGGGGATTGCAGGGAACCAATCCTTTTGAAAACCGCATCAGGAACTCACGGTACATCAGATAGGGAGTGCCGGTTTGTCTGGCGAGTTCAGACGCCGGAATTTGCCGGGCCCTTGCACTGAACGCCTCGACTGATTTGTCACCCCGCGGAACCAACTGAATCAAACGCGCGAAGCGGTTTGTGTTCGCGATAATAAGGTTGTTCTTGGCATCGTATGAAACTCCAGACCAATTCAGTCCGCCGAGATCTCCCGGATAGGCAATCGTTCCGTTCTCGCTGGGAGGAGTAAACATTCCGTCCATGCGGTGCGACGCGATTTGTTCCGCACACGATTTCTTGTCCGCCTCGTCTAGACCAAAGGCGTCTTCCGGTTTAAGAGACTGAGGAGTCAACGGTCCGGGACCGGTTGGAAACGGCTGGGTCTTGGAAAGAGTCTCCCCTCTTACACCATTCTGCGGAACCGCTCTCTCTTCAACCGGGTAGACAGGTCTTCCGGTTTCACGGTGCAGCAGGAAAAGGTGTCCCATCTTGGTCGCCGCCGCGACGATCGGAATTTTCTTGCCATCCTTTTTGATCGTCATTAGGGCCGGTTGGGCAGGCACATCGTAATCCCATACGTCGTGGTGAACTGTTCGAAAATGCCAGACGACCTTCCCGGTCGTCGCACGCAAGGCAACCACCGACGAAGAGTAGTGATCGATCCCGTTTCGTTCGCCGCCGTAGTAATCGGGGCTGGAATTACCTGTCGGCAAAAAGACCAGATTGCGTTTTTCGTCGACCGAGACCATTGACCAGACATTGGGAGTACCGAGGTAATACCCGGCCGCACCCTTTGGATTGGCTTTCCCTTTTTTGCCGTAACCAGGCGGCACCGGATCGAATGCCCATTTCAGTGCTCCGGTTCTTGCGTCCCATGCACGAACTGCTCCCGAGGGTGCGGTTACTCGATTGTTATCACCGATCGCGGCGCCGGTGATTACCAGTCCGCGTACGACAGCGGGCGGTGATGTCATTCCGTATTCGCCCGGATCATCCTTGTTGATCCCCATGCCTTTCCCTAAATCGACCTCACCGTTCACGCCAAAGTTCGCACACGGCTTGCCGGTGGCGGCATCAAGTGCGATCAAACGGGCGTCATTCGTACCTATAAAGATTCGTCGTCTGCACGCATTTCCTTTTTTTCGTTTTTTATCGAGCCAGGTCGCAAGTCCGCGGGAATTCAGCTGATTGTGATAGCCAACCCCCAGGTTGATCTTGGGATCAAACCTCCACTTCTCGGTTCCCGTTGCGGGATCGAGTGCCATCACACGGTTGAAAGGAGTCGTCAGAAACAGCGTCCCGTCGACCATGATCGGCGTCATTTGAAACGCGCTCGAGGATCGGGTCTTTCCTTGAGCGGCAACATCGCCGGTGCGATACGTCCATGCACGTTCCAGATTCTTGACGTTATCTTTATTGATATCTGTGAGCGGTGAAAAGCGTTCGCCGCCCGGATCCCTTCCGTAGGAAGACCATTCGCCTGAGTTCTGTGCGATAAAAGGCGCAGCGCCAATAAGTAAGAGAATAAACAGCGTCCCATTTAGAAACACCTTAATCAATTGATTCACAGTAACGCCTCCACTTCTTAATTAACGAAATTATACATCCCTGGTTCAAGAAAGCTTGGAATTCAGGGAATGCACAGAAAAGATGACGAATTCAAACCGACCGTATATAAATGAAGATATGAGTAGAGTTAAAACCGCATTCTCCGTTATCCTCTCCTGCCTGTTCGTCGTAACTGGTGTTTCCGGACAGGACCCGGCGCCGACGGATTCGTTGATTCTTCCGTTAATGGATACAGAAATAACGGTTAACAAGTACCAGCACACGGAAGACAAGAAGAGCGGCTTGATTTTCATTGTGCTGCACCATAACGAACAGACGGGCCTCCGAGTCACAAAACAGATCGTCAAAGAACGCGGCGGCGTTTTGTACGAGGTTGTATCCACGAGAAACGGCAGGCCGGTACGCGATCTGTATTTCAAACATAACGGCAGCGAGTACGCGATCGATCCAAACCGTCTTTTTACAAGTGCAGGAATCACAAAGAACCTTCGCAAAAGGCATTGTTTTGAGGTACTCACTGAGGGCGATGCGACCACCACTTCGTGCAGTTGGGACAGGCCGCGTTTTGAAGAATTCGAGAATCTTGTACCCGGGGTCCAGCGATTCGCCGAATCGATCCTAAAACTCATAAAACCGGTCAAAGACGGTGCGATCGTTTCGGTCCATAACAACTCAAACTACGGATTCAGCCTGAATTCCTACACCCATGGCGGTGCAGAATGGCGTTCTAGCGAGCGAGGGATTTTCTTCGGTAAGGAGGATGTAGATAACTTCTTTCTTGTCACCAACGAGGAGCTGTTCAACAGGCTATACGGAAAAGATCCCTCAACCTGGGATTTCAATATCGTTCTTCAGAAAAAGCCGCCAAATCCGGACGACGGTTCGCTGTCGATCTACTCGGGAAGGGTCGGATTGAACTACATACTTATCGAAGCTGAATCCAACAGCGGTGCCGTACGTCAGGTTCAGATGATAAACCGTGTGATCGACGCATTCCGAAGTCGCGATTCTGGTTCGCAGGATTGAAACTTTTTGTCTGTCACAAATCCTCCGACCGCGGTGTTAACAAATAAAGGGCGAACTGCGTTTAAGTTGCTATATCGTGCAAACGGTTTTGTCCGTGCAGTTATCGTTGATTATAAGAGGAGCAATTACATGAAGAGTATTCGAAATATCGCTGTCGCTTTGTCACTGGTTGTCTTAGCAACTTTTGGTATTGGAGCAAGCAGCGGTTGCGCCGAGTCAAGAGCGACAGACATCGACCCCACAGAAAAAGTGGTCAAAGTGGAAAAGGTAAAACCTTTGCCGGTTCCTGAAGCCCCTGCAGTCGACGAATTTGAATCCAACGACGACTTGAAATCCGAGTCCAGAAATCACACCGGTTTTGACAAGGTATCCATTGGCGGCGCGATGATCGCGACAATCAATGCTGGTCAGAGTTTTGAAGTGACGGTAGAGGCCAAGGCGGACGTACTCCCGAAAGTCATTTCGAAAGTAGAAGATGGCCGGTTGATCATCAAGATGGAAAAGAACTGGTGGAAGAGTATGAAGAAAAAGTACAAGAGATCGAATGTACGCGTAACGGTCTCACTGCCCGAACTGAAGGACGTCGATATCTCAGGCGCTTCAAAAGCGACTGTTGCCGGAATCAACAATGACAAACTCTCGATAGATGTCAGCGGCGCCTCAGATGTGAAGATCGAAGGAACGGCCCGTGATGTTGAGATCGATCTTAGCGGTGCTTCCAACCTGCGTGCGGGCGGGCTCTACACGCAGATCGCAAACATGGATCTGAGTGGTGCAAGCAGGGCCGAGATCAATGTCGCGAGCTCTTTGGATGTAGATGCCAGCGGTGCAAGTTCCGTGAAGTATATCGGGGAGCCGAGCGTTCGTAAGGACACCTCGGGAGCATCATCGGTTTATAAGAATTAAAAAACTTCTAAAATTCTTACCTTAAGGACGGGTCTTCCCGTCCTTCTTTCTATGCTGCTTCGGATTTCCAGGAGCGCGAGGTATCAAAGAATGCCAGAACTCCAAAATAGGCAAGGTTTACGATCGCAAGGATTCTGAGCCAGACCGGTACCGAGGGATATAACCAGACCACCAATGGCATAACTAACAGAATTGAAAAAGTAGCCGCGATCGTCAGTAACTTCATACGGGTCGCTCGAGATGGGTACGCGAACTTAACCGGCACAAAATGGAGGACAGCAAGAATCACGATGACTAACGCATTTACAATCTTTAGCGTGCCGACGGGAATGGATGGATCAGGAAAGACGAAGACCAGATAGAAGACGACTACATTCCACATTACGGGGAAACCAATGAAATAGTAGTCGTGAGAGACCATTCCTTCTTTGCCGTAGTAGATCGCTGAGACTAGTAGAATCAAGAACGCAATTGGCAAATCTACAGCGGGTGAAACTACACCGGCCATATAAATAAAGTAAGCAGGAACAACGGCGTAATTTGTGAAATCGACTACAGTGTCGATCATCTTTCCCTTGATATTCGGCAGCTTTTCACTGACCTTAAAAATCCGGGCAAGAGTTCCGTCAATACCGTCTACTACAAGTGCAACCAAAAGCCACGCCATCGCGGCCCTCCAATCACTGCGATTTATTGCAAGTATCGCAAGGAACCCGGCCAGCAGGCCTGACGCCGTAAAAACATGGACCGACCACGGCAATATCTTGTCACTGTACATTTGAATGGACCCGAATCAGGCACGCGATCAGCTGTCGAAACCCAACCTCCGCCAACTCAGTCAACTTAGCGAACTTAGTCAACTTCGCAAACCTAGAAAACTATTGCTCCCTTATTTCCTTCATTTTCTTGAACCCGGTGTGAAATACCTCGGTGTTTGCGTAAACAAGTTCGCCATTGTTGTCGGTCAAGACATACTGCACCGTCGCACTTCCGCTAAACTTTATCCGCTTACCCATAATGAAGTTGTTCTTGGTAATCTTGGACCCGATCAACTTAACGATTCTAAGTTGAAGTATTTGCGCGCCGTTATCCAGCAATCCGGAGTATTTCTCGCCCAGAATCAATCCTTCAAGAATCTCGTAATCAGGACTTGGCGGGAGAACTGAGCCCGGAACGCCGGAAGCCTCGCGTTGGACTTCGGTTTCCACGCCTCCGCTACCCCGAGTGGGAACCGCCTTCCCGCTAAGAGCGAGCAGAAAAGCCTCGGCACGAAGCGTAGCGAGCTTCAATTCCTCAACGTGCTTTTCTTCTTCCCGGCCGATTTCCACGTCATCGTATCTCTCAAAAACATTACCGTACGCAATTGCCCGTCGAAATTTTCCTAAAAGTTTTTCATAGGTGCTAAAGACCTTGGTATCGACTACATTCACGTTTCCCTGTTGCGCGAAATCAGGCAGGTAAACCTTGGTATCTGCGGTTCCGCCCTGATCTCGGAATCGCGATGCGACAGCAGTTGTCAGAACGCTGTCGTCAACCTGAATGCTCTTGGACTCAACGCTAATCTCGACACGCCGAAACAGATCGATTAGACCAATCGCAGTCGTTACCAGCGACGTGGAACCTGCAACAAGGCTTTCTACCTCACCAATTGTTTTCTTTGCTGAGACAAACCCGCTTTGCCTGCTCTCAGCAATTTCGATATCGGACTTATCGTACTCGCCTTCTTCCAATGAGGCAGTTAGACCCTTTACGGGCCCGTCGATTCTCTCAAATTCCGTAATAATAGCTTCGGCCTCGCGAATGAAAACCTCGTATCCGAGCCGTGCCTGGATTAGGTCGGCACACTCTTCTGCGCCGCAGATAATCAGCGAGTTAATTGAAGGACTCTTTTGGCGAACGCGGCCAACGACCGAATCAGCTACGTTTGAAAGCGCCTGGTAGCTAAGATAGTGAATTTCGGCGTCATCATCTGCACCGGCCTCGGGTTCGACTTGTGCGGGTATTGAGACGACTAAAATGAGGATTAGTATTAGTGGGATGATTCTACTGACCATAAGAGGCTCCTAATAAATGCGGGATTCGGGGCTCCATTCACCGTCAGGGATGAAGTTCAATTCGGCTACTCGCTGAATCTATTTACAAAAACACTCAAAGTCAATGTTATTGAATGATTTAGCCGTGAATCCGCCATTATTCCAACCTGCATGTCCCATTCGCCCTTCGATGTCCGTCTTTATTTACGAATAGCAAAGGAAGCCGATATATATTCAACAGACCAAAGAGCAATCATATCTAAATACCCCTATTTCTTTATATCCGGCGAATTACTAGAAGGAGAGAAGGAGTACAGGAGCGTAAGAGCGTAGGAGTGCAGCTGTGAAAAGGTAGGTCTGTAGGTAAATGCCTTCTCTCCTTCTTTCCTTCTTTCCTTCTCTCCTTGTGTCCTTCCCTCCTTCTTTCCTTCTTTCCTTCCCTCCTGCCCCCCTTCTCCCCTGCACGCGGCATACTTTAAAAGAAACTGTGAACCATTTTCTGCTATTATTCGTTTTATCTAGTGAATATGGCGAAGAAATTTGACACAAATCCACTGGATCCGGATTTTCCGGAAAAGGTTAGAGAGACCCAGACGCAGACACTTGATAGCGGAACTGCGGCTACCCGTGCATTTGAGGAGCCGGCGGTAACGGAAGAACAGACGCGAAAGTTTGATGAAGTTGATTTGAACGAATTTGCGACCGAGCCGCTAAAGCAGCCGATGGTTCCACTCGCCTCCGAAGAAAAACCCGAGACCAAGAAGCACTCTATCGGAAGCGTAAGCCTGCCGGAAAATGTTTTGATGGCCTTGCCCTATATCCCCTTTGCTTACATAGGTTTAATAGCCGGGATCATCGAATTGTTTTTTATCCCAAGGAATGAACCGAGGGTCCGTTATCACGCTGCGCAGGGCGTTGCCGCTCACATCGGTATCGCATTGGTGTCTATGATCCTCGGAATTGCTGCGGCAGCATCTGATCTGGCCGGCACCGCGTCTGCGATTTTTGGTGTGATCACGACTATCATGCTGATCGTCTTCGCATTCAAGGCCTGGCAAGGGAAGCCCATTCATATTGAAACGGTAGAGAGTCTTACAGATTGGCTCGAAGAGAAGATCACTCCACAGAAGTAATGTATTGTCCAAATTGTGCAAACGAAGTGAATCCGGATCTGCATTATTGCAATGGTTGCGGATTCAGACTCGGAGAAGACCCAAAGGCTCCCGGCAAGTCTTTCATAGGAAACGTAACAACCGGTGCGAGCTTTGTGGGTATGGCAGGACTCATCGCTTTTATATTTGTCCTGAAGATGATGCTCGAATGGAGGACAGATCCGGCCTTGATGGTAATCATTTCTCTTGGATACCTGGCCACCGTGTTTGGCATCTGTGCTTACACTCTCAGCTTTATAAAGGTATTTCATAAATCAGAGTCGAGTGATGTACAGATCCGTCGCCCTTCACAGCCTGAGCTTTCAGGGAAAGACACCAACAGACTTGAAGAGGCGAGGCAACAGCCTGCCAGCGTCATAGACAACACCACTCGAACCCTGGATGAAGTTCAACTCGAACGTGATTGATCAATAGGAAAGCCCCGGAGCCTTCCCGATACTGCCTTCGTCACCGATTTGCCCCAGGAGAAAATGAGCCACGTCAGCAACCGAGATTTTCAGTTCCAAATCCTCGTCTTGCTCAAACTCCCCACTCTTGTATTCTCCGGTCAGTAATCCATCAGTGAATGCCCCCGGCCTAACGAGCGTCCAATCAAGACCGCTTTTTCGTACTATCCTTTCTTGTTCTTCGTGATCTGCAAACGCGGATCTGAGCACCAACCCGAACATAATGTACTTCCAGAAGAAGTTTAGCGTCGAATAGCTGTCGCCCGCGCCAAGTGTCGACTGAACAATGAGTCGTTTTACACCGTTCGCTTTCATGGAATTGATTACTAACTCAGTACCCTTTGCTCTCACCTTTCCTTTCCGGCCGTCACCAAGTACTACGATCACTGCGTCCTTACCCTTTACGGTTCGGTTAACATCATCCACATCAAAAACATCTCCCGTCTTCAATTGCAGGTTTTGATGAGTCTGTTCAACTTTTGATGTATCTCGAACGAGTGCCGTTACCTCATGCCCGGCTTCCAAAGCCTGTTTCGTCAATTCTTGTCCTACTTTTCCTGTTGCTCCAAATATCGCCAAATTCATAATTGCGTCCTCCAGATAATGATTTACTTTACACGGTGTCAATTGACACTATGTAAAGTTACGCTATACTAGACACCATGTCAAGTGAAAAGACCGATACCCGGACGAAAATCCTCGAGGCCACGAGAAAACTGATGATGGAGAACATCGGATCGGGAGTAAAGATGATTGATATTGCCGGAGAAGCAGGAGTATCGCGACAGGCCTTATATCTGCATTTCGATTCGCGCTCGGAATTGCTGATTGCCGCTACGAAGCACCTGGATGAAAAACTAGGAGTTTCGGAAAGGTATTCGGTTGTCGACGATACGAATAGTGGAATAGACAGGCTCGATGCGCTCGTAGAATTCTGGGGAAATTACTTACCGCATATCCATGGCATTGCAAAGGCTCTTTATTCCTCACGTGAATCCGACGAAGCCGCTGCGGCGGCATGGAAAGACCGGATGGACGTGGTCAAACGTGAATGCCGGAATGCAATCATCGGGCTCAAGAAAGATGGATTACTGCGAAGTGAATGGTCGCAGAAGGACGCGACCGAGTTTCTTTGGGCGATGTTGTCGTTTCCAAATTGGGAACTTCTTCGTTTTGAAAGCGGGTGGTCGGTGAAGAAGTATGTTTCTAGAACTCAAGTTGCGGCCAAACAAACTTTCGTGAAGGAAGGATGCTAGACAATGCGAGAAGACGTCCGGAAAATGCGAGAAAATCTGTTAAGTCATTCTTCTGGACAATCTTCTTTTTATCGTTGTTTGCATTTTGTATCTTGCCAGCGATTTCCTGTTGGTCTGGAAATTCTACTGGGGCGATAAGGATGGTCCACCGGGAAAGTAATCCCGAGGTTCTCTATGACTACTTCTTCTTGCTGTGTTTGATAAACGATGCCTCGGTCAAATACACATTCAGCTCACAAATGTCCTTTACGTAATCCCCAATCCGTTCGAGATGCTTGGCTACAAAAAGCAAATGCGCTGCTCCGTTCGTAAGTGCAGGATGCTCGATCATCATCTCGATCAATTCACCAAAGACCTTGTCATACGCACGGTCTATTTCCTTATCTCTTTTGATAACCTGTCTTGAAAGCTCGCCGTCCTCAGTTGTAAACGCATTGAGTGAATCCGAAAGCATTTCCCCGGCAACTTCCGCCATAAACGGAAGGTCAACAAACTCCCGGTGCTGCGGTTCGTTGTTCAGAACCAGTGCAGCTTCGGCGATATTTGCCGCGTGGTCAGCAATCCTCTCAAGTACAGGCGTGATCTTCGCAACGGAAATAACAAATCGCAGATCGTAAGCCGCGGGTTGGTAGCGGGCGATGATCTCGATACAAAGACGGTCTATCTCAAGTTCCATCTTATTTACGATCTTGTCGTCCTTCACTACCTTCTTTGCAAGCTTGCTGTCGCGGCCGGTCAAAGCCTGCATGGCATTTCGAAGCGCACTCTCGGTGGTTCCTCCAAGAAGAAGAAGCTTGTCCCTCAGTATGCCTAATTGTTCGTCAATTAATCGTTCCATTTGAAAACGCTACTATAACTTCTCACAAACCCAAAATATTGCAATATTTGAGTTAACTCTTCACCCAAACCGACCGGTAATATAGTCCTCGGTTAACTTCTCGTCCGGATGAGTAAACATCCTTTCCGTCGGATTCACCTCTATCAACTTGCCCAGCATGAAGAATGCGGTCCGGTCTGAGACGCGTGCCGCCTGCTGCATGTTGTGCGTAACGATCGCAATCGTATAATGCTCTTTCAGCTCAACAACCAACTCCTCGATCTTTTGTGTCGCGATCGGATCAAGCGCCGATGCTGGTTCGTCCATCAAGATGACCTCAGGCTGTACCGCCAGGGCGCGCGCTATACAAAGCCTTTGCTGCTGACCTCCGGACAGTCCGAATGCAGAGGTATTCAAGCGGTCCTTGACCTCGTCCCATAACGCCGAGTCTTTTAGCGCTTTTTCGACCCGTTCCTCAAGATCGGTCTTGTCTTTGTGCATCCGGTTAATTCGAATTCCATATGCTACGTTCTCAAAAATCGTTTTCGGAAAAGGATTTGATTTCTGAAACACCATTCCCACCTTTCTTCTAAGTGCAACAACATCAGTCTTGGGCGCATAAATGTCCTTGCCATCAATTTTTACCGTTCCCGACACTTTCGCAATCGGGATTGTGTCATTCATACGGTTCAGAACACGCAAAAACGTAGATTTACCACACCCGGAGGGACCGATAAACGCCATCACCTGCCGTTCCGGTATCTTCAAAGAAATATCGAACAGCGCCTGATCGGCACCATAGAAGAAATTCAGATTTTTAATGTTTATCTTGCTTCCCATAAACGCGTTAGTACTTCTTCTTCGTAAACATCCTTACAATAATGTTGATTATAAGTATGAGTCCAACCAATATCAGTGTCGCTGCCCAAGCCATCTGATGCTCCACCTCGAATGGCCCGGTCGCGAAATTGTAGATCTGTACCGTAAGCGATGACATCGGTTGGTCCACATAAAAATTATAGAAACGGCTATTCAAAGCCGTAAATAAAAGCGGTGCGGTTTCACCCGAAATACGCGCTATTGCAAGCATCGCACCTGTCGCGATTCCGGAGGCGGCCGCAGGTAAAACGATATTCCAGGTAACTCTCCATTGAGGCGCGCCAAGAGCGAGCGCGCCTTCGCGCATTGATTTGGGAACGAGTCGAATCATCTCTTCGGTGGTTCGCGCTACGATTGGGATCATAATGATTGCAAGTGAAAGACTCCCTGCAAAACCTGACTGTCGCGTCATCGGCAATACGATAAGGGTGTAAACAAAGATTCCTACGATGATGGACGGAACGCCTATCAGCGTGTCCGCAAAAAATCGCACGGTTGTGCCAAACCACTTGTCGCCAAACTCAGCGAGGTATACTCCGGCACCAATTCCGATCGGCAGGCCTATCAGCGACGCGAGGACCGTCATGATCCCCGAACCGACGATCGCGTTCCCAATTCCCCCGCCTTCGCCGACGGGTTTTGGTGTCTCGGTTAGAAACTCCCAGCTTATCGCCGAGAAACCTCTGTAGGCTATATAAGCGAGGATAATCACAAGTATGGCGATCACAAATGTCGCGCACGCTGCTGTAAGCGACGTCATTACACCACTTACGAACTTTCTTCTGTTGTGCGCAATATCATTCGCCATTTCAGTGACCCGTCTGCCGTTTTGCCACGCGCAGAACAAGCAATTTCGCCAACGCGTTAACAATAAATGTAACCAGGAAGAGTACCAGCCCCATTTCAATAAGGGCGCTCATATAGAGCTTGTCGGTCGCTTCCGCAAAGTTAGCCGCCAGTACTGATGCAATCGTATAAGCCGGTTCAAACAATGAGGCCGATATTTGTGGCGAGTTTCCGATTACCATCGTCACTGCCATCGTCTCACCGAGGGCACGGCCAAGCCCCAAGACAACTGCCCCAGCAATTCCTGAAGCTGCGTTACCCAGCACGATTACAGTTGTCTCCCATTTTGTCGCTCCGAGCGCCAATGCGGCTTCCCGCTGAGCTGTCGGAACGACTTCAAGAACATCCCTTACAACGGCGGTAACTATGGGAGTGACCATCAAGGCCATGATTATCCCGCCTGTCAGCATGCCGATCCCGGTTAGACGACCCTGGAAGAGCGGAATAAAACCGAAATAGTTCTGGAGAAACGGCCCCAGATACACGCGTATGAAAGGTGCCAGGACAAAGATTCCCCAGAGGCCGTAAACTACAGATGGGATCGCGGCGAGGAGCTCGACCATGAACGCGATCGGGCGGGCTATTCTCGCCGGGGCCTGTTCCACTAGGAAGATAGCGATTCCAAGTGAAAGTGGCACCGCCAGTATCAATGCGATCAACGACGATACTATCGTGCCGTAGATAAACGGAAGGGCACCATAGATATCAGAAGCAGGAAGCCAGCGCGAACCGGTGAGAAACCCGAAACCAAACTCACGAATGGTCGGTATCGAGTTCTGCACCATCATAGCGATCATCGCAGCAACGATAACTAGTATCGTTGCTGCGAATATGATCAATATGGTTCGGAAGACACTGTCTCCGATTGTTCCGGTTTTCGACAAGCCTCTTTACGCTCCTGTTCTCAGCTTCTTCCCACCGGACTCAATTGTGTCGATCTTTGCCTCGACCTTCTTCAGGACCGCATCAGGCAGCGGAGCATAGTGAAGCTTTTCTGCATACTGCGAACCGTCATGCAATGCCCACCAAAGGAAATCGACAAGCGCTTTTCCTTTTGCTGCATCCTTCTGATCCTTGAATGCAAGAATATAGGTGTAGCTCGAGATCGGATACGCGTTATCACCTTCCGCATTAGTGATCTTCATGCGCATATCATCCGGCATCGATTCAGCCGATCCTTGCGCTGCGGCTGATACGTTGGCGATAGAAGCCTCTACGAAATTGCCCGCTTTGTTCTTAACAAGAGCGGCAGGAAGTTTGTTTTCCTTGGCAAAAGCGATCTCAACATAACCTATTGTGTTGGGAGTATTCTTAACCTGTCCCATGACACCGTCGTTACCCTTGGCACCAACACCAACGCCCTGAACCCAGTTAGGCTGTTTGCTCGGCCCTACTTTTTCTTTGAAGTCTTCAGACGTTTTCGATAGAAAATCAGTAAACACGGCGGTGGTTCCGCTCGAATCTGCGCGATAAACGGGGGAGATCTCTGCGTCCGGCAACTCAACGCCTTCATTGTCAGCGGCAAGTTTCGGATCGTTCCATTTCTTGATCTCACCCAGATAAATACCGGCAATCGTGTCGGGTGTTAGCTTCAAAGGCTCTTTGACGCCTTCCAGGTTGTATGTCAAAACAACAGCACCCAAAACCGTTGGGATATGTAACAGGTCGCCGTCCGCCTTCTTCAGATCCTCATCTTTCATTGGATCATCAGACGCACCAAAGTCAGCAGTGCCCGACAAGATCGCTTTCTGTCCGGCACCCGAACCGACCGACTGGTAGTCAATCCTTATATCTTTTTTAATTTTGCCGTACTCGTTCATCCATTTTTCATAGATCGGTTTCGGGAAACTCGCTCCCGCACCCTGCAGGCCTACTGGTCCGCCTCCGCTGCCCGTTGATTCCGGGCTGCAGCCTGCGGCAACCAAAGCTACAGACAATAGAAAAAGCACAGTTATCTTTAGATTCTTCATATAGAAATAGAATTTTCTCCTTAACTTTGTGTCGGTTTTTGTCCGATTCTCGGACTAAATTATAATGATTCTCAAAAGGCGGGAAGCGTAAAGACGCCTGATTTAACACGAAATTAACACTTTCTGAAGTTTCTAACCCAAATATTCAAAAAATTGAGTCATAAGACCTTTTTCTTCTAATTTTTGAGCTTATTTACAAGATGAGCAGCGAACAAATTCCGCTTGTCTTTCATCACACAAGGGCTCTCTAAGCTAACAATTGCCATAAAACGCACAATTGCATAAACTGATCCTATTCAAACAGCTTATTAAGCAAGACCCCCCGGAGATATTATGAAGAAACTACACTTGGGTAAACAGCTGACTGTGCTGACTTTAGCGTGGATGTTGCTGGTAACGCCGATGGCCGTTACTGCGCAGACGAAGATATCCATGCCAAAGAATAAGTACAAGGTTGAAGATGATGTAAAGATTGGAACCGAGTATTCGGCGAAGGTTGAGAATGATTTTCCAATATTACAGGACCGGGAATCTGGCGCTTACATTCAGGAAGTTGGAAGAAGGCTTGTGGCTTCAATTCCAAACGAGTTTGATGAGCCAAAATTTAGGTATCAATTTAAGATCGTCAACGCACGGGATATTAACGCGTTCGCCTTGCCCGCAGGTTTTCTATACGTAAACCGGGGCATGATCGAAGCAGCCAAAAACGAAGGCGAGATGGCCGGTGTTATGGCGCATGAGATTAGTCACGCTGCCCTTAGACACGGAACGGCACAAGCAACAAAGCAGTCGAGTCTGAAGAACCAGATCCTGGGAATCGGCGCGATTCTTGGCGGCGCGATTCTGGGTGGTCAGGCTGGCGCACAACTAGGTGCAATCTTCGCGGCGGGTTATCAACTTAGATATAGCCGAAAGTATGAAACACAGGCTGATATCCTGGGCGCACGAATCATGGCCGACGCGGGGTATGACCCACGTGACCTGGCAAACATGTTCAAGACGATTTCCGGTCAGAGCGAGGGTGGACGCCCTCCCGAATGGTTGAGTTCGCACCCTGACCCGGATAAGCGTTTTGCCACAATTAACCGTGAGGCTGAATTGCTTCGCGTTTCACCCAATCCGATTAAGTCGACACGCGGATTCACGCGAATTCAAGCGAAATTCCGTGAGATGCCGCGTGCGAAATCGATGGCTGAAATTGAGAAAGAAGCCAAGAACCGGCAAAGCGGTGGAACCACGGGACAATCGACCGGTATGGAGAACGGCCGGTACACTCAGCGTGTCGGATATCCGTCTTCACGAACGGTAAGCTATAACGCCGGCGTCGTAAGATTCAGAGTTCCCAGCAACTGGAAAAATTTCCCGGGCCAGAGCGATATCTGGTTTGCGCCTGAAGGGGCATACGGAAAGGATGGAATCACGCATGGTTCGCTGGTAGGTGCTTATAAAACCCAGCAAAGGACTCTGGAAAGAGCAACCGAGGAGTATGTGAAAGGTATTCTCCAGGCGAATACATATCTGCGGCAGACGACCGGGTATTCGCGATTCTCCATGAATGGAAGAAATGCCTATGCCACTCAGATGTCTGGTCGTTCACCTGTTACCGGCAAAACCGAGTACGCCATTATTTATACGGCGATGCTTAGAAACGGAGATATGTTCTATTTTGTCGGTGTAGCTCCTTCGGCTGAAGCAAGAATTTACAATCGAGCGTTCAATAATATAGTCCGCTCGATCAGATTCACCGATTATCAACAATAGTAACTAACGAAAGCGGGACTTAGGTCCCGCTAATTTTTGCCCCTTTTCAAAACTATGAAGAAACTAATATTTGCGGCGCTTTTTGTTTCGTGTTTTGTCGCAATTGCTGAGACCTCGTTTGCTCAGAGTTGCGACAAGGTACGTATGAGCCCAATTCGTTGCGGTTATTACGAGGAAGGCTATCAGGACGGAGCGAATGACGCTAAACGTAACCAGTCTAATGATTACAAGCGTTATCGGTCCAAATTCGAGAAACAATACGAGACATATTACCAAAGTGGATACGACGACGGTTTTGCAAGCGTGCGTCCCTTTACGCGTTGGAGCGATGTCCAGAAAAACACCTATGATCAGGGATTTGATGATGGACGGGATGACAAGAACCGGAACATAAGCAGGCTCCCGGCTCGCTATGAAGGTCAATATGACCGGAACTACGTGGACTATTACAGCAAGGGTTACTACGACGGGTACGACGGTCGTGAGAAGCGTTACGATACTCCGATGGGTGGCAATAACCGCTTCCCGACGCGAAGGACTGACCTCCCCACACGCAATCGCGGCACTTCTTCGGGCGTAGTCAATTGGTACGGCAGGGTCGATAACCGGGTAAACGTGGTAATCAAAGGCGGGAAGGTCACAACACAGGCAGTTGCGGGTCCCGTTACGAATACGAGAGCAACCGTACAGGGCGCACTGCCGAGACGTGCGGCCACGATGACCGTCCAGAAACTCGACGGCCGGGGTACGGTTTTCGTGATCCAGCAGCCTGCAAGAAGTAACGACTTTACCGGAATCGTCCAGATCTATGATCCGAGACGGGGCCGCGACAACTACCAGCTTAGAATCGCCTGGACTTCCAGAAACACCGTCGAAGCATATTCGTCAGGTAAGGTGAGCTGGCGCGGTCGGGTTGATTCGCGGACGATCATTCGAATCACCGGTGAGGATGTTGAATCAATCGACGAATGGAAGACGGGCCTTACGAACGTCAGTTTTGAGGTCGCCGGTTACCTGGCTGCACGTCCGGGAACCGTACGTGTGAACAAACGTGAAGGACGCGGAGACGTTTCGATCCTCGAACAACCCAGCGCGAGAAACGACTACACGGCAGTAATTCTTGTGTTCGATGAAGACGGAGGAGCGGACGACTACGAAGTAGATATCGAATGGTAGCTGCTCAAAGTCATTAAGATAGCAATAGCGGGTCGCAAACGCGGGCCGCTATTTTTTTTGACTATTGGTTTCATGCGAATGCAAATCGGTACCGTCGGCGTAAGCCGATGGCGATCATTCCCGCCTGCGTAAGCGGGCGGCTGAATTCGGAATCCGTCGTCTGAGATCCCATTTCCCGTCGCCCCTGCCGGGGCTAAAACGATATTCATCAACATACCCCGGGTTACGCTTCGCTCACCCGGGGCTAAGCTATTACCGCACCTGCGGTGCTCTTAAGGAATTCCGGATTTTCTAACTTTGAACTTTGAACTCTGAACGATGCTCGCTGTTCTCTGAACTGTGTCAGTCAATATTCGCCGCTGTTACTTTTCGAAAATGGTAGCCCATCGCCGCAAGAGTCATCCCATGGCCAAACTCACGGGGATAAAACATGACCAACTTGATCAGATAGTTCCAGAAACGGATGCGGCCTTTGTCTTTTACACCCAATGTCAAAAGCAGTTTTGTGAGTGACTTCAAATCCTGTATCACATCTATTTTGCGAGTGAGGATCTTATCCTTTTTGAAATGTGAAATGCAGTCCAGCGCCCTTTGATAGTATTCACGCGGGCTGTAGATATTTTGCAGAACCGCCTTATAACCCTCGACGAGCCGTTCCTTATCCATCTTGGGAACGAAATTCAGGGAGCAGTCAGTGTTGTTCCCTGTGGATTCCTTCAGCAGTCGACCCTCGCTTTCGAGTCGGCGCCAAAGCTGGGTGTCCGGGAGCGCCGTCAGCAGCCCGACCATTGCCAGTGGAATCCCGCTTTTGCGAATAAAATTGATCTGCCGTTCGAAGATGTCTTCAGGGTCATTGTCGAATCCAACGATAAAACCGGCCATCACTTCCATGCCGTAACTCTGGATCTTTTTGACGGACTCTAGAAGTCCCCGTCTTGTGTTTTGAGATTTCTGTGCCTCTTTAAGACTCTCTTCCGCAGGGGTCTCGATTCCCAGAAAGACCCTTCGGAATCTTGCCTCTTCCATCTTCTCGAGCAGTGCATCGTCTTCCGCCAAGTTCACACTTGCCTCGGTAAAGAATGAAAATGGTGATCCGTTCCTTTCGGACCAACTGATCAACTCAGGCAAAAGTCCGCGGACATTCTTTTTGTTTCCGATGAAGTTGTCATCGACAATAAAGACCATTCCGCGCCAACCAGTTGCCTTGAGCGCGTCCAGTTCGGCCAGCATCTGATGGTTCGACTTGGTCCTCGGCTTGCGGCCGTAGATCTCGATGATGTCACAAAACTCACATTGAAATGGACACCCTCTCGAATACTGAACACTCATCGAACTGTAGTTTTCGATATCGATCAATCCAAAGTCGGGAACGGGAGTTTCTTGGAGCGACGGACGCTCGTCCGCTTTGTAGATTCGTTCAGGAACGCCGAGCTCAAGGTCGTGTATGAATTCCGGAAGAGTGGTTTCAGCCTCGCCCACGAAAATGTGATCCGCTTCTGACAACTCGGGAGACCCTGTCGAGACAAAAGGACCGCCAACCGCGACCTTTTTGCCTTTTGCATTGCACCGAGCGACGACTTCTTCCAGCGAGTCCTTTTGAACGATCATCGCACTGAGAAACACCATATCGGCCCATTCAATATCTTCATCGGAGAGCGACTCGACATTCATGTCCACCAAACGCTTTTCCCAACTATCAGGAAGCATCGAGGCAACAGTCATCAGGCCAAGCGGAGGAAACGCCGAACTTTTGCCCGCAAATGTGAGTGCATGGCGAAAACTCCAATAGGTATCGGGAAAAACCGGGTACACAAGCAGTATCTTCATCGTTCAGCCTCCCTGAAATTGTTCGGCGAAAAAGCCGCCAAGCCTACACTCGAGGTTTCGCCCCGCAGTTGACGCCGCATATTCCTTTTATATAACTGTAGCAGTATTTTAGGAATGCAATTGTAATAGTTCTGCAATAGATGGGCATTTAGCGGATGGCGAGATGGAGGGATAGCGGGATGACGGGATGCCGGAATGGCGGGATGGCGAGTTGACGGGAGTGCAATCAGAACCGTCGCCGGTAGGCGATGGCAATCAGAACCGCCCGCGGTAGCGGGATGGCGGGATGGCGCTAGTTCTGGTTTTCTTGCCGGAGCGCGGACGGCCCGTCCGCATGAGCGACGCATGTCGCGAAGTTATTCATTCACTCGTCGCTGACGCGACGAGAAACGTGGTGGTGTTTCGTGACCGTTGCCTGAAGGCCACGTCTAGCAGACCTCCAAAGGATGTCTCAAAAGTTGGGTAAAAGCAGTTGCTTTGCGTCTTTTCGGAGTCCACCTCTACCCTGTGGTTGAAATGGAATGAACAAGATCTTACGAACCTGACCCTTATGTTTCCTAGAAAGACAAACATGCTTTGAACTAGAAAAAGTCACGGAGTGACGAACTGATCGTAGCCGTGGACTTGAGTCCGCGGGATTCGGGGAATTAGACGTTTTGTCGCGTCAGCGACAATTGAATTCATGCGTCGCTAACGCGACGCCAACTCTTCTTGCGTCTCTTCCCGTGGTTTAAGACCACGGCTACGATCAGAACGCCGCATACGCGGCTTGAAGCATCCGAATCTACACGCTGTCCAATGCAAGACACCCACCAATATTTCGTCATTCTTCCATTGAGACGGCCTCGTTAAGGATTCCGACTCCGTCAACTTCGTCAACTTCGTGAACTTCGTGAACTCACCTAACTCATTGAACTCTGCCAACTCAGTCAACTCAGTCAACTCAGTCAACTATTTAACGAGCTTCGTCTCGACGTCATTCGCCTTAAGTGAGTTCCCTGTCGCTCGCTGCAATTCGGCGATCGACTTATTTAGTTCGGTTCTTGCCTGTAGTTCTGCGCTTCTTGCTCTCATTAAAGCTGTCTGCCGTTCCAGCACTTTATAGATATCAGTTAATCCGGCGTCTAATTTTCGCTTTTCGGATTCGTATTGCTTCTCGCTATTCTCGCGGGAGATCGCCGCCGCTCGAAGTCTCGCTTCGGAAGTTCGCAGCGTCTGGAGCGCATTACGTACATCGATCTGCACTAACTGTTCGAGCTGCTGTCTCTGAACCCGGATCTTTTCACCCTCGACATAGGCCTTTCCAAGCAATGCTCTTTGCGCCTTGCCGTTCGGTGCGATAGTAAAAGTTACTCCGGCACTGAAGGTCGGATACCTGTTAGCAAAAATGTCCGTCACGGAGCTGAGGTAATTTCCGGTTATCGATGTTGGAACCGTTTGAGGGGGCGGAATGGGAAGTATGTCGATCGGGGGCATGTTCGGATCAAGCGCATTTACACGGGTAATAACCTCGTTCACCTTTGTCGTGGTAGAGGAATTCGAAAAGAATGTTCCGACGCTCGAGTTTGCAGTTCCGGAGATCCCGTTCGATTTGTAACTCGCAAACACGTCGATGATCGGGTCCAGGGCGTCTTTGTAGAATTGTTGATCGTATTCGTTGATCTGTTTCGAAACCTCGAGAATGTCGAATTCGATTCGGTTATCCAACGCAAGCGCGAGGGCTTCAGGCAGTGTGGTGTTCGGCACAGTCAGGTCGACCTGATCGGTGGGAACCAATGACTTCATCCACAACTCATCATCTTTATTTGATGAGATCAGCCCCTTCAAGTAGTTTTCCGCCCGATTAACCTGTTCGAGGGCCGCATAAACCTGCAGCTCAAGATTCGCAACCTGTGTTTCGGCAGCAAGAATATCAACAGGAGCCAAGACACCTTCTTTGACGAGCCGTTTGTTGTGCTCAAGTTGCTGCTTCGCATCACCAACACCATCCCGCTGGACCTTCAGATTCCGCAGCGCAAACGTCAGATCCCAATATGCTTTTTGAACACTGGCGGTAATCTCAATCGCCTTTTGTCTGAATTGCTTGTCGGTCAGCCTCAGATTCTGGCGCGCGATTTCGATTCGCCTTCGGTTATCATCACTCTTTCGACCTCGCCACAACGGCTGGCTTACACGGAATTCCAACGATGAATCGTACTGGGGACTCAAGATCGAGACCGGGTTGTCAGTGGATAGTCGCCGGTTTTTGAATGTCACTGAGAAAGATGTGCCGAAACGCTTGTCAATACCTGAATACGAAAGTTCTCCCACCAAAGACTTGTTCGTTGTCGATGGATTCGTATTGAAAATGCTTACGTTAGGGGCCGTCTCACGTTCAAAATACGTCTGACCTGAAATCACAGGCGTAAACGGCAAGTCAGCAGCAGTTAAATCAAATTCGGCAATTTTCACATCCTTTCTGGAAACCTCAATGTCACCATTATTCTCCAGCGCACGAACGATCACTTCTTTTGCAGAGATCGGAACCTGCATTCTCATATCCACCCCAACCCTGCCGATGTTTGGCAAAGCGGTGGATTTCGATTCGAATCCGCTGGCAATATCCGGAACCGATTTTACGGTATCCGGTTTTGCGTCCTGTACATCGTTTACGACGGGCGGCGTCTTTGCCGGATCCTGTGCGACTGCACTTATCGCAAACAATACGATCAACATTAATATTGCTTGATACTTCATAACTAAATACCGGATTCCCACCGGCGATCCAAAGGTGATCAGGAAATGAATTGGGTATAAATAAATCCCCCCAGGATCAAAACAAAACCGCCAATTTCCGCTGTAATCAGGCTGTACATAAACCAGGTCGTCTTAAAATTCCTTTTTTCGAACATGTTCTCCGTTCGTTCGAACATGCCCTCGGTCACATAGGCAATGATCGTTATTAGGAAATAGATAAGCGGTATCAGTACGATTACCACCTGCCAGCCACCGGAAAATGGCGAGTACTCAATGAGTTTCGCTATCACGAGACTCGCAAAGCTGTAAAAAAACGACGTCCGGTGCGCGATATCTACATAAACCGGCGCCCTGTGGTCGTCCGAACCCATGATCTTTGCGTACTTCCAAACGCCTGTGACCATTCCGTTTAGCAGAAAGATCCCGGCAAACAGCAAAGATACTTTTATCGACAATTCCATGCTCAGACCCCGCGCCTTCCGAGTTCGGCAGCTTTCTCGAGCCAGCCTTTTCGTTTGGCTTCGTCAGATGATTTCACACGATCAAATGTCGTTATCGAAACCGGTTTGATACCGCAAAACTGAAGGGTCGCACGCTTCATCGCATTGTGTCCCGCGCCCCGGTATGCCAACCAGAAATAGATCTTCGGAGCATCCATCGTCGATATGATTCGCGCGGAACGCCCCTCAAGAAGCTTGTCCCACCAGGGGCCTTCATCGTGGTACTTAAACGCGAATCCTGGGAGAAAAACCCGATCAATGAATCCTTTCAAGAGTGCCGGCATGGTCGCCCACCAAGTCGGGTATACAAACACCAGGTGATCTGACCACTTGATAAGATCCTGCGCCCGCCGCAGGTCCGGCTCAAGTTCCTGTATTTCCTTGTAACCAAGATGAAGTACCGGATCGAAGTCGAGATCCGCAACATCCAAACGCTGTACATCAAATGTTGATTCCCTGGCGGCATTCTCGTACGCATCGGCCAGCCCTCCGCACAGGCTTGTTACATCCGGATGACCCTGAATAATCAGAAGATTCTTCATTTCGATCCGAACAACGAGGTAATTGATGTCGCTGCCTCAGCCGTTTTTCTTCTAACGACCTGCATTCCCTTCGTCATGCCCTTGAAGATCTTGAGATTTCCAAGATCGTCAAAATATGAATAAAACACGGGTACGGCCAAGAGCGTCAGCAGCAGACAAAGCGCCTGTCCGCCCACAATAAGTACACCCACTGAACGGTTTGTACCTGCTCCGGCACCGCGAGCAATAACCAGCGGAGTCATTCCCGCGATCAGCGCGATCGTAGTCATCAGAATTGGCCGGAGGCGATCTTTATTACCTTTCAATATCGCGTCGTAACGCGAGTACCCCTGCTCGCGGAGCGTAGAAATATGGTCGATCACAAGAATCGCGTTCTTTTTAACCACTCCGAACAAAAGCAGGAATCCGAGACCGGAAAAGATGTTCAATGTCTGCCCGGCAATTAGTATCGAAATGATTCCGAACGGCACGGCGATCGGCAATGTGAGCAGAATCGTGATCGGGTGTATAAATGATTCGAACTGAGCGGCGAGTACGATGTACATGAAGACAAAGGACAGCGAGATCGCGATCATGAAGTAGAAACCCGCCTTGCCCATTTCTTTTGACTGGCCAACATATCCCGATCTGTACGTTGACGGAAGATTCAGGCTCGCTACCGCGTTGTCGAGATCAGCGGTAATACTCGCCGCCGATCCTCCGGGACGGGTATTTGCGAGGATCGTCACCTGGCGTTGACGGTTGATTCGTTCGATGGCGGAGGGACCGGTTCCCTCCTTCGCTTCGACTACATTGTCGAGGGTTACGGCTCCAAGTTTACTTGAAGGGACGATCAGGCGGTTCAAGCCTTCCAGATCCGTACGATAATCGTTTCGGGCTCGCACATGGACTTCGTATTGCTCCGTTCCTTCGTTATAGGTTGTCGCTTGCTGACCGGCAACCAGTATGTTCAGCGCTTGTGAGATATCACCCACACGTACGCCGAGATCCGCTGCTTTTTCACGGTCGATCTCCAGCTGGACTTCAGGCTTCCCGCTGATCAATGTAGTGTCGACATCTACCGCATCGGGGTTCTTTTTGATCACTTCGATAAGCTGCTCAGAATACTCTTCAAGTTTCTTAAGGTCCGGACCGCCAATTACGAACTGGACGTTCGCATTTCGAAATCCCCCTCCCGAAAACGCCTGCACCTGTTGTACTGCCGCACGGAGATTATCGGGATACTTTGCAAGCAGCTCACGAGCCGCGACCATTAACTCGTCCTGAGATTTATCTCTTTCCGAAAGATCTGTAAGCCGTACATAAATTGTTCCGGCATTTACGGCAGACGCCTGGCCGCCTCCCGCTGTGATCAAAGTATCTGTCACACCGGGGAGCTGTCGGATGTCGGTTGCAATCCGTTCAAAGAGCACTGAGGAAGCCTGCAATGAGGTTCCTTCATCCGTGCGAAGCGAAACCTCGAACTGGGACTGGTCATCGACCGGCAGGAAGTTTTTTCCCACAAACATAAACAACGGAACGATGCTTAGGATTACCAACAGGCAGGCCGCTACGATCATCCAGCGGTTTTTCATCGAAAATATGAGCATCTGCTCGTATGTGTTTTCGATGAACCTGTAGACACGGGAATCCTTACTCGTTTCCTCACCTGACTTTCCGTGACCGCTCGCACTCGAGTGCTCAAGTTCAGAATTTTGAGTTTCGAGTTCAGAGTTGTTGATTCCAGATTTAGAACTTTCTTCGCTCTCTGAACTCTGATCTCTGAACTCTGAGCTCTCACCCTCTGAACCCTGAACTCTGAACTCTGAACTCTCTTCTTCCCCCTCTTCTTCCGCCCTCTTATCCCGGTTAAGCCGGATGATCCGCGCCGCGAGCATCGGTGTCAATGTAAACGAAACAAGCATCGAGATTCCGACAGCAAAAGCCGAAGTCAGACCGAACGACGACATAAACCTTCCGACAATTCCCTGCATGAAACCGATCGGGACAAATACCGCCATCAGCGAAAGAGTCGTTGCCAGGACCGCGAGACCGATCTCCCGTGTTCCCTCGATCGCGGCACGATATGGAGACATTCCCTTTTCTTCTATAAACCGATAGATGTTTTCGAGTACAACAATCGCGTCATCGACGACGATTCCGACCATCAGTGTCAACGAAAGCATCGTGATCTGATTGAGGGTATAACCCATGGCGAACATCAGCCCGAAAGTTGAAACGATGGATGTGGGAATAGCGATTGCTGCGATTAGGGTCGAGCGCCAGTTCCACAGGAAGAGGAAGATGACTATAGTCGCCAGGATACTTCCGACTATCAAATGTTCCTCGATCGACGCCAGCGAGGCCTCGATAAAGATCGAGTTATCTCCGATTATTTGGAGCTTAAAATCCTTGGGAAGTTCAGATCGGACCTCATCCAGGACCTCTTTGAGACTGTGGGCAACCGCGACGGTGTTTTCACCGGACTGCTTGGACACAATCAGTGTGACAGCGGGTTTGCCGTTGAGGAATGACTGCGAGCGAAGCTCTTCGCCTCCGTCCTCCACAGTTCCGATGTCCTTGACCTTCACCTCATAGCCGTTCCGGTTGGCAACAACTACGTTCTCAAAATCTTCAACCTCGCGGATTTTTCCGAGGGTCCGAATATTGATTTCACGTGCGCCTTCATCTAGTCTTCCACCCGGAAATTCCAGGTTCTGAACTCTGAGCGCGGCTGTAACTTCAACCGGAGTAACGTTATAAGAACGCATTTTGTCCGGGTCCACCCAAACATTTATTTGCCGTTCTCGACCGCCTACGATGGTTACCTGGCCAACGCCATTGATAGACTCGATCCGCTCTTTGACCCTGTTCTTCGCAACATCGGTTACATCCCGAAGACTTTTTGGTGCCGAGACGACGATTCGCAGAACGGGTGCCGCGTCGGAGTCGAGCTTAAGAACCGTTGGCTGTTCAGCAGTTTCCGGCAGATCCGGAATGATCTGCTGAACACGGTTCTCGACCTCTTGGGCGGCCACATTTACATCCTTCTCAAGCTGGAACTGAACAAAGACACGCGAGAGCCCTTCGAGCGAGGTCGAACGCAACTCATCGATCCCGCTGACGGTATTTACCGACTCCTCGATCTTCTCGGTTATCTCGGTTTCAATCTCCTGGGGAGACGAACCCGGGTTGATGGTCGTAATCGTGATCGTCGGAAAATCGACCTTTGGAAACAGGTCAACCCCGAGCGAAAAAAACGAAAACGCTCCGACGACCATCAACGACAAAATCAACATCGTCGCGAATACCGGCCGTTTAACACATATTTCTGCTAACCACTGCATGATTTAGTTCCAAGTCTCAAGTTTCAAGTTTCAAGTTCGCTGCTTGTATTTTCGACCCTTTATTCCCGATCGTTTGAGAAAACCAATTAGTCCGGAAATCACTTTACTGTTTTCAGTTGCAAGACTTTTCAACAACCGAAACTCATTTTCATCTATATATTCTTGGTCTCTCGCGACGTATAACTGTGCTCTGACTTCTCCAATCGATCCTTTTGCAATCGAAAGAAAGTTAATAAAACTCCTTGTTTCCGTCACGTTCAAACCCTTCGGCAATGTTCAACATAACTGACACTGCCGATTTCCTGATTTGATTTATCAATGCAAAATCTCTAGAGAATCCTTCCTTTTTCGTTATTCGATATACGTGAGAAGTGACTACTCTAGCCTTCTTCCAGCACTATAATTCTTCAAAGTTCTTAACTGTCGCCATCTTTGTCCTCCGTAATTACGTGTTACTTCAAACAAACATGAACCTCCTTCTATCCTCTGTCTGTACCCAAAACATGTCCCAGGTAACAAAAACTTGAAACCTGGAACTTGAAACTTGAAACTGCGGCTGACGCTCCGCGTCACTGCGCAACAATACTTCCGTCCGTAAGCTTTTCGACATTCGTAACCGCTACCGTTTCGTTCTCTTGAAGCCCCTGCTTGATCTCGATCATGTCGTCTTCTAGCAGTCCGACCTTCACCTGTCTTTCAAGTGCCACACCGTCTTTGATGATAAAAACGACATTCCGCTCGCCTAAAGCACGCACTGCTTTGGCTGGAACCATGACGGCTGGGGCAGGTTTTGATTGAGTGATTCTCACAGTCGCAAACTGTCCCGGTTTCAGCATCCCGTTGACGTTATCAACTTCGGCCTCGACCGTTAGGGTCCTCGATTGCGGATTCAGGCTGGGCAGTATTCGCGTGACCGTACCGGCGAATTTTCGATCCGGATAAGCGGAGACCTGCGCGGAAACGCCTTGTCCGACCGCCACCTTTCCGATCGACTGCTCCGGGACATCGATCTTAAGTCGAAGAACCGCGGTCCTAACGATCGTTGCCAGTTTCGCGTTGGGTTGGTTTGGAGAAATGAATTCACCGGGGTCAGCGTTTCGTTCCGAAATGTAGCCGCTGATTGGCGCATAGATCGTGTTGTCGCGAACGGCTTTTTCCGCCTGTGCGACCTGAGTTTCGGCTGTCGCAACCGCTGCGTTTGCGTTACCCACCTGCGTCCTCGCAACACTCACTGCCTTCTCGGCAGACGTAATCGCCTTTATCGCTACCGCAGCATTTGACCGCGCTTCAGCGAGTTGACCGCGGAGCCCATCCCTGGCCGCCTTTTTCTGGTCATAGACCGACCTCGAGACATCGCCTGACTCCAAAAGCTGCGTGTAACGGATAAGCTCCTTCTCAGCGAGGTCAAGCTGCGCCGTGACGCTAATCACCTGAGAGAAGTCCTTAATCGCAAACGTTTCGCCATCTTTTACCCCGAGCCTGATCTGTGCCTGTCTGAGGTTCGCAATTGCCTGTTCGACCCCGGCTTCGGCTTGCTTCACAGTTTTTCTCGCTTGGTTCGCCTGTGCCTTCGCTTGATTCAGTCGGATTCTGGCGTCACCGGCGTCGAGTTCTACCATCGGTGCGCCCTTTCGTACGTAGCTTCCGACATCGAAATTCACCCGAACAATCTTGCCGCCAATTGTTGGCGCGACATTCGACTCGGCATCACTGGCAAGAGTACCGGTAGCCTCGAAATAGGTAGGAATCTCAACCGTTTTTGCGAGTTCAGTTTTCACTTCGACCCGCGCGTTTTCAGTCCCGGTGTTCGAGTTGCCACTCTCGGATCCTGAACCGCCACAGGCGGCAACGAATACTGCGATGATAATTATGAAAAGATACTTCTTCATTGCGTTGGAATTACCCCTAACTCTGTACTTGCGTAGAATTCTGCTCATCGGATGATGAGTCCTTTTTTCTGATCCCGTCCAACAGCACTGTCGCGAATTCTTTTGCCGCTCTTTCGTTCGAGACCTTCAGAAGCTTCTGATCTTTGTCCCAAATAATATTTGTCATTGAATGATGGATGAACATACCCGAGAAGGCTCGAACGACGATCTTTGGATTCACTTCTCTGAAGGCACCATCCTTTTGCCGCTCCTCTATGTATTCACCAATACTCTCGTAGATAGTCGTTACGTAACTGTCAAAAAACGTCCGTGCCATTGCATGGCCTTCGAGGGCCGAATGTAAGAGCAGCCTGATGAACTCTGTGTCCTGGCGGTGATGATTCAATGCATTCAAGGCGAGGTGATAAAAGACGCCGAAGTCATTTTTTGCCTCAACAAAATCGCTAAGAACCGACATCGGGCTCTCCATCCCAAGGCTGCAGGCCTTGTGATCGATTATGTCGGTGTAAAGCTGATCCTTGTTCTCAAAGTGCTTGAAGACCATAGCCTCCGAAACGCCCGCTTCTTCAGCGATCCGCTTCGTTGTGGTACCGGAAAAACCATGCTTGGAAAAAAGATGCATCGCCACTTCAAGTAGCTGCTGTCGGCGCTCATCTCCCGCCATTCTGTGTATCGTGTTGTCCGCTGCTCCGACCAAATCACTCTCCATCCATCATATTAGTAAGTACTTACTCACCGTGTGAGAATCGCATTTGGGGGGGGAGGGTGTCAAGGGCTGCGGAGATTAGAGATTAGAGATCAGAGTTTAGAGATCAGAGTTTAGAGATCAGAGTTTAGGGTTCTGAGGTCTGAGGCCCGAGGTCTGAGGAAGGGACGAGGGTCAAACTACACGCTCCAACTCAGATCGCAACCACTATAAACGCGAAGGACCGCGGACATCCCTGTCCGCTCTAGCGCTAGCGAGACCAGCGTAAATAATCTCTGACCAATGCCGAGTAAACCGCGGACATCCTGTCCGTTTAAGCAAAGCGAAACCTCTAAGGCATGAAGGCCCTTCCAGGGCCAAGACGTTTTTTCATTATCTGACCAGAGGCTGCGCGCTTCGCGCTTACCACTGGCTATGTTACTGCCGCGCTTTCAGCGCTACTCCAGGTCTTAGTTCTTAGTTCTTAGTTCTTAGTTCTTAGTTCTTAGTTCTTAGTTCTTAGTGCAGACTACCGCTTCACTTTCATAAAGTTCTCATACCACAGCTCAAAGACGAGCAGTGTCCATAACTGCTTGTAGTGATTGGCGATTCCCTGCTCATGCTCTCGCATTAACTGTTGAATGTAGTCATAGTTAAACAGGTCCTGGATGATGATACGGCTCGGGGAGAGCATGTCACGCATCAAGGGATTGAGGGTTCCTTTGAGCCATTCGGCAACCGGCATCCCAAAACCCTTTTTCTTTCGATTGATGATGTCGGCAGGGAGTATGTCAGCGACAGCTTTTTTTAAAATGTACTTGGTCGAGCTGCCTTTCAGCTTATAATCCGCAGGCAGCGAAGCTGCAAATTCAGCGACTCTGTGGTCCAGAAACGGTGCGCGGACTTCTAGGGAAACGGCCATGCTGGCACGGTCTACTTTCGTAAGGATGTCCTCGGCGAGATAGAAATTCATATCCAAAAACTGCATCTGCTCGATCCGGTTTGTTGCGTCGCACTCGGAAAGCATCGCCTTGGCACGCTGGTACACATCAATATCTTTCGTGACGTACTGCACGTTATCGGTCAGTAGTTGCTCTTTCTGATCCCCGCTAAAGGAGCCGAACCATGAATGATGCCGCTTCACAAGATCATAGTCGGCGGAAGAAACGAACCTCTTTGCCTTGTAGTCGAATGAGAGGTTGTCCGTGCTCGTCGCCAGATTATTCACGATCGGCTTTATAACTCCGGACTTAACAAACCCGGGGATCGCGTCATAAACCCGAGCCATCTTGTGTCCGTAATAGGTCGGGTAACCCGCAAAGATCTCGTCACCGCCATCTCCACCCAATGCCACCGTTACGTGTTCGCGTACAAACCGCGAGAGCAGGAATGTGGGTATCATCGAACCGTCTGACATTGGTTCATCGAGCCAACCGCCTATCTCGCTGATCAACTTCCTGGCCGTGTTAACACTGAGGCGGTCTTCGTAATGTTCCGAACCGATGTGTTCAGCAACTTGTCTCGCATACTCAGATTCATCAAAGGAGTCCTCTTCGAATCCGATCGAAAACGTTTTGACTTTCTTCGAGCTGTTCTGCTGAGCGAGTGCCGCCACAGTTGAGGAATCGACACCGCCCGAAAGCAACACTCCGAGGGGAACGTCAGAAACCAGTTTTTCTTTTACCGAAACCGAGAGAAGGTCTTTTAGCTCCTTGGCCGCATCATCGATTCCGAGGTTCTCATTTTTCTTCTCAAAGCTGAGATTCCAATAGGGAATTGTCTTGATTTTGCCGGCTTCCCAAACGAGCTGGTGAGCTGCCGGGAGTTTGCTGATTCCCTTAAATATCGAAAGCGGAGCCGGCACATAGTCGTACGACAGATAATGATGAAGTGCATTCGGATCGATTACAGGCGAAATCTTGGGATGCGTCAGGAGTACCTTCGGCTCAGATGCGAAGAACAACTTCTCATCGAAAGTCCCGTAATAGAGTGGCTTTTCGCCAAATCTATCCCTTGCGAGGATCAGCTTTTCGAGCTTTGTATCCCATAGTGCTATGGCAAACATGCCGTTTAACACATCTAGGAATGCTTCCCCGAGTTCGTCGTAGAGATGCGGAATTACTTCGGTGTCGGAACGAGTATAGAATTTGTGACCTCTTTCCTCGAGGCCTTTGCGGAGCTCACGGTAATTGTAGATCTCACCGTTCATCACAACGATGACGCTCTTATCCTGGTTCCAAACAGGCTGGTCCCCGGTTTCGAGATCGATCACGGCAAGACGCCGCATTCCAAGAGCTACACCTTGTCCGAGCCAGACCCCTTCTGCGTCGGGCCCCCTGTGCCACATACTGTCGCACATTGACGAAAGCAGCACCTCGTCGCCAAACATCGGCGGCCGTTTAGGATCTAAGTAAGCCCAACCTGCAATTCCACACATTTCGAATTATGACGTCGGACCAACGCCGGATACAAAGAAGCTCACAACGGCTGAGGAACCGTAAAGCGATAATGGATCAATCAGAATCTTTTCGAAAACCGAGTCGCTCACGAACAGTGTAGATCGGCTTATCCTGCGATTCATGATAGGTGCGCACCTGAAGTTCCGCCAGCAAGCCCATCAGTACGAACTGAACACTTATCGCCAGTAGAACAATAGTTATCAATGGCAAAGGGGTCAGAATAAATGAGACTCCAAAGCCGAATTTCAGGACAAATGCCCAAATGCCCGCAACAAGCGAACCGATAAATGAAAGCATGCCAAACGAACCGAAAACATAAAGCGGTTTCGTCTGATATGCCGCCAAAAATTTTATCGTTATGAGGTCGAATATTACTTTAATGGTTCTTGAAAGTCCATATTTCGACTTGCCCATAGTACGCGGATGATGTGTCACCGGAATCTCCGTAACCCTTGCACCTGCCCAACTTGCGTAGATAGGGATAAAACGGTGCATCTCGCCGTAAAGCCTTACATCCTGTAAGACTTCCCTCCTGTAGGCCTTTAACGAACAGCCATAATCGTGAAGCGGGACCCCTCCGATCTTTGAAATGATCGAATTTGCGATCCAGGAGGGTAGTTTCCTTGTAATCAACTTATCCTGGCGATCTTTTCGCCAACCGGAAACAACATCGAAGCCTTCGTCGAGTTTATCCAGCAATCGCGAGATATCAGCCGGATCGTTCTGAAGATCGGCATCCATCGGGATAAGAATATCGCCTTCGGCTGAGTCGATTCCCGCTGACATGGCCGCGGTCTGTCCGTAGTTTCGACGGAATGAAACTACACGTACGCGGGAGTCCGATTCCGCAAGCTCGCGTAGAATTTCGAGAGACCCGTCGGTCGAGCCGTCGTCGACATAAATCACTTCGCCGGTTCTGTCTAATTCCTCCAAAGCAGCGGAGATCTTCTCGTGCATCGGACGGAGATTCTCCGCTTCGTTCAGCACGGGCAAAAATATTGAAAGTGCGGGGTTATCACTCATCTGCTTTCTGGTTTTGAAGCCGTCACTACTATCGAAACACCAAATGGAAACGAGAATTTCTTTAGCCAATGTCTCTCAGCTGCAAATACACTTCCGAGCAAACCATTTAAGGCCGAAACATTTATGTTGTTTTCGGACTCGGGTCTTAGACCGGTGGCGCGCATCAAAACGCGGCCGGCCAGAATCGGCGCAAAAAACGTGATATTAGCATAGGTAGCGCGCTCGACTTCAAAACCGGCAGCCGCGAGGCGTTCGGTTATCTGCTTTTTTGTGTAGCGGATACGATGATTGGAAATGTCATCCTGCACGCCCCAAAGCCACATAAACGCCGGAACAAAAACAAGTGCTTTTCCATCAGCACAAGTGACGCGGAAGATTTCCTTTAATCCCGCAATGTCATCGTCCAGGTGTTCGACCACATCGAGAGCAGTGACGATATCGAACTCGCCATCTTCAAATGGAAGGTCTTCGGCAAGTCCTTTATGCACTTTGAGGCCTTTCGACTGACAGAACTTCAGCGCTTCATCTGATACGTCCACTCCCTCGGCTTCACCAAATTCAGCGAGCATCTCAAGATTCGCGCCCGTTCCGCATCCGACGTCCAGGATGCGGAAAGCCTGTTTTAAGTTTTGAGTTTTGAGTTTTGAGTTCTGAGTCCTGAGTTCTTCATCCGACTTGGAACTTGGAACTTGGAACCTGGAACCTTCTTCTCTCTCCGAACCAAGTGAATTCACGAGCTGGCTCATAAACTCCCGCAATATGGCGCGCCGGCCATGGAACCACCAATGGTCGTTTTCCACGCGATTCATGATCGAGTAAGTGTGTTGTTCCATTTCCTTGGATTGTTCCTGAGTTTGCATGAAGAGTTGAACCTAACATAGAAGCTGGACAGGTGTCAGCCAACGCTTTGGACACTGAGGAGTTTTGGGATTTCAATTCGACGAAAATCAAAAACTCCGAAAGGTTTTATACATCTCTATTGGTTATGATTAGCAAAAGGAAGAAGCCACAAGGGATTAGAAAATAGAATGGATCTTAAGCGTAGATACGAACAATTCAAACTGGAGAACCCGAAAGTCCGCATTCGTGAAGCTGCCGATCAGCTACAGGTCAGCGAAGGCGAACTTCTGGCTACGGGGATTGGCGAGAACGTCGTAAGGCTCCGGAGTGATTTCAAGGAACTATTGCACGAACTACATACCTTGGGACGCGTCATGGCACTTACGCGGAACCAACAGATCGTTCATGAGAGAAAAGGGGTCTATGAAAACGCGCAAACCGATCTGCCACATGGGATGGCCTTGTTTGTGAATCCCGATATTGACCTCCGCATATTCACACGCTCATGGCATCATGGATTTGCGGCAACTTTCGAAAATCCTAGTGGGACGCTGCAAAGCATCCAGATCTTTGACCAGGATGGATCCGCGATTCACAAGATCTATCTCACACCTGACAGTAACATTGCTGCATACAAAGAACTGGTTGAGAAATTCCGTTCGGACGATCAAAGCCCTTTACTCCATGTAAGTGCAAAACCCGGTAAACAACCTGACCTGCCCGATGATGATATTGACATCGCAGGATTTCGTAACGAATGGGAAGGCCTAAAGGACACTCATGATTTCTTTCCGCTTTTAAAGAAATTCAAGCTTGGCCGTCACCAGGCGCTTCGACTTGCTGACGAGCGATTTGCCCGCGAGATTCCTGTGGGGAGTTTCAAGTACGCTCTTGAATCCGCGCGGGATCGAGAGGTGCCGATTATGGTGTTTGTTGGTAATGACGGGATCATTCAGATACACACGGGCAAGGTTGAAAACGTTCTCGAGGCGAGGGGCTGGTATAACGTAATGGACGAAGCGTTCAACCTGCATATCGACCAGGAGAATGTTGGTTCCGCGTTCGTGGTAAGAAAACCGACTGAAGATGGAACGGTCACAAGTCTGGAGTTATTCAATAAGGCCGGCAAAGATATAGCCCTGTTCTTTGGAAAAAGAAAACCGGGTATTCCCGAACGGGAGGACTGGCGAAAACTCGTTGCGGACCTGGAGAGGGAATTAACTGAATAGTGAATAGTGAATAGTGAATAGTGAATAGTGAATAGTGAATCGTAAATCGTGAATCGTAAATCGTAAATCGTAAATCGTGAAACGTAAATCGTGAAACGTTTTGTTGATCGAAGGATCTATTCACAATTCACTATTCACTATTCACG
>JABDKD010000229.1 GCA_013003215.1 Pyrinomonadaceae bacterium
CTATCGCGGCGATCAATCCAACGATCACAACTACGATCAACAATTCGACTAACGAGAATCCTTTTTCGTGTTTTGGCATTTCAAATCCTCACAACGTGGAAGTAGGTCTTGGGGAATCAATGTGACATTTATTGGCACATTTTACTGACAAGATACGGCAGAAAGCATCCTTACTATTAATTCTCTAAGTATAAGCAAATATGAGGCTTATCTGTGTATTCTGACTGGAGTTGCCGGCGCGGCGTGGTAACTCCGCAGATTATTATTGCAACGGCTGTGCCAAGTAAGTTGACCGATTTTGCCGCCCCGGAAAAAAGTCCACAATTTCCATCAGTTATGTGTTAGTCTTTGTGTTTGTTCACACCGCCTTGGCTTCGACTTCGATTCGGTTAACCGCAAATTTAAGACGGTCAGCTGCTGCCTCCAAAGTGTTGAGGCTTGTCCGCGAAGGAGAATATTTTTAAGGGTGGTTGAATAATTTATTGAGATTCTATATAAATAGGGTTTTTTGTTTCAGGAATCTTTTTAAGAAATATATCTATTCGGGGAAAATATGGCAGTTAAGAAAAAATCAAAGGCTTCGAAATACCTGACAGTTCCAACCCGGCCAATTCCGGTCGACAGGGATCGCTCGGTAGCCGGCTTGTTAGAAAAGATGGAAGGTGCCGGCTTTGGTGCGCGTCAGCTTGCGGAAGCCCACAGGATTTGGATCGACATGCTTGACGACAACGTGACGATCTATCTATGTGTTTCCGGAAACCTGATTCAGTCAGGTATGAGAAGGCTCTTCGCGTATATCATCAAGAACCGGTTCGTCGATGTTCTTGTCTTGTCGGGGAACGTCCTATTTCAGGATATCCACGAGATTTTGGGAAGAAATCACTACCAAGCCCATCCGAGCATGGACGACGCAGAACTTGAAAAAGCAGATATTTCCCGCTTGGGAGACACGTTGGCGAACAACGATGAGTATAAGGAGGCTGACGAGTGGATCGGGAGTGTTATCAATCAGCTGGAAATGTCCAGACCCTATTCGACGCGCGAGTTCCTGCACCTTATTGGTCGTGAATTGGCGGAAATCGCTCACGAAGACGGCGTTTTGACTTCGGCGTTTAAGTCGAGGGTGCCGATCTATTGTCCGGATGTTTTGGCTTCTCAGCTTTCGGTGGGAATCTCGAGATGTAAATTCGAGAAGAAGATCGATTTCAATCTTGATGTAACTCAGGACGCATTGGAAGCGATGCAAATCTCTCAGCGAACGCGCAACTCGGGAATTATTACGCTGGGCAGCGTCGGTGCACAGAACATGGTGAACGCGACGGAAATCTCCTCCTACATCATGCGTGCCAAACCGAGAGGCCACAAATATGCTGTTTCAATAAGCACCGATTCGGTTCCGCTGAGCATTAGGACGCCGTCAGTGACAGGTGGTCATACCGCTGTATTTGGAAAACTGCTGAAGAACGCGGTTACTTCCTATGTACCGAGTGATCCTTCGATTGCTCTTCCGATGCTTGTGACAGCTCTCTCGCAGACAGCGGCGAAATTTATTAAGTCCCGTAAACACCCGCAGTTTGCGCTGGCAAACAAGGATCTTGGTGTTGAGATCCCTTAACAGTTCTGCCCATGAGGGTAAATAGATTAAGACGGTCTGTCGACGGGCCGTCTTTTTTGTTTGCGCGAGGAAATGCCGAGGGAGATATTTCAAACCGACAAAGAACCTGAGCGCCCTTCGCTTCGTATGAAAGTAGTTGAATGAGATTTCAAATACATATGAGGTTAGAGTAGAATATTTCCCATTCGGAATTGTTACGGAGTGTCTTGCAGTTATGAGAATTCTTAGAAGCAAATCGTTAGTTGTCGTTTTGGTCCTCACTGTCTCGTTTTTGGGAGGGTGTGATTATTTGAACCCTGCTGATGTGAGTCCGCCTGAGACCGCAAAGAAAACCAGTAAACCTCCAGCACCCGTCGTTGTTGACGGAACGCGATCGTCCTACGCCGATATCGTCGAGAAATCTTCGCCTGCGGTTGTACAGATTGCAGCGGTGTTCAAACAAGAGGAATCACGCGGAGGCTTCGGCCCGTCGTCACGCGGCCCCCGTATGCCGAGCCGTGGCGCCGGATCTGGTGTTATCGTAAGTAAAGACGGCACGATTCTTACCAATCATCACGTAATTGACAAAGCTGAACGTATTACGGTTGAAATGAGCGACGGAACGACTCATACAGCGGAAATGGTCGGTTCTGATAAGCCGAGTGATCTCGCGGTAATAAAGATCAAGGGTGACGACTACCCTTTTCTAAAACTGGGAGATTCTGACGAGGTCCGGGTAGGCGACATCGTACTGGCGATCGGTAACCCGTTGGGGATCGGCCAAACAGTGACATCCGGAATAATCAGCGCGAAAGGAAGGACGACGGGTCTTGGGGACCCGAGTTCATTCCAGGACTTTTTGCAGACAGATGCACCGATTAACCAGGGTAATTCCGGTGGGGCCCTCGTTAACGTAAAGGGCGAGCTGATCGGTATCAATTCCCAAATACTCTCGAGGTCGGGAGGCAGTATTGGCATCGGCTTCGCTATTCCTTCGAACATGGCGACCTCCGTGATGGATCAGCTCATAAAGACTGGAAAAGTCCGACGCGGAATGCTGGGCATCAACATCCAGAACACGACACCGGAAATTCGAAAGCAGTATGGAATTGAAGGTAACGGCGGTACAATCGTAAGCGGCGTCAAAGAAGGCGGCGCGGCAGAAAAAGCAGGTATAAAGGTCGGCGACGTTATTACCGAGTTCAACGGTGAGGAAATCGACGACGGAAACAGTCTGCGCAACAAGGTCGCGGCAACGATGCCGGGTACCGAGATCAAGATCTCATTGATTCGGGACAAGAAGAAGCAGGAGATCAAAGTTTCGCTTGACGAGTACGATGTCGAAGGCCTGCAGGCGTCAAATGATGCGCGACCTGATGAAGATGCCCCTGAAAAAAGCGGACGACTAGGGATTAACGTGCAGCCTATAACTCCCGAATTGGCGTCGCGTTACCGAATACCTTCTGACATTAAGGGACTCGTTGTTTCGAGCGTTGACCCTCAGGGCCCCGCTGCTGAGGCGGGTCTTCGTGAAGGCGATGTCATCAGGGAGGTAAACCGCGAGTTGATTGAATCTACGGAAGACATGCGCAGGGCCGTAGATGAGGCGGGTGAAGGCGCAATGCTGTTGCTTATCAATCGACAGGGGCGAACCGCGTTTCTGACGATAAGACCGTGATCCAGGAGTTTATATGGCGAAACGAATCTTTCTTGGCCTGTTTGTCGTTGGGGTGCTCGTCTTCGGGGCAGTTGCCTTCTACTCCTACACATGGCTTGGCAGCATTGGTGATCCGAGCATCGCCTCTGAGGGGTTCGCTTACCATTCTGGATTTGCATGGATGATTTTGTGGGCTTCGCTGGTGATCTTAACGCTAGTTTCGCTATTCCTGGTTTGGGAAAGTGGGATTAGGTGGTCCGGAATTGCGACGTTTCTTTTCTTCACGGTCGGAAGCCTGCTTTTGCTGTTCAATGACAATGGATACAAGCAATTCTTGTCGGATAATGGGCTCAAGGCCGGAAATACGCTTTTGAATCCATTTTTCCTGGCTGTGATGATTCTGGTCATCGCTGTATTTCTAATTGCCTCGCATATGATCACCTTTCGACTCAGTGTTCGCGCCGGAAGAAGGGATGATGAAGAGCCCTCTTCAACGAAAGAGTCGGAGGCCGTTAAGAAAAAGGAAGAAGAGGGAGACGATAGCTAGTTTGATACCCTAAATGGTCTAGAATAATGCGGTCTTAGAGGGGCCGCGTTTTTTTGTCAAATCCGGCCACCGTTCCTGGTTGCGTGCAACTTTCTTGCACTTCCCATGAATCCGACGGTAAAAACGCATGATGGTTCCCGAAGGCCTATATGTCGTGTCTTTTGTTGACAGGAAAGGAAACCGGCACTTCTACCCGGCCTTACGTAGTGATGAGGGAGCAACGCCAATAATGGTGATCCGAGACGTAAGGAACGCGCATACCGTATTTTCCGACCGTGTGATTACGACGAGGCGATCCTTTGATGGAAAGAATATTTTAGATTAAGGCGAGAATTGAAAAAAGGCTTCGGAAGTTCCGAAGCCTTTTCTATTGGTCGGAGCGACTAGATTTGAACTAGCGACCTCTTCCACCCCAAGGAAGCGCGCTACCAGGCTGCGCTACGCCCCGATAAATCTACATCTTGTTGATATGTTCTTCCGCCTTAAGCGTTTGGTCTGATTTTAGCATTTCGCGTAGCTCGAGCAACTGCGAAGCAAGGGATTTCAGTGCTTCTCTCCTGTCCTTGCTCAGCTCCGGGTCAGCCGCTTCATTGATCAGAGGAGGTTGATCGCTTTCGAGTTCGAAATCCTCGATCTCCAGTAATTCGGTATCTATTGAATCATCGACACGCAGTTCTTCCTTTTCTTTCTCAGCCTCTTTCTCAGTCTTAACAACCTTCAGCTTCGTACCTTCTTTGATCTCTTTCTGAAGCCTTTTCTTTGCTCCGGCAATCGTATAGAGGTCTTCATAGAGAAGGTCCTTGATCCTCAACGCCATTTCAACATCCCGACGCCTGTATGTACGCTGCCCGGAACGGTTTTTTTGCGGAGAGAGCATAGGAAATTCAGTCTCCCAATACCGGAGCACGTGCGCCTGCACATCCAAGATGTTACAGACCTCTCCGATCTTAAAGAAAATCTTTTCCGGAATTATGACTGCTTCCTGTCCCATTCGAACCACAATTATGTTAAAGTTTTATCTACGTTTAACTGGCGTTATTCTAAGTATTTATTGAAGTTGTGTCAATAGACCAATGCCTCGTTCAGAATTCCAATTTCTCAGAGACCTCAAAGATCACTTTAACTTATCGCGCATCGGCGACGACTGCGCTGTATTTCCTAAAGACGAAAGCCACGATTATCTCATCACTAGCGACATGCTTGTGGAAGGTATCGATTTCAAACTTGAATGGACGAGACCTAACTTCATTGGTCACAAAGCTTTAGCAGTTTCGATCTCAGATGTTGCCGCAATGGGAGGTAATGCTGTCTATTCATTGGTGAGCCTTGCGGTCCCGGAAAAGCTTTGGAACGACCCATTCCTCGATACCTTTTACGAGGGATATTCGGGATTGGCGAGAAAGTTCGAGACAGAACTCGTTGGGGGAGACATTTCGAGGACAGATGGCCCATTCACGATAGATTCAACCATTATCGGCATAGTCAATAAAGGAAAAGCCGTATTGAGATCCGGTGCAAACCCGGGGGATTCGATCTATGTCACGGGTCCGCTCGGCGGGGCTGCGGGTGGTCTAAAACTTCTGGAATCGGGCACCGTTTTCTCCGGAGATCTGGAAAGCTGGAAAAGCGGCCTGCTTATTAGACAACTCACACCTTTTCCGGCCAATCTGAATAGCTTCGATTCCCTGCCAACCGCGATGATCGATATCAGTGATGGGTTCTCGTCTGATCTGGACCATATATGTAAGGCGAGCGGCGTTGGCGCACGGATATATGCAGACAAAATACCCGTTGAAAGAAGACTCCGTGGGCTGCAACTAAGTACCGAGGAAAAACTCAACCTCGCACTACACGGGGGCGAAGACTTTGAACTTCTTTTTACGGCAGACACAGCAAAGGTCTCCGAATACGACGGGTTTCTTTTTGAGCCAATCGGAGAGATTACCGACCGTACGGGGAAGATAGAAATCGTAACTGATGAAGATATTGAACCCCTCGATATCGGCGGTTTCTCCCATTTCTAGTCTCAGATGTTTCACATTATCCTCTAAATTGGTATCCCACACGGACGACTTCCAAATCTCCAATCAGTTTCGATTCGTAGCATCTCTAAATCTAAGTTTTCATTAGACTTGCGTGTAAACAAGGATGTTCCGCGCCGCTACCACGCATGCTCCACCTTTACGTGTTCGATATTGAAAACACTGTTTGACCAATTCGTCCAACAAATTAAGGGTTGATGGTTTTTGTTTGTTGCGTTAGAATAAACAATGTTAATCATCCCCTGATTAACCCATTCACGCTTGTATTCCGGGCCCTTCCTTAAACTCCCGGATCGACTTCCACAGCTAGATATTAAAAACACCGGCTTTCCGGTATGGCATCGACACACCTGTGTCCTTCGAGCCGAATAAACACATCATGAGAAAAAAGGGTATTTTTGCAACGTCTTGCCTCGTTCTGTCTGTTTTTGCATTGCTTTTTAACGGTTTTTCCGTTGCGGCATCCGATAAGAAACCGGATACCAAAAGCATTCAGCCATTTGTTCTTGAACCAAACATCGCGGTACGTGAATCCGTTGTTTTCGAGAATCAGTCTCTTTTCGAAAAGGCCGCAAACGCGGAAACACTTGAAAAGAAGCGCGATCAGAACTCCACGGAAAACAATTTCTGGGACGTCGTCAATTCTACTCAACTTGATATTGCTTCAAAACCGGGTGTAAAGCTCTACGTTAATCAGAATTCGTGGTACCGGGTGCCTGCAGCTACTTTGCAAAGCGCGGGATTCGATACAGTAAATAACAGGGAAAAATGGCAGCTCTTTGTCGATGCGACAGAAGTTCCGATGGTCGTAAATGCTGATGGCTCGATCGAATTCTACGGCAGGGGCGACGACACAATCTATACTGACTCGAACGTCTATTACCTATTTGTCGGCGATACTGATGGCGAAAGGGTCGCTTCATTGCCCGGCGGTGTCGGAGGCAGTCCTGATTCCGACAGTTTTCTGGTAGAGGTTAAGCGCCGGGACAGACAGTTCTATATGACCTCCATCTTGAATGGTGAGGACGAGAATTGGTTCGGATCGGTGGTAAGTTCAACCCCGGCTGTCGAGAGCCTGGATCTTCGCAATGTCGACAATGACGGCGACGTTGTGCTTGATGTCAAACTTCAGGGAATAACCAGCGCAAGCCACCTCGTGAATGTGTATGTAAATGATGTATCTGTTGGAGTTGTGAGCTTCGATGGAATGAATCTCCATTCCCAGAGTTTTACGATCCCGAACAATGTGGTGAGTGAAGGACTCAACGAGTTTAAGTTTCAAGCTGTTGGAGCAGGTAGTGACTTCAGCCTGATCGAATCGTTCAGTGTCCGGTATCCAAAGACCTATGCAGCGATTTCGAATAGACTGAATTTTGGTGTTTCGGCAGGTGAAACGGCCCAGGTTAATGGGTTTACCGAGTCAGGCACTGAAGTCTACGAAATTTCCGGCGGTGAGGTACTCCACGAGTTGGACGTCGAGGAAGTGGTCCAGAACGGGACCTATGGGTTCAATCTTCCCTCTTCAAGTTTTGACCGTGAATTTATAGCAGTAACAGATGCGGCAGCCCCTCAACCATTCAAAATCGAGCCAAACACCCCTTCAACATTAACCTCAGCCAACAATTACGGAAAGCTTGCGATCATTTCACCTCCCGAGTTTGCGGCTCAGGCGCAAATACTCGCAGACTGGAAAACGAGCCGGGGAATGCCGGCAAAGGTAGTTCTAACCGATGACATTGCGGACGAGTTTGGTTACGGGGATTTAACAGCCGAAGCTTTATACGTTTGCTTCCAGCAGCTTGCCAAAAGCTGGACCGTCAGGGCCCAATACATCCTTCTGTTTGGCGATTCAAGCTATGACATGAAGGACTATCTCGGACATGGACGGAACTTCATTCCCACAAAACTAATCGAAACGTTCGACATGGAAACCGCAAGCGATGGCTGGTTGGCAGATTTCACAGGGGACGGCATCGAGGACCTCGGAATCGGAAGAATCCCTGTTGCAAATCAGGTTGAAGCGGCTGACTCGGTTGCAAAGATAATCCGCTACGAGTCCGAAAACCTGAACACACCGCCGTCTGCAATGCTCGCCGCTGATTCCTGGTTTGAAACTCTCAACGGCTACATAGAGGAAAGATTCCCGGCTAATTACAGCACAACGAGAATTGAGAGGAATACGCTTGGAACCGCCGCGATGCGGTCAGCAATTCTAGAGGAAGCAAACAACGATCACACGATCGTCACATATTCCGGACATGGAACAACCGGCAACTGGACAAACGGCGGAGTCTTGAATCTGAACGATCCGGCCAATATGACCAATGCCAAGCTACCGTTTTACGTCTTAATGACGTGTCTCAACGGCTTCTCGCACAATGCCTCAAATTCGAGTCTGGCAGAGAATCTCGTGCTTGCAGAAAACGGGGCGGTCGCCGCATGGGCCTCTTCCGGTTCGACCTATGCTTCCGGACAAATTTGGATGAGCTTAAACCTCGTAGAAATCTTGCATCCGACGGCCCCAAAGCAGATTCATCTTGGCGAGGCGGTTCTCGAAGCCAAGCGTTTTACCAACGACATGGACGCACGCAGGACGTGGCAACTATTCGGTGATCCGACTTTGATCATCAGGTAAGACTGCTACGAATCTTGGAACTGCAGGCCGTCACAGTAAGTGGCGACCTGCACTCCTTATCAAGAGTTTAAACCCGCAACCGAAAACTTTTGTTGTGCCCCTGCGTTGATTTTTGTTAAAATAAACAATGTTGAACAGTGTTTATTTTCACTATTCATCCATCTTCAAGAGCAAGCCCGTGCAAAGCCCTCCCGGGAAGTGAACCTACGTTTATCCCAAAGCAACGCGAAACGGGCAAATCAACCGCCTCTGACTGAAGCCAAGAACAAATGAACAGCACACCACCCTTCGGCATTCGCACCCTCTCTCTATTTGCCATTATTTATTGCCTGGTATTCACATCCGTTCCGGCACAGATACAAGATCTGTCTTTTTCTTCCGGCCCGGACAAGAAATCTGAAGACGTCGAAGTGTCTAACGCCAGGGGTAATGGAAAAGGACGTAAACGGCCGACGCCGACGCCAACTCCAACGCCAACTCCGACCGCAACTCCGACTCCAACCCCGTCTCCAACTCCAACTCCAACTCCGACGCCAACGCCTCCAGCGGGACCCAGTCAATGGGAAATCGCGGCAAAGGATGGCGTGAAGATCTCAATAAACGAACCTGGCTGGTACCGGGTAAACGCCGCTGAATTGCAGGCGCAGGGCTTTGACACCTCCTCTGACTCGGCAAACTGGAGACTGTTCTTGAATGGCGAAGAAGTTGCAATTGTTGTAAATCCGGACTCCTCGGTGGAGTTTTATGGTGACGGACAAGATGTGCTCGAAACTGATTCGCAGGTCTACTACCTGTTTTCCGATTCGTTTCCAGGGCTTCGCATTAGCCAATCGCCGGGTGGATCAGCGGGACAGACTGCCGACGCGCAGCATTTTATGCACACCGCGGTTCGCGAAGATCGTAGTTTCTACTTCACGAAAGTACTGAATGGTGAAGACGAAAACTGGCTCGGAACACCTATAGACTCTTCTCCGGATACCGTAAGCCTAGAGTTGAAAGACCTGTCGACGAGCGGCTACGCGAATCTTGACATCAAGCTCTATGGTTTAACTTTTTACGAACACCTGATTGACGTAAAGGTGAATGGCAGCAGTGTGGGATCAATGAGCTTCGTAAGTAACCTGGCTCATCAGCAATCGTTCTCCATTCCTGTTTCTGAACTCTTGGAAGGCCAAAACCAGGTGACCCTGCAAGCGCTTGGAGGCGGAACGGACATAAGTGTGCTCGATTATGTAAAGATCGAGTATCCAAGAGCTTACAAAGCCGTAAACGATGAACTCGCATTCACAGTCGCAGCGGGAAATACCGCACGTGTAACGGGCTTTGTTCAGGGGCAAATTCAGCTTTTTGAAATCGTGGACGGTAAGGCGGTGCAACAGGTGCTTGCTCAGGAAGAAAGCGAAACCAATGGATTCGCGATAAGCCTGGCGGCTTCTTCTTTCGACAGACAGTTCTACGCCGCAACTGTATCATTGGCTAAATCGCCACTCTCAATTGAGCCCATTGGTCCATCATCCTGGAATGATCTTTCGAATGGTGGTGATTTTATAATTATCTCCCCACCGGAGTTCGTGAGTCAGGCCCAGTCACTCGCCAATCGGCGGAGTTCTCAAGGGCTCCTGTCGGTGGTTGTGGTAACCGATGATATTGCTGATGAGTTTGGTTTTGGTGTCCTTTCAGCGCAAGCTACAAGGGACTTTCTGCAACACGCGTTCGATTTCTGGCAGCACCCGCCTCAGTTCGTGTTGCTTTATGGTGATTCAAGTTACGATATGCGGGGATATTCGGGAGTAACCGACCGGAACTTTATTCCGACCAAATTGATCGAAACATTCGATATGGAAACTTCGAGTGATGGCTGGCTTGTAGATTTCGATGACGATGGGATAGAGAATATTGCACTTGGACGCCTTCCCGTTGGTACCGTTGCTGAAGCGAATCACGCTTTTAACAAGATCGTCAGGTATGAGTCTGAAAATCTCGCAGGCAGCAGATCCGCAGTTATGGTGGCCGATTCATGGTTCGAAACTATCAATGGCTTACTAGAGGACCTTTTGCCGGGAAGTGTAGCCCGCCAGCGAATTGAACGGAATTCAATGAGCGATTCGCAGATGCGACAGGAAATCCTGGCGGGAGTAGACGAAGATCCGACTGTTGTTACCTACATGGGTCATGGAACGACAGGCGCTTGGGCCACCTCCAGCGTTTTCAATGTGAATGATGTGGATGGAATGTCCAATCAGAAGCTCTCGTTCTACATGCTGATGACCTGCCTAAACGGGTTCGGACACAACCCGAACTTTCCGGGACTCGCAGAAAGCGTTGTCCTCGCAGATAACGGAGCAATCGCCGCATGGGCATCGTCCGGTTCGACATACGCTTCGGGCCAGATACTGATGGGCCAGGAAGTCGTTGACGGAGTATTTCAGAAACTCAATAAAGTAAAACCAATCGGCGAGATCGTAATGGATGCCAAACACACCTCGGACGATTGGGATGCCAGACGCACGTGGCAGTTATTCGGAGATCCTACGATCAGGATCCAATAATCGAACCAACGATTGAATGACCGGCCGTCTTCTTATGAGGCGGCCTTTTTTTGTACAAAAATAGGGCAGACACCGAAGTGCCTGCCCGAATCGAACTTTGTTAATGACTAGTTTGAAGGGTAGAAGTCTATTCCCGTAACGTCGTCATTCGCGTTAATGAGACGGGACGGGAATCTGTAGATCTTGTGCCTCGCACTTACGACATGTCCGCCGCCTGCTTCTACCTCCAAAACCCGGTAATATCCAAAATGATTTGTTACCGCAGAACGAACGTTCCCGCTGGCGTCCATTACAGTAACAAACGCTCGAGGAAGCCCGCGACCCTTCATGTCCAGCACGCGGCCCGAAACGGTCACGGTAGCAGCAGTTAAGAAGTCATTATTGAACGTACAGGTAACTTCGTCACCCGGCTGAAGGTTTATGTTTACCGCGTTACCCATTCGTACAGGCGTGGGAGTACCACCAGAACCAACAACGTTACAAACAATACTAGAAAGGGTATATGAACCCGGGTTGATCTCATCGATCGTCTTGATAGTGCTAAAATCGGTTACTTCAAACATCACCATAGGATCCATCGCGATATCATTATCGATCAGGTTAAAATTCGTCGGCGTCAGATTCGTCGTCATGAAGTCAAACTGGAATGGGCTCGGCGGTGTCGCGTGCTTCTTGACGATGATCTTCCCTTTCGGAAGGCAATTTCGCGTGAATGGACCCGCGCAATCAACGGTTCTGTTTCCCGTGAACTTACCGTTTTGTGTAAAGAAGGTCGCACAATACTTCTCCAGATCGATTCCTGAAGTTGTGAGCGAAGATGAAGCTGAAATCCCGCCGCCGCCGGAAAAACCGCCAACATCGTTCTTAAGATAGATGTAATCGATATCTCCATTCGCAGTACCGTCATTAAACTCTACGCTTCCCGAAGTACCTGCAAGCTGTATTTGCACCGCCTCCAGCGTTAGATTCGAACTGCCGTTCAGTTGCCAGTTGCCGCTTCCATGCCATCCGAT
>JABDKD010000235.1 GCA_013003215.1 Pyrinomonadaceae bacterium
CCTATCGTTCCGATGTTTACGTGCGGCTTACTCCTGTCAAACTTCTCTTTGCTCATATCGTTCTCTATTCTCCTGATCTGGAATTAATTGGTAGCTCCCTGTACTTTGGCAATAATTTCTTCCGCAACATTGTTCGGAGCTTTGTCATATCTTTCAAAATGCATTGAGGATGTCGCGCGTCCCTGTGTCGACGACCGAAGATCAGTTGTATAACCAAACATCTCCGAAAGCGGTACATACGCGGTGATCACCTGTGCATTACCCGGCCGCGGCTCCATCTTCTCGATCTGACCACGTCGCTTATTGAGGTCTCCGTTGACCGCACCCATATATTCTTCAGGTGTAACGACCTCAACCTTCATAACCGGTTCGAGTAAGACAGGCTTCGCTTTCTTAACGGCATCCTGGAAAGCGAGGCTCCCACAGATTTGGAAGGATCGCTCATCCGAATCAACCTCGTGAAACGATCCGAAATTCAACGATGCCTTGATATCGACCATTTCATAGCCGGCCACATGGCCACGCTGCATCGCATCCTTAATCCCTGCCGCTACCGGCTTGATGAATTGTCTTGGGATCGCACCGCCTTTAATGTTGTCTTCAAAGACAAACTCTTCGCCAGGTGCAGGCTCCAAAACCAACTCAACGTGCGCGAACTGTCCTCGTCCACCCGACTGCTTCTTGAATATCTCTTTTCCTTCAGCCTGAACCGTAATGGTTTCTCTGTATGCAACCTGCGGTTTACCAACAGCCGCTTCAACCCCGAACTCGCGCTTCATACGGTCAACAATAATGTCGAGATGAAGTTCGCCCATCCCAGCGATAATCGTTTGCCCGGTCTCGTGATCGGTTGAAACCTGGAAACTCGGGTCTTCCTGAGCGAGACGTCCGAGCGCTACACCCATTTTGTCTTGGTCAGCACGTGTCTTCGGCTCGACTGCAACTTGCACAACCGGATCCGGAAACTCAATAGACTCAAGAATTACCGGGTCCTGCTCACTACAGATCGTGTCTCCGGTCGTGACATTCTTCATGCCGCCGATGGCGACGATCTCACCTGCCGAAGCAGCGTCAATATCCTCACGCTTGTTAGCGTGCATTCTCATGATTCGGCCAACACGCTCTTTCTTATTCTTTTTGGCTGTATTGATAACGTACGATCCGGCTTCTACCGTGCCGCTATACAAGCGCACAAAAGCAAGCTGTCCTAAATGCTTGTCAGCCATCAGCTTAAACACCAGACCGGACAACGGCGCCTTGGCATCCGCCTCTCGGCTGACCTTCTCCTCTGTATCCGGGTTAAACCCTTCTATAGCGCGTACATCGAGCGGGCTCGGGAGATAATCAACAACCGCGTCAAGCAGCGTTTGAACGCCTTTATTCTTAAACGCGGTCCCCATCACAACCGGAACGATCTTGAGCTCAAGTGTTCCGCGTCTCAGGCCCGCACGAAGCTCTTCGTCTGATATCTCCTCTCCTTCGAGGAACTTATGCATCAAATCGTCGTCAATGCTCGCAACCGCTTCAACGAGTTTTTCTCTCGCCTCAGCCGCCTCAGCTTCTAACTCAGCCGGTATCTCAGTGGTTTCGTACTCAGCACCCTTCGTTTCATCTTTCCAAAGAAGCGCCTTCATCGTGATCAGATCAACAACACCCAGAAAGTGGTCTTCGGCCCCGATCGGAAGCTGAAGGGCAACAGCGTTCGCACCCAAGCGAGCTTCGATCGAGTCAAATGACCTTTGGAACGAAGCACCTGCGCGATCCAGCTTGTTGATAAAGCAAATACGCGGAACCCTGTACTTGTCCGCCTGACGCCAAACCGTTTCCGACTGCGGTTCTACACCCGCGACACCGTCAAACACAGCAACCGCTCCGTCCAGTACACGGAGACTACGCTCAACTTCCATCGTGAAGTCAACGTGTCCCGGTGTATCAATAATATTGATCCGGTATTCGTCATTTCCCCGGTGCCAGAAACAGGTCGTAGCTGCAGAGGTAATCGTGATACCGCGCTCCTGCTCCTGCTCCATCCAGTCCATCGTCGCGTTACCGTCGTGAACCTCGCCGATCTTGTGCGAGACACCGGTATAGTAAAGAACACGCTCTGTTGTCGTGGTCTTGCCGGCGTCAATGTGCGCCATAATACCGATGTTTCTGAACTTCTTTAGATCTTCCATTGCTCTGATTTATAGGTTCTAAAAGAACCCGTAATAAAAAACTCTAAAATCTATAATGGGCAAACGCTTTGTTCGCGTCAGCCATGCGGTGCATATCATCCTTCTTTCGGATAGCACCTCCGCGGTTGTCACTTGCGTCGAGAATTTCCCCAACCAGCCGGTCCCGCATCGTTTTTTCGCTGCGCTGTCTTGCAAAACCGATCAGCCAGCGAATCGCGAGGGTGTACCTGCGCGATTTTGATACGTCAATGGGCACTTGATAGGTGGCGCCACCAATACGTCTCGATTTAACTTCTAAAGCCGGCGCAACATTTTCCAAGGCTGCCTGAAACACTTTCAACGGCTCATCTTCTCTCTTCTCGGAGATGTCGTTCATCGCACCGTAGAAGATCTTTTCAGCAACAGACTTTTTACCGGTGTGCATCAGGCCGTTAATAAATTTCGACACGATCACGCTGTTGTAGATCGGATCCGGGAGGATTTCTCGTTTTTCTGCGACTCTTCTTCTTGGCATAACTCTTACTTAGCTCCCTTCGGCCTCTTCGCACCGTACTTCGAACGGCTTTGATTCCTGCCCTCTACTCCTGAGGCGTCAAGTGTTCCGCGGATTACGTGGTATCGAACACCGGGAAGGTCCTTAACACGGCCGCCTCGAATCAACACGATCGAGTGCTCCTGAAGGTTGTGGCCAATTCCGGGAATATAGGTAGTCACCTCGATCCCGTTGGTCAGACGAACACGCGCCACCTTCCGAAGAGCCGAATTCGGCTTTTTCGGAGTGGACGTATAAACCCTTGTACACACGCCCCTGCGCTGCGGGCTCTTCTGCAGCGCCGGACTTGCTGTTTTATCCTTAATTACCTTTCGTCCTTTGCGAACAAGTTGGTTAATTGTCGGCATATTTCGTTTCTTTTCCTCAATTCTTCAGCGGCATTAGCCGCGAATTCCGCATACTGTATTTAAAGCGTAGAAATCCCCGTAACCTGCCTCTTACCGGATCAAATCCGGCAGTTAGCACAAGCGGCTACGCGTTTTCGAATTTTGCTTAAATTCCTAACTTATGCGGGAACGTCTCTTTACAGGGGGCGTTAATTAGCCCAATTCCCTCTTTTCAACTTTTCTGTAGCGTGACCTTCGTTCGATTTCCTAAACCGGATATCCGAGATTCTGCATTTGCCGAACGGATCCGATAAATTCGAGGGTTTTCGTCCTGGTGCCATATAGGCTCCAGCTTTACGCCACAATAATTGTCCTTGCACCCGGCTCTAACCAGGTGCGCTACATTCTCAAAGGGCAAAGGCCCTAATCAGACTGATGTCCGAAACTTTAGAGGATAGTGATCTTGGTCAACTTTGTCAACCGTAAAATGCAATATTAATTGCTGCAAATCCTGGGCCTCAAAACGAACAGAACATAAAGCAATAGAGCTCATTACACCCAAACCACGTTTGTCAATCGAACAGATTTCTGATTAAATCTTGAGTTTATTTTTGATCGCATAATAGAGGTATAAATATGTCGCCGACAATTCTCGAAATAAAGCTTAGTGAATTAACCGAAAACCAGTGGGAAGAGGTCTTGAAAGAACTCAAGCCTTCCATTCATAAGGTTGACCGGGACGCAACGGATATTTGGTACGCCTTTTATCCATTGGCCCTTCACCGATTCCTTGAAAGAGCCGAAGATCCTGAAAAAGCGGCACAAGAGTTTGTTCTCCAGGGTAAATACAAACTCTCTGACAACATCGACGAATCCCATGACTTCTTATACGGGCACCGTTTCTGGGCCGACGTAAAGCATGCGATAGCTGCCCGCGCCGAAGCTTTTGACAAAGAAGAGTTGAATTTGCTGGAGGAAATGCGGGCGATCGCGAAGTCCGTTTCTGCGGGTTCAAACGTCGAAGAGTCACTTGTCGTCGGAATTACTTTTGTTGGACTGATGACCCTAAATCAAACCGGTCTCGAGAAATTTTCCGAGACTCCGCGCGACATCAGTAAACCGAAGGGCATTCTGTCCGGGTCGCCGGATCAAATAATTGAATCTCGGTCGAAGGAACCAGGCCAGGGTTTCTTTGGCTTTCTTAAGACAATCGACAAAGAATACAAGGTACGCTGGGATGAGAACGATAAGAAAGCAACGTTTAAGGTAATTCATGACGAAGAGATTGCGTCAGGTGCAGCAAGGGACCAGTCACGTGAGTGGCGCGCACGCGATGAACGCTGTAAAGAAGGCGAAGGCGTGATTCCGGTCGAATGCAGAGCCGCGGCTTGCGGAACCTGTTGGGTCGGGGTTATTGGAGGAGCTGAAAAGCTCTCGGATGTTGAGAGGCTCGAAAAGAAACAGGTTAAGGTATTCGGATACAAGCAGGAAGAAGAGGCTCGTCCGACAATACGACTCGCCTGTCAGGCACGCGCGGAAGGTTCAGTATCGATAGTGCTTCCGCCGTGGAACGGCGTATTTGGGAAGAAGATCTACGGGGTTGAGGAAGTCAGGCTTCGACCTGCAACGAGCACAGCCGCAAAGCAGCGCCAGGCAATTGCTGAGGCACTTTCGGAAAACGAATAATCTGATCCTATCTTCGAACGGCAGAAAAGATGACTGAAAATGCTGATTCAAACGGCAATCGGAACGCGCACGAATCCACTGCCGGCAGGACAGCATACATCGCGGTTCTTGCCGCCGTGCTCCTTTGGAGTACCGGCGGCGTTTTTATCAAGCTGACGACTGTCGACGCGTTTGCCGTAAACCTCGGAAGATCACTGCTTGCGGCAACGACAGTAGCCATTTATCTGGCCTACAAGGGCGCGTTAAAGTTTGATTGGTTTTCGGTCTTCTCAGGTGTCTTCTACGCTGGCACGCTTTCGACGTTCGTTTATGCGAACAAACACACAACGGCAGCGAACGCGATATTCCTCCAGTACACGGCCCCGATTTACATACTCATTCTTGCGCCGCTTGTTCTGAAAGAGCGATTTCGCCTTCGGGATTTATTCACCGTGGCGGCCTGTCTTTTCGGCATGAGCCTCTTTTTTATGGAATCGGGCTTGATCGCTGGTTCCGAGGCGAGTCCAACCTCCGGCAGGGGGATACTCGCAGGAATTGTATCCGGGGCCTGCTTCGGTATCTACTTTGTGATGCTCAGACATCCGCGAGGGAGGGCACACGATCCCGCATTGTCGGTCTTGACGGGTAATATATTGATCGCCCTCGCGATGTTGCCCTTTGTTTATGATTCGGGGCTTTCGCCGACGCAGGGGGATTTAATTTCAATTGCGTATCTTGGAATAGTGCAAATCGGAATTGCGTATATCCTGTTCACCTATGGTGTTGCCAGCGGAATAAGATCGCTGGATGCCTCGATAATTGGGTTCCTGGAGCCACTATTGAACCCGGTTTGGGTACTTCTAATTGTCGGTGAGATCCCGTCCGGTTGGGCCATCGCAGGGGGATTGGTAATTATCGGGGCCGTGGCTTTTCATTCAATTATTCAAGGCCACAAAACAGGTTCATTCAATCGACGCGAAGCCCTTTAGATTTCAGCATTTTGTGATAATATGAATTTAAATATCAAGTCATTTTTCAGGACTTAGGATTTCTGATTTTTGGTGAACAAAATTTTTTTAGAGAGGCTATTTAGCAAAGTATTGGAGCGATCTGTATGACAAATTTGAACATTCCTGCTGAGGTCCGCAACGAAGAACTAAAACGTTGGGTACAAGAGCAGTACGATCTATGTAAACCCGACGATATTTACTGGTGCGACGGCTCACAGGAGGAGTACGACCGTCTGTGCGAACAGATGGTTGAATCGGGGACGTTTATCCGTTTGAACCCGGAAAAGAGGCCTAACAGTTTTCTCGCAAGGTCTCACCCATCCGACGTCGCCCGCGTAGAGGACCGAACTTACATTTGTTCGAGAACAAAGGGCGATGCGGGCCCGACGAACAATTGGATGGACCCGCGTGAAATGAAGGAAACTCTGACACCTCGTTTTGACGGTGCGATGAAAGGAAGAACGATGTACGTGATTCCTTTTTGTATGGGTCCGATTGGATCCCCGATATCTCAATATGGCGTTCAGATTACAGATTCGCCGTATGTAGTTGTAAATATGCGGCTGATGACCCGCATGGGAACAAAAGCGCTCGAGGCAATGGGCAACGGCGATTTTGTACATTGTCTCCATTCGGTCGGCATGCCGCTTGCGCAAGGCGAAGAAGACGTTAAGTGGCCTTGCAGCCCTGATCCAAAGGACAAATACATCGTCCATTTTCCCGAGGAAAGCCTGATTTGGAGTTATGGCTCCGGATATGGCGGTAACGCTCTGCTTGGCAAGAAGTGTCTTGCATTGCGAATTGCCTCGAATCTGGGTCGCGAACAGGGCTGGCTTGCCGAACACATGCTGATTGTTGGGGTGAAATCGCCGGACGGACGCAAGGATTATGTTTGTGCTGCATTCCCCTCGGCTTGCGGAAAGACAAACTTCGCGATGCTGATTCCTCCCAAGCCATTTCTGGAAGAAGGTTGGGAAGTCACCACTGTCGGTGATGATATTGCATGGATCAAGCCAGATGACGAAGGAAAACTCAGGGCAATCAATCCGGAAGCTGGATTCTTTGGTGTTGCACCGGGAACGAATTACGACACGAACCCGAACGCAATGGAATCGATCAAAGAGAATGCGATATTTACCAACGTTGCCCTGACCGACGATGGTGATGTTTGGTGGGAAGATATGAGCGATCCTCCTGCGCATGCGATCGATTGGCATGGCAACGACTGGACACCGGATTCAGAAACCCCTGCATCTCATCCGAACGCAAGGTTTACAGCTCCGATCACACAGTGCCCGGCCGTTGACGAGGATTTCGAGAACCCGGCGGGCGTTCCAATTTCCGCTTTCGTATTCGGCGGTCGAAGAAACAGCGTCGTACCGCTTATCCAGCAGTCTTTCAATTGGGCGCACGGAGTTTATGCCGCTGCAACAATGGGGTCGGAGATGACCGCTGCGGCGTTTGGGAATATCGGCGAGGTGAGAAGAGATCCTTTCGCGATGCTTCCATTTGCCGGATATCACATGGGTGAGTATTTTAGTCATTGGCTGGATTTTGGGCGAAACATTCCCGAGCCGCCGCGGATATTCTCGGTTAATTGGTTTAGAAAAGACGAAGACGGCAAGTTCATCTGGCCAGGCTTCGGTGAAAACATGCGTGTTCTCCAATGGATCGTCGAAAGGGCGCGAGGAAAATCGAAAGGTTTCGAGACACCTCTTGGTTGGATGCCCCGCTATGAAGATATGGATTGGCGCGGGTTGGATAACTTTACACGTGAAGACTTCGAGAAGGCGATGAGTATTGACCGTGACTTGTGGATCAAAGAAATCGCAATGCACGACGATCTTTTCTTTAAGCTCTATGACCGTCTGCCTAAAGAAATGACTTTTATACGAGAGCTTCTGCTTTCGAACCTTTGGAGATCGCCTGAACTAGGCCTGGCAGCCCCAAGGCCAACAGCAGATGAAGATCTGCCAAAAGCGCAGGCGAAAGCGGAGTAGCCTTATTGTAGAGAATTTTGAGAGCGGGACTCATAAAGAGTTCCGCTCTTTTTGTACTCAAAAAAGGGTATTAGACTTTCGGAGATTGTAGGACGGACCCGGCGATTTGATACAATCAAAGCATTGATTCGAAATTGGGCATCATTTAGGGTCTGAGAACTCATCCTAGTATGGAGCCTCAAGAGGTATTATTTATGAATAATTCAACATTTAATGAAGTCAGAGGGGAATTCTCGGCCGCCGAGGCATTGCCGGCGGAAAGAGCGGCGTTTATCCGTAAGACATATGTCCATCTAGCTTTAGCCGTCGCGGTTTTCACCGTACTCTGTGGTGCAATTTTGAACTCACCTCTGTCACAGCAACTTGTCGTGATGATGAGCGGCACCCGTTATTCATGGCTTCTTGTGCTGGCAATCTTTATGGGCGTTTCGTGGCTTGCAAATTCGTGGGCGAGCTCGAACACGTCTCGATACGTGCAGTACATGGGACTGATTTTGTTGACTCTCGCCTATTCGATAATTTTTCAACCGTTGCTGTTTATGGCAACAACGTTTGCGGGCGTCGGAGTTATCGCGAAGGCAGGTGTGGTTACCGTTGGTTTGTTCCTTGGTCTGACAGCTGTAGTGTTTATGACCAGAAAAGACTTCTCATTTCTGGGCCCGATCCTTGCAATCGGTGGATTCGTTGCACTAGGGTTCATCGCTTCGGGAATAATCTTCGGTTTCAGCCTTGGAAATATCTTTGCATTCGCGATGGTAGCTTTTGCGGGCGGAGCGATTCTCTATGACACATCGAACATGCTGCATCGCTACAGAACTGATCAGCACGTTGCAGCATCGCTCGGTCTTTTTGCAAGCGTGGCGCTCTTGTTCTGGTATATTCTCTCCATCTTTTACTCCCGCGATTAAAAGCGGTATGAAATGATACTAGAAAACGGCACGGAGTTTTCCGTGCCGTTTCTGCTTGGTAATTTGTTTCGCATTACGTACATTAGAACTTATGACGAACCTTAATCCGTGTCCTAAATGCAGTTCAAATGACATCGAAAAGATGGGCTTTACCTGGTGGGGTGGGTTTATCGGCCCGAGAATCCTTAGTCACGTTAAGTGCAATTCGTGCGGGGAACAGTTCAATGGTAAGACCGGCAAAAGCAACACGGTGGGGATAATAATATATACAGTCGTTGTGCTCGGTATTGTCCTCGCGATTGCTGTTGTAATAATCGCCGCAATAATTGCGGCAATTGCGATGAACTAATCAAAGTCTGGGGGATCTTCATTTCCCTCGAATTCTTCCACCGCCGGTTCACCGTTCGAGTCTCTCAAAAGAATCTGGATTTTCCGCTCGGCGTCTTCAAGTCTCTGTTTACATTCACGGGTTAGCTTGACGCCGTTTTCGAACAACGCAAGTGCCTCGTCCAAAGGCTGATCGCCCTCTTCCAATACAGACACGATTTTCTCAAGTTCTTCCAGTGAGGCTTCAAAACTTTTCTTCTTCTTCGTCATTACTATTTTATTAGCTCCTCGGCTTTTTTCAGCAGATCCCCCAGATTCTTAACACCTATTCTGCGGCCCGCCCGGTCGACGGCGTTTGCCCCGCGCTGCCGTACCAATGCGATTATCTGTTGGCCGATACGTTCCGCAATACGCTTTGCCAGCATCTCGTCCTTTAAGCCAACGATCTGCCAAAGGTCACCGTTCTTCTTCATAGTGAGTTCGAGCTGAATGTCCTTTCGCTTGCTCGAGACCACAGCGCGGTCGCCTTCAACCACTATGTCCAGGTAACGGTCGGCCCCTGCAGCCATCACAAAAAACGGTACCTTTTCAAACTGTTTCGTTTTTCGCCTGAGGATCCCTGGGAGTTCGGCCCTGGCCCTTTCTTTAACGACCGGCATTACAGGAGCCGCCGCGCTTGCGATTCGCTTTATAACTTCTGGGGCGAGCCCCCGTCCGTAAAGCTCGACAGCCTTATCCGTGATCTGGGGAACAAAGTCTTCAATAACCGCGTCGGTATCCACAAGTTCCTTGACCAGTGCCTGATCATTTCTGCGGGAAGCATCGACAAGAAGCGCGAGCGAATACTGGGGAGTAGTTTGCAGATACCGCCAATAAAAGAATCCTGCGATCCCTGCTGCCGCCACGATAAAAACCAGGAGGCCCACAAAAATTCCCAGGATCTTTACAAAGCGCCGTCTGTTACTCGGAGGCTTATAGCTCTCAAGCGGGGCGACGGTCTGCGATCCTTCCTTTTCGTTTAAATCTACTACTATTTTTGACATTGAAAACCCGCCGACACTCAATCACCATCCTCTTTACTGAGAACTTCAGCTTCAATCTTCCCACGTGCCAATCGGATGTTCAATCGATCATTTTGCCGGATTTCATGCGCGTCGTTCACAATCCTGCCTTCAGCAGTCCGCGTAATCGAATAGCCGCGCTGGAGCACATTCAGCGGCGATAGTGCGTGCAGTTTTCCGGCCTCGTTCTTTAATGCATCCGTCAACATCCTACAGAACGACGCAATCGCAATCGAACTCCTTTCATGCAAATTCGCCAGCCTGTCCTTACGCGACTCAACATCCGCCATCAACCTGACAGGTGAAAGCCTTTGCTCCAGCAGTGTAACCCGCTGCTTTGCTTCCGAAAGCATTGAATCCGCAGAACTGGAAAGTGACGCCGCCATCCTCTCATTAATCTCCGAGAGCCTCCGAATCCGTTCGGGAAAATCTCTAAAGGCTCCGGTTTCACTCAAGGAATTGAGCCTGACTTCTCCTTCATTGATCCGCATCATGAGCAAGGCGTAGGTCCGCTCCTCGAAACCGCGGATACGTTCCAACAGGTCGTCTTCCCTTTGTGCAACCAACTCCGCTGCGGCAGAAGGCGTCGCGGCGCGAGCATCGGCCACAAAGTCACTTATCGAAACATCAATTTCGTGTCCGACAGCGGAAATAACAGGAATCTCGGACTCGAAAATCGTCCTTGCGAGACGCTCCTCATTAAACGCGGCGAGATCCTCAGCCGAACCACCGCCCCTACCAACAATCAAGACGTCCAGGCGGTCCTTTTGCGAAGCGGCCTCATTAAACTCGTTGGCCAACAGAATCCCGTCGCGAATCGATTTGGGAGCGATGTCCCCCTGAACCTGCGCCGGTATCAATACAATGTCAACGGTGTGCGTACGCCTAGAGAGAACGTTGATGATGTCGTGGATCGCAGCACCGGTAGGGGAAGTCACAACACCCACGCGTTTCGGAAGGAAAGGAAGGCTTCGTTTGTGTTCCTCCGCGAACAAACCTTCAGCTCGAAGTTTTTCCTTGATCTGGTCAAATGCGACCTTTAACGCTCCGTCACCGACAGGCTCCAGCGACTCGACCACTATCTGGTACTCGCCCCTGGCACCGTAAACCGACACCTTTCCCCTTACTCGAACAAGAAGCCCGTCAAATGGACGAAAGCGTATTCTCCAGTTCGACCCCTTAAAACAAGCTGCTTTGATCACGGATGATCCGTCACTTAACGTGAAGTACCAGTGCCCGGACGATGGCTCAGAGAAATTCACAATTTCACCCTCGAGCCATACGTTCGAAAAATCGCGCTCGAGTGTGCTCCTGACTTCCTCGTTCAATTCGGTAACGGTGAGGGGTCTCCGCTCCTCGGTCTCAAACAAAGATTGTAAAAGTGGATTATCCAAAACTATTTCATTTATTTCGGGTTCATGGGAGCAGGTTCTCGATTGCTATTCGTTTCCGGCCTCGACTACGGGTCCCAGTTTAACAAATGCATCTTTTTTATTAACCGAGACTTTCAGTCTTGCCGCTGCGCGATTGCCGCTGACAATCGATTCTCCTGAACGAAAGGTAATCGTATAGGCCGTCCGAAGCTGTTTCACGATGTCGTCATAAGCTCTCTGAAGTTCACTCAGCCGACTGATTGGGAAATAAACTCCTCCTGAAACAGACGCAAGGCGTTCGCCTTCCTCCTTGGCTTTTGAGGAGAGGTTCTCGGTTAAATATCTGGCTCTCAGGGGATCCAAATCCGCGTTGTGGTCTCCCGATGATGCGATCAGGCTCGAAGGAACGTACATAGGATAAATAAGCGAACCGCTTTCCTCGATCGCACCGATCAGCGACTCAAACGAAAGAAAAGAACGGTTGTCATCGCCATCGGACAAGATCACTATTGCCGAGCGTTCTCCGCCCAGGGGATGAATCGAATCTACGATTCCATACCCGACCGCATCATAAAGGGCTGTGCTTCCACCGGCATCAAATGTATCCAGACTTTCCGAAAGCGCCTGTTTGTCTGCGGTAAATGAAGCTAGCTTCTGAACATCGTCGTTGAATGTCACAATCGCGATTCGGTCTTTCGAATCAACCGTATTCACGAAAGAACGAGCTGCCTTACGAATGAAGTCAACGTGGTTTTCGACGCTCCCCGATACATCCAAAATAAGCAGCAGATTAAACGGTGCGGTCGATTGCTCGATCTTAACGATCTCCCTGCTAATTCCGCGTTCTGTTATCAAAAAGTCCTTTTTTTCGAGACCGGAAAAAGCCCTGTTGTTAATATCTGTGACCTGGACAGTAACCTTCTTCACAGCCGAAGTAACAAACCTGGTCTTGACCGAGTCGGTAAGTACCGGTTGGCTCCGTCTCGGCGCGTCATTCGCAAAATCTTTAAAGACCGACGGTGCTGAACGTCGAATTGCCCTTGCCAGCACGACGTCTCCACTTTGAACAATTGTCCTTGCCGCACGGGTAATTTTTTTCGGGAGCAGGTCATTCGGCACTTCGGACGGCGGCACATTCAAGAGAATTATGCCTCTGGCGGTCTTCAGAAAGATTTCTCTCGCCCCCGGGGCACTATCAGGATCAGTTTCCGCATCTTCCTCCTTTGATTCCCCAACTCCTTCGATCACATGTTTTCCGGCCGCTTTTTCTTTGATTGGTGCGAGTTCTACATCGCTCATGAACCTGGGATAAGAAAGCGTCCAGAGAAGCTTGTACTTCAGGTTTGAAAACTCGGTGTCGGCGTAGATCGTCCCCGTATCGCTTTCTGCATCGACACGAGCGAAATTCCCATTGACTGTTATTTGTCCGGCAATTGTCTTTATTCTTACAACGGCGTGATCGGGCACAGCAATTTCAAGATCTGCCCTTGAGTTACCTTCGACATCAACCTGGATTGACCTGCTGTTTGCTTTTGAAGAGAGCCTGCCCGAGCCATTTTCTCTTTCGACCAGTTTCAGGGTAACTTCAGTTTCACTCTTGGAATTGACCAAAGTGATACGGCCGCCCGGATTCGAAGCCTCCACAAGGCCGCCCTTCGAGATACTTCGTCGGATCTCGGTCTGGCCATCAATGATTGCAGAAATAAACAATACCGTTGCGACCAGTGCGAAAATGTTTAAAGCATAGGATTTCATCTGGCTTGGGAATTACCGCCGGTGATTTTGCCGGATTGAATCAGGCGCTCGCGAACACGTTTTTCCCATTTACTTTGAAGTTGTTCCTCGTCTTCGAGTTTGCCGATCAGATTCTGTAAGGATTCTCCACCCGCGAGACGCAGCTTGAAATAGATCAATCCGATGAGCACCGATGTGAATGAGATGATCAGGACAGCAATCGGCGTCCAAACCAGCTCAAAAATACCTTCCTGGAGTGCCTGACTGAAGTTGCTGGTCATCGACTTCTTCACAATAGTCCCATCGGGTTTCCTGATTACCTGCTTATCGCTTATGCCACCTTTCTGATTGACCGAAAAAGTCACTCCGCCCTTATTCTCAGACTCTTCCGTGATTGGTTGGGCAACAACGCCTTCCCGCTTCATCCGGCTAATCTCATTTCTATATTCGAACATTTTGATTACCGATCCGATTGAAAAACCAATCGAAATTGCGAGTATTACGGGAATCAGGAAATTAAGAGCCGATACCGCGAGCATAGTAGAGACAGATCGTTTGTAGAGCTCAACAGAGCGCCGGAATGCCGCTCTGCCGCCAACACCGTCCATCATTATCGACGGAGCGATCATCATGAAGCGGGCCCCAAGCCAAATTCCCGGAAGCACAAGACATGAATATCCAAGTGTTACGATCAAAGTACTTACTGAGACTGTGGCGGTAAGCGACTTCCATTTCTTGAGACCTTCACGGATGGCGCGCCTCACGCTGACCGTCCGAAGCGGAAACGCGAGCACCCTTCCAACCGTCCATGTCGTCATTCCGATCAAGCCGGCCGTAGCCGTTATCTGAACAAAGAAGGTAACGATCCCCAGAATTGCCGCATTTGCCTGCTTCAGACCTTCGTTTTCGCCTTCAATACTTGCAATGTAGAAGCTCAGTCCTATTCGCAAGAAGGTCAGAATGATAACCGGCAGAAAACATATCAGCGCAAGAAGCAGGAATTTGGGCATGTACTCCGCGTACATCACGATCGCCCGACGGATAAGCACTCCAAGTCCTTCGGAATTAGACCGCAACTTACTAGAGAATGCCTCCGCGGACTCTGGCCGTTTTTCCGGCTCTTTTGCCATTGAGGACATTACGATCCCCTTGAGTTTTTTCGGGACCTTACGTGCCACCAGCGGAGGCGGTGTCATGTTCTTATGCCCATCCATCACCTCGACATAGTCGCCGGAGAACGGCAAAGAACCGGAAAGCATTTGATATACGATTACGGAGAGCGAATAGATGTCCGATGACGGCGTCAGCTTCTCACCTCTACACTGTTCAGGCGACATATAGAGTGGTGTTCCCAGCACCGCTCCGGCACGAGTCAAATCGGCAGTAGCTTTCCGCTCGACCCTCTCATCAGTCTTCTTAACTTGGGAAGCCAACCGTGTGCTCTTGGGGTCGACGTCAATATCTGAACCTGTGGAACTGCTTGGAATTGCTACGGTTCCTGCTTCACTCGTATCCGAAGGGTCATCTTCTGCCAGCTCCTGTACCATTGTTCCGGCCTCAGAAGGGTCACTTCCAACCATGGTCGCCCCTTCCGGATCGAGGGCAAGAGTCTTCCCTTCTCCGACCATCGTTTTCGAGTTTCCATCGACCTTAGTTCCGGAGTCCCCTCCATCTGCAACGGTCGCTCCATCTCCAACGATCCTTGTTTTTGAAATATCCCGGATCAGCTCTGCACCATCCCCGGGTACGATCGGGGCAAAACTCGCTTCCTCAAGCTTTGCAATACCAAAATCGAGAACCTTTACCGTATATCCGCCCCGCTGATTCGGTTCCAGCCAGATATTGTCAGGCTTTAGGTCTCGATGGATGATGCCCTGCGCGTGCGCAACATCCACAGCTGAACAAACCTGCTCCAGAATATCGATCGTAAAATCGAGCGGCAGTGTCTTTTCTTCCTCCAGGACCTCACCCAGCGTGCAGCCATCAAGATACTCCATTACGAGGTAAGCGGTTTTCGTTTGGTCTTCTCCAACCGAGAAACCAAAGTCCGTAACATCGACGACATTGGGGTGGCGCAGACGGCCCGCAGCCTGCGCTTCTCTTCGGAATCTCTCAACAAATTCCGGGTTCTGCATAAACTGCGCAGAGATCACCTTGACGGCAACCGGTCTTCCGGTGCCGATATGGGTTGCGAGAAAAACGGTGCCCATACCGCCCCTTCCAAGCTGTTTTTCGATCCTGTATTTGCCGTCAATAATCTGATCGGCGGCTGTTGCGGAACTCATAATAGACTTAGCAAAACTTTAGCTGTTAAATGCGAACTTATGCAAGTAATACGCACGAGATTAACCTGCTGTTGCAATTCTGATGTAAATAAAGCCGCATGATGGCCGCTTAAACTCCAATCCGTGTACGTTTCGACAATGCTCATAATGGTAACGCCCTGAAATATGCACAAAAAAACCGGCGCCAGATGACACCGGATACTCAACAACTCTCGAATTAGATTCTAAAAATACCAGTTCTTGACCTTCTTGCGGTCTGTTTTGAGA
>JABDKD010000242.1 GCA_013003215.1 Pyrinomonadaceae bacterium
GCAGATAAACATGGCATTCACCTCCTTACGAATTACGAAACCACTTGGTACGCCACGAACCATAAAGCCTATGAAATCCTGAATAAAGATAAATCACTCGGTGATTTGCGCAAAGTTGTTGCTCATGCCGGGCATGATGGACGATGGGTTCCGAAGGGGCATTGGATAGCAGATCCCGTACAAAGCGGTGGTGGTGCCATTATGGATTTTGGGTGTTATGGCGCCAACCTAATTACCTGGCTTGCCAACGGAAAGAGGCCTCAATCAGTGTTTGCCGTTACCCAAACAATAAAGCCTGAAAATTATCCGAATGTAGATGATGAGGCTACAATTATTCTTCAGTATCCCAAAATGCAGGGAATTATTCAGGCTTCCTGGAACTGGCCATTTAGCCGTAAAGACATAGAAGTGTACGGAAAAACAGGCTACGTATTTTCGGATAATCGTTGGGAAATGCGAATCCGTAAGGCAGGGGAGGATAAAGCAGGCAAGAAAGTTTTGGCTGAAAGAAAACCACCATATGGCGATGCCTTTTCATTCTTTGCCGCAGTGGTCAAGGAAGAAATAGAAATGCTGCCATATGATTTATCCTCTCTTGAGAATAATATGATCACCATGGAAATCCTGGATGCCGCCATCCGAAGCGCAAAATCCGGAAAAGTTATCTATCTGAATAGGAAATAGTTGATCAATACTAAGTGAAATCTGCATCTACATTCATGAGGCCGGGGGTTCGATCCCCCTCGGCTCCACCAATATAATCAATGACTTCGTGCGGCCATTGAACTCCGCAGCCCTTGCCAGACTTCCGGTTACCGTTATGGCTACGCTTTGTCGTCATCTAAAATGGCTTTGTAGAATAGCGTAAGCTCGGCGTTTTCAGCGAAGCAAATTTACCTGGGATTTTCGTCAAGGCAGAGGTTAATGGAGGAATTGTGAAAGGAGTTGTTTTAGTTTGGATCTTGATCGCGTTCGCGGCGGTATCATTTGGTCAAACCAAAGAGACAGTCACCATCGAGCTCTTTTTTGTAACTACGGTCGACAATGCTGATTTGATTGATTGCGGAAAAACAAGAGCTGTCACACGAGCTATCCCAAAAACCGAGGCGATCGGGACGGCAACCCTTAACGAATTGTTCAAGGGGCCTACCCAAGACGAGAAAGACAATGGCGCGACCTCTATGTTTTCAGAAGAGACGAAGTCGATTCTGAAGAGTCTCAAGGTCAAAGATGGGGCCGCCTACGTAAACTTCGATTCGTCGATCCTGGAACTAATGGGAAACGCGACGACCAGCTGCGGGAGCACCGCGTTTTTTGCCGAGGTTACCGACACACTAAAGCAGTTTCCTACAGTCAACGAAGTTTTCTTCGCTGTCGAGAAAGACTCCGCTGTTTTCTATGACTGGATGCAGATCGGCTGTTCGGAGGAAGAGAATTACTGCAAAGACAAAAAGCACTTCTAAGTGGGAAGTGAGCGGTGAGCAGTCATCTGTGAGCGGTGGTCATTTAGGAGCTTCAATTGCTTCGATCAGTTCAGAGCCCGATCTTATCGTTGTAAAAAAAGATCACGGTGGACGGAATCCACTTTCAATAGAGGTGATTGCCGAGAATTTCTGATTTGACGTGTTTACTGTAAACCCAGGCCAAATCCGGTTAGCTGGCGAGAAGAGCCCTTCTATATTTCATAAGGATTGCTCCGGATACATTTCTACTTTTTGCGTTGCGATATACCAGCGATTCCCGCAGGGATCCTCAACCGCCCCGGCTCTCTCTCCGTATTCCTGATCGACCGGCTCGTGTATCTTTTTCCCGCCGGCTTTTACCGCCTGCTGATAAACCTCATCACAATCCGGTACATACATATGAATCGAAGTTTTGGTCGCCGGCCACTCCGCGGTTGCGTCGCTTCCTTCGATCATCGATCCGTAGATCTTAAAAGCCCCGTGCAATAGAATTCCCTCTTCATTCCTATGGTCGTCGATTACTTCCGCATCAAACGCCGCTTTGACGAACTCGGTAAACTTTCGACCATCGGTCAGATGAAAATACGGAGTAACGCTTGTAAAACCCCTCGGAACATGACTTATACCCATTTTATTTGTCCTCCCAGTTTTCTTTTTGATTGTTAGCAGTGAAACTCGTCGGGGCGATTGGCAGGCGCTTCATCATAAACAATTCCGGGTTGTGTAACAGCCCGATAATATTTCCCCATGGATCGTCGTGGCACTACGGATTTGCATGAATTCCGCCAAAATCCGATCGAATTCAGCCGGTTGGTCCTCAAAAATAAGAACCCTGCTGTTCCTTACTTCCTTTAAGCTGATGTCCTTTAGACCCTTTGAAAACCGTTTCCATGATCCGTTAAATCTTGTGTAGTTTGCCGAGGTGTAGTTTGTCGGCGATTTGTCGTTTAGATAAGCCTCATCAAACTTCGGAATAACGACCAGTACAGGCACTCCTAGGTTTTTCAGCTTTTCGGACGGGTCGTCAGCAAGAAATTCGCACAGGTATTGAACAAGCGTCGGAATGGACGGTTGGTTTGCCACCTCCCAAACCCTCTGCGAACGGATGCTATCGGCAGAATACAACCCCGGCTTAAACATTCCCTCGTACCATGTTTTAGGCGTGACTGTTTTGAACCAGGAAGTCGAGATCTGTTCGTTTACCACTTTTACCCTCACCTCCGGCGTCACGGGTGATCTGAGTTCCCGTTTAAGTTCTCCCCCCACGAGGATCAGCTTTTCGACAAATCCGGAATTGGAATCCGCAATATGAATGGCATGCTGAACTCCCTGGCTGAAAAAACCGAGCAGATGTATCTTCTTTACGTTGCGCTTTTTTAGATATTCGACGACTGATCGCTCAAATGCCTTTGACCATTTCCGTTTACCATAATCACGGATCTTTGGGATCGGCGGAGCGACGGACATTCCGTAACCTGCCGGCGTAAAAGCGTACATGGTGTATTTATCATGATTTCTCATCATGAACCTGGTGAATATGGAGTGGTTAAAGCCCATTCCGGGAAGCAACACCAATACCTTTCTGCCGTTTCCAATTTTTAGTACACCGCCCAATTCACCTAACCTTTTGGGGATATACCAGCTGGGGTGTCGTAGATTATTTATGGATTCATCTTGCGTCTTGATGCGCGGGTCGGGTTTGCTGTCCTGTGCACGCAAGGGAATAAGAATTAACGAAATGAGAGTCGAGGTGATCAAGAAACGGATTGCGAATTCTGTCTTTCTCATAGTCAACTTCCTCTTTCCGGAATACAAGGTTTCGGTTTTGTCCGATGGATTCATTCGATATCTGACACGAATTCTAACGAAATACCCCGGGAGGGTGTGGAATTCTCGTTGGATTGGCCAATTTATCGATAAAGCGGATATTTGCGAGTTGAAAGGGTCATCAGTCCGAGGGTTGGAAACACCGGATTCGGACAAATTCACCCCTATTTTTAAGCAAATAACTCGCTATTCGCTACAAAATATGGACAAATTTGACTCAAACCGGACGCTTTTCCTCAAAGATCTCCCGAGTCCGACAGACTGCTAGGCAAGGAGCTGTTTGAGCATTCGGGATCCCGAACGGCTCGCCTGTATTTCGGAACCGTCCTTTAGGTACACCAGGAAGCTCCGACCCTGCTCTTCGATCTTCTTGATTTGCTCGAGATTGATTACTGCCGAGCGATGGACCCGAAGAAAGGTTTTTTCGCTGAGTCTCCGGGCAAGGCTCGTGAGTGTTCCACTAGCGATATAGGTTTCATCCGCGGTGTGGATCGAAACATAGTCTCCATTCGCTTCGAGCCAGAAGATCTTGTTTACGTCGAGCGGAAAAATAAGATCCCTGTCTTTTCGAACAAATAGCCTTGTCAGTGGTTCCGGCTCTTCCTTGTAATCTCCGATCTCACTTTGGCTTCCGTCATTCACGTGTCCGGAAAGGTATTTACGAATCCGACTAATTGTCTTGAGGAATCTTTCGCGGCCAAACGGCTTCTGTAAATAGTCCAGCGCCTCAAGTTCAAATGCGGTTACCGCATAGTGTTCGAACGCCGTGGTAAACACGACGGCCGGTCGATATTTCAAACGACGCAGCAACTCGATACCCGACAATTCGGGAATTTGAACATCCAGAAAAATGAGATCCGGTTTTAAGCTTTCGATTTTTGCTTCTGCTCGCAAGCCATCGGATGCTTCGCCGACGAGCTTCAGCCAATCGACATCGGCAATAAAATCGCGCAGCGTCTGCCTCGCGAGCGGTTCGTCTTCAACAATAAACGTGCGTATTCTCAAATCCTATACTCATGCCTCCGGGCTTGTTCGAAACGGGAGCTCTATTCCAACCTTGAAGCCCTTCTCAGGGAGTGTTTGAATTTCGAAATTGGCATCATCACCATACTGAAGCCGTAGTTGCTCACGAACCAGATTTAGGCCCAACCCGTCATTGTCATCCAGTTCATTCAATTCTGAACCAATACCGTCGTCACCAACCTGCAAGACCAGGGACGCGTTCTTTTTCTCCGCAGACAAGAAAATCGTCGCAGCAACATTTCTTGGTGCAATCCCGTGTTTGATCGAATTCTCGACAAGGGGCTGAATCGTAAACGCCGGAAGAAGACAGTCATTCGTTTCCGGAGCGACGCGCTTGTTCACCGTCAATCTCTCACCGAGGCGCAACTTCTCAAGTTCCAGGTAGTTGTCGACAAACCTCAACTCGTCCTCGAGGCGAACCATGTAGTTTCCGGCTTCTCGCTTGTCTTTTAGCGAATAGCGAAGCAATTCTGCGAGCTTTTCAAGTCCATTCTCGGCGATCTCTGGTTTGTACCGAACAAGTGCCATCAAAGAATGTAATGTGTTAAACAAAAAGTGAGGATTCAGTTGAGCCTGGAGGGCGGCAAGAGCATTTTGAGTGTAGAGAGCTTCAGCTCGTGCGGCACGTCGTTCTTCCTCCCTTAGGTTTTGAACGACCTGGGCCACATAAATAATGCTCGCGATCGTCGCGTACAGCATCAGTCCGCTGAATATCTGCCAACTCAATCCGAATCCCGCAAAGGAGATCGGTGACCAGACGCCGGTGCGGCTGTACCGAACCAGCGTTAGCAGTAAGAACAAAACGCCCGTCCACGTTACCGAATATGTTAACGCCAAAAGTATGTGCAGCGGGAAAAACCAGATTCGGCGGTGCAGCGACCAGTCGAATTTATTGCATAAGCCGACAACTCCAATGCCCAGAATTGCCGCCGGAACTATGCTCAGGCTCATCATCAGGATGAGATCGAGAAAGCCGAGGGTCGATTCTGTAAGAAAAACAGCGATATAGCTTATAGCGTAAGGAACCCACGCCAGGCAGTAGATCAGAAAAAACCTCTTGGTGAAGTCGACACCCTTTCGCATGGCGGCTTATCTTAGCACACGATGAAACCGGGCGGATCGTTCGCGGTTTTGTTTCGCCGGCTTACGGAGACAATGGGCCAGGAACTCAATAAAGAAGACAAAACAGAGAATATCTAACGTTCCGCGCAAGTAATGACCAAGACTCTGAAGTAGTTTCCTACGGTCAATTCAGTCTGATTCGCTGTCGAGAAAGACTCCGCTGTTTTTTATGAATGGATGCAGATTGGCTGCGACGAAGAAGAGAACTATTGCAAAGCAAAGGAAAACTTCTAACCATAGGATTCCGAATCTATACACACAGTTTTGTATTAAGAGGCTGTCTCAAAAGTCTTAGGAGGCACGAGTTCGTAATTCCTCTCTGCGACTTCTCCGCGACCCCTGTGTCTCCGCGGTTCCGTTTTCGTTTCCCCAAACCCAAGTAGACAATAGACTTAATTAACCGCCGAGGCGCAGGGGGCGCAGAGGTTTCGCAGAGGCATGTCTCGCTGGCTACTTCTGAGACGGCCTCTCTTTTGATGCGAAGGAAAGATCAAGAAACCGTTCCCTCATATTAGATGAGCCCTTTCCGCAAGTTCCGTTGCGTATATGTTCGAAGGCTAAAAAAGGAGGCCCAAAATGAAAAACATAATCGCAAAAGTAATGTTGATAATCGTGGTTGTTGCAGGCGTTTCGAGTAGCGCTGTAGCAAATCCGAAACTTAGAAAGGCGAACGTCAAATTTGAAATTCCGGGTCGGTCACTTCTGGACATCGAGGTTTTCCAAAGGAGGCACCTTGACGTCAAGCACCTTTACGATTTCGTGATATCGCAATTGATGTCACCGATGGATATTGATGGCCCCGTTGGAGGGAATCCAAGAAGTGGGGATTCGAAAACAAAGGGATAGCAAAGCTCGATAAGACAGCCGGAAATTCGTAAGCGGCTGTCTCATCTCCGAAAAATTTGAAGGTTAGGCCGGAACTCTCTGCGAAACCTCTGCTTATTCGGCGCCTCTGCGGTAGGAATATGTTGATCCTAAGACCAAGAGAACATGACACTTTTATCACTGCGGAGACGCGGAGTGCACAGAGGTTCGCAGGGGATTCACTCTAATTGAGACTTGGTTCAGAGCCCGATCTTGTCGTTGTAAAAAAAGAAAAAGAAGAAACCGGCGACCCATTCGCGCTTGACACCCGCGGCCTGTCCTATCCGCGAACCATTTAGGTAAACATCCCCGTCATCCTCAACCAGACCGATCCTCGAACCGTTTAGATAAACATCGCCGTCAGATTCAATTTCGCCGACCCTGGAACTGCCGAGATAGACATCGCCATCGGCTTCGATCTCACCAATCCTGCTTCCGTTTTTGTAAACGTCGCCATCACTTTCAAACTTCCCGACACGGCTTCCGTTCACATAAACATCGCCGTCAGCCTCAATCTCACCAATCCGCGACCCCTTGTAGTAGACGTTCTGCGAATATACCGCCGAGGCAAAGGTCAAAAGAATCAACACCAATAAGGTTCTCGTTAAAGTTTTCATGATCATTAAATTGGACAGGATATTTTACCAGATGGTTGGCTGGGGAATGAGGGGTGGCGCTTCGCTTGGGGGTGGCGCTTCGCTTGGGGGT
>JABDKD010000046.1 GCA_013003215.1 Pyrinomonadaceae bacterium
ATTGTCGGGATCCCTGGATCCGGCTGTGACGGGTGATCTGAATGACGTGGTCTTTTGCGATTTCTCCGCTAAGAGATTCGTGCAACTGGTCGCGAAGTTTGGAGTCAAGGAGTTGCTGGCCAAACCCTATTGTCGATAGAACCAAAATGATCAGAAGTTTAGATAAGTACCTCATAATTATCTCCTTTTTTTATTCTTTAGCCATATCAACTTCTTCAGTAGCGGCTTCGGCTTTCCTTTCCTGTCAAATACCAACGGATAGTCTGTTCTGCCCCTCATTGGCCAGTTGTTTCTCCATGAATATCCGTCATGGACACCCCAAAACGTCACACGGCTAATCGCTTCATGATTCTCTATAAACACCTCGAATAATTCTAGATAGCGTTTTTCAAATCTTTTCCTGACGTTGGCAGGAAGCCCCCTCGAATAGGGATTGAGCTTCTCGCTCAGGCTCAGGTTAATACCTATATCCGCTCCGGCTTCCTCTCCCTCCGGAAATGAAAGCACCGAAACGTCCAGTTCTGTAATAGCAACCGCCAGCCCTAAACTCGAGAACGCTTTGATAGACGCAGCGATTTCATTGACGTCATTCGGGTAGTCAAGAGCATAGTGAGCTTGCATTCCGATTCCTTTAACCCTGATCCCTTCCTCTAATAGAGACCGAATCAATCGAACCGCACCGTTTCGTTTTGTTCGTTTGAACAGATTGTAATCGTTGTAATAGAGCTCAGCGTCAGGGTCCGCAGCCGTGGCAAACTCAAAGGCTTTCGCGATGTAGTCATCACCTATTATCCGCCGCCATTTCGAATCACGCAGTGCTCCGTCTTCGTCTAAGGCCTCATTTACAACATCCCAAGAATTAATGATGCCCTTATACCGACCCATAACTGTCTTAATGTGCAGCTCCATCCGCGAAAGCAAAAGTTGGCGGGACGCGGGCTTCCCATCAGGACCTACGAAAACCCAATCCGGCGTCTGCTGATGCCAAACGAGTGTGTGGCCCGTAATCGAAAGTCCTTTGTTTTTTGAGTAACTAACGAATTTATCTGAAGCCCTGAAATCGAAGCGCGCCTCTGCGGGCTGCATCACCTCCCACTTCATCACGTTTTCCGCGGTGGAAGCATTGAAGTGCTTTTCAACAAGTGAATTGATTCGATTGTCCTGACCGTTGGTGTGTTCTTCGTTAAGAGCGACGCCAACCAGGAACGAGTCTGCAAACTCTTTTGCAAACGAGTACTCATTTGCCATGTACGGGGAAACGGGAGGACCCGACGCACCAGCAAACCCTCCCAAAACCATGAACACAGCAAGATACGAAAGACCGCGTTTGAATCTTCGGTCAACCACAGGGAATTCCAGCACTTGCTACTACTGTTTGGCCATTGTCATCGAATAAAGAATCGCGTTGTAGATCTCCTTATTCTTGTCGAAATTACTGCTCTTTGTTGAGACCATTACATTGACCATCTGTGTCTGGTCATTATATTTGCGATAACCGATGAACTGGTGTCTACGGGGATCACCGGCATCTTCCTGCTTGGCTTCGACAAACTCCACACCCTTTACGCCATCGAGCATGGTCCACTGAACTTTTTCATTACCGCCGTCTTTAGCCTTGGCAACTTGCTGGTCATAAGTCCCTTTCAGGCTGATCGCCTGCGTTTGCTCATTGAAATTAGGAAGAGAGGAGAGCGTCACTATGAGAAATCCTTTTGCCGGCGATCCATATTGGAACGAGTTCTTTGACACCGACATTTTGGGCCAGCCCTTCGGCAGCTTAAATGTAATCCCCTGGTCTTCCCAAACCGCCTTGTCGCCGTCGAGGAGGCCTTCCATATCAGATGTCAACTCGGCGGCTTTCACATCCTCATCACTCGAATCGCCCGTAGTGTCTCCCGAATCCGTGGTTGTCGTATCACCCGAGTCACCATCATCTCCCGTGATTCCCTGAAGGCGTTCACCCAGTCCGCAAAACCCAAGTGCAAAAAATAGTATTCCCAAGGCCAGTAACGATTTCATATCAAGCTCCTTTTACGCGAATTGTTTTTATCGGCTTTATTCTTACTTCGAATCAAATAAATTGCAATCAACCCACATTTCTCACAAGGGCGAAACAGAATGTGCAAATTAGTGACATGAGAAAGCTCACGGTTAACCTCCGAAACCTATACTGTTCCTGAAGGTATCCTAGAAAAATCCGGCTTCGGATTCTCGTCCGATACTCTGGAACTATTGAGTTACTATGGTTCACGAGTTTCAGACGAGACCCCTATGCCGCCGTATTCCAATCATCCCCTTCCCTTGTGAGAATTGCCGGTTTATTGTCTTTTTTCCGTTTCACGGTAATAATATCCGCAAGCTTATATATCGAAACGGTTTGAGCAACCACCGTTTTTGCTGAATTCACACTATTCCGGGAGAAATTGATGCTAATTGGTGTCGTAAAAGAGTCGGAACCGAATGAGCAGCGCGCGGCCCTGGTTCCCACAGATGTTAAAAAGCTGACCAAGGCGGGGCTTGAGGTGATTTTTGAGGGAGGAGTCGGAAAGACAGCCGGCTTTTCCGATGAGAATTACGAAGAAGCGGGCGCAAAAAGTTCGTCCCGCGAGGAATTACTCACCAATGCGGATATCGTGCTGCGAGTCAGAAAACCTCCGCAAGAAGAAGTTCCTAAACTAAAGAAAGGCGCGATCCACATAAGCTTTCTCGATCCATTCAATGAAACCGGGCTAATCGGTTCTTTCGGCGAACAAAAGGTGACAGCAATAAGCATGGAGATGATTCCTCGGACGACCCGTGCCCAGAAAATGGACGCGTTGAGTTCCCAGGCGAACCTCGCCGGATACGTGATGGTCGTACTTGCCGCGGATCAACTCCCAAGGGTGATGCCGATGATGATGACGCCGGCAGGCACACTCAAGCCCGCAACGGTTTTTATTATCGGGGTTGGCGTTGCCGGTCTTCAGGCGATCGCCACGGCGAAACGTCTGGGTGCGAGAGTGACAGCATTCGACACACGAGAAGAAACGATCGAGCAGGTCAAATCACTCGGCGCAAAGTTTCTCGAGATCGACCTGGGTGAAACGGCCTCAACAAAAGACGGGTATGCTGTCGAACTCACTCCGGAGCAGATAGATATCCAAAAACAAGCACAAAAAGACCAGATCGCGAAGTCGGACATCGTCATTACGACGGCAGCGGTATTTGGCCGCAAGCCTCCTATGATCGTTCCCAGCGACGCGGTCGCCGGCATGCAGGCAGGTAGCATCGTTGTCGATATGGCAGCTGAGGCAGGTGGTAACGTTGAGTGCTCACAACCGGGTGAAGTAGTTGACTACAAAGGGGTTTCCGTAATCGGAACAGGCAATTGGCCGTGTTTAGTCGCAAAAGACGCGAGCGTCATGTACTCCGCAAATCTCTACAACCTTCTCGACGAGTTCATCGATGAAGAAACAAAAGAGTTCGCCCTCGACCTCGAGGACGAAATACTCAGCGGCTGCGTCATTACCCACGATGGCGAGATCAAAAATGAAATGGTAAGGAAGGCATCGGCCTAGGAGAACACATGGAAATCGTCTATCCCGCGTTTATTCTTATACTTGCGATCTTTCTTGGATTCGAACTCATCAGCAAAGTACCGGCGACTCTCCACACGCCCTTGATGTCAGGTTCGAATGCTATTTCCGGCATAACGTTAATCGGAGCGCTAACTGCCGCAGGCGCCGGCGGTGAAACCCTAGCCACGATCCTCGGAGCAATGGCTGTAGGATTCGCGACCATCAATGTCGTCGGCGGATATCTTGTGACAGACCGCATGCTGGGCATGTTCCACAAGAAAGAAAAGGGGGCGGCGAACAATGAATAACGCACTTATTGCGAATTTTGCGTATATCGTTTCCGCCGTACTCTTTATCTACGGTCTGAAAGAACTCGGTTCGCCCGCGACTGCGCGGCGGGGCAACATCATCTCTTCAATTGGAATGATGCTCGCGGTGATCGTTACGCTCATCGCGCAGGGGATCGTTGATTACAAATGGATCGCGGTCGGCGTTGTAGTCGGTGCTTTGATCGGTGTTCTTGCGGCGCGGATGGTTGCGATGACAGCGATGCCGGAGATGGTCGCTTTATTCAATGGATTCGGAGGATTGGCGAGTCTGTTGGTTGGATGGGCTGCGCTCTACGCTGCCGGGATAACAACATTCACGATCGTAACTGTTGTGCTTTCAGTACTTATCGGAGGGGTAACATTCACCGGAAGTACGATCGCATGGGCCAAGTTGAATGAACGGATTACGGGAAAACCGATTCTCTTTCCGGGGCAGAGCATCCTGAACGCTCTGATCATGGCGGCCATCATCGCCTGTGCCGTCCTGTTCGCGATGGAGCCCGCAAACGTCAATTATCTCTATGCGATCATCGGTTTGTCATTCGTTTTTGGCATTATGTTCGTGATCCCGATCGGCGGCGGCGATATGCCCGTCGTGATCTCGCTTTTGAACAGCTATTCCGGTCTGGCCGCCTGTGCCGCCGGCTTTGCGATCAACAACCTCCTTCTTATTGTTGCCGGTGCACTGGTCGGCGCAAGTGGAATTATCCTCACCAGCATCATGTGTAAGGCGATGAACCGTTCGCTTTCCAATGTCTTGTTTAGCGGATTTGGTTCGACAAAACAGATCGAATCCGGCGAGACGGGCGAGGTCAAACCGATTACGGCGGACGACGCGTATTACATCCTCGAGGCCGCCTCAAATGTGCTCATAGTTCCGGGTTACGGAATGGCGGTCGCACAGGCGCAGCACGTGACAAAGGAGCTACAGGAACTGCTTGAAAAGAATGGTTGCGAAGTCACCTATGGAGTACACCCGGTTGCAGGCCGCATGCCGGGACACATGAATGTCCTGCTCGCAGAGGCTGATGTTTCGTACGATGTCCTTATGGAAATGGACGAGGTCAATCCGCGCATGGAGTCTTATGATGTTGCGATCGTTATCGGCGCGAACGATGTTGTGAATCCTTCCGCGCGTGAAGATGAGGGCAGCGCAATTTATGGCATGCCGGTTATCAATGTCGATTTCGCCAAGACAGTATTCGTTTTGAAGCGTTCGATGGCTGCCGGTTTCGCGGGGCTCCAGAATCCACTTTTCTTCCGGCCCAATACTAGAATGCTGTTTGGAGACGCCAAAGAGTCGATCGGTGCCCTGGTGAGGGAGTTTGGAGACTAGACTCAGGCCTCAGTTCTCAGTCCACTCCAAAAAAAGATGACCCTTTCCCCGAACGCTTGTCGCCTACTATTATGAACCGCGAAATTATTTGACAGATACGATCCAGAACGAACAGGAGTCACTGCCTGGGAACACAGCTCCCGCAGGTAGATTACTGTTGCTGATTCTGACGACGCCAGCTAGCTCGGCAACTTCACTCCTGGGATCTATTTGAAGAATATAAGTGGTCCCCTGTCTTCAGACTTGGCAACATTTTGAGATAAGTAAACCCCTTAAAACGAGCCGTCTGCTTTCTGAGTTTGCAGACGGCTCCCCTTCTTTTTGCTTTTATCTTTTAAACATAAACCCGTGCCCATCGGTCTTTTCCCTCGTCTCTTTTTGCCCGTCTCTGTTATTCTTTAACAAATCTGATGCATACCTCTGAGATATTTCTAGAACTGCTGCTCATTTTTTTGTTCTCCGTTCCGGTGGCATTTATCTGTGTGCGTCTAAAACTTCCGGTACTTGTCGGATTCATGCTCACCGGCATCCTCATCGGGCCTTTTGGATTGGGATTGATCAAGGAATTAGAGGCAATCGAACTCCTTGCAGAGATCGGAGTGATGCTACTTCTCTTTACGATCGGTATCGAGTTTTCATTAAAGCGTTTAGCGACGATGAAAACGCTCGTGATCGTTGGGGGAGGCCTTCAGGTATTCCTGACAATCGGAATAACCGCACTTATAGCTACCGGATTTGGGCGAAGTTTTGGCCAGTCTATTTATTTCGGCTTCCTCGTGGCTCTTTCTTCAACTGCAATTGTTCTAAAGACTTACGCAGACCGGCGAGAGATCGACAGTCCCCACGGAAGGGCCGGCGTTGGAATCCTGCTTTTTCAGGATATAAGTATCGTCTTTATGATGCTGGCGATTCCTCTGTTGGTCGGCACCGATTCGAACTCACCAACTGATGTTGCGATAAAGCTGGGTTCGTCATTGCTTGCGCTGGTAATGATCGTTCTTGCTGCGAGGTTTCTTATACCCAACATTCTCGAGCTGGTAGTTAATCTACGTAGCCCGGAGGTCCTTCTGCTCGCGGCGGCCCTCATAAGCTTTGGGACGGCCTGGATTTCTCAGCAATTCGGTCTATCGCTTGCGTTGGGAGCCTTCATCGCCGGTGTGATTCTCTCGGAAAGTGAGTACTCATATCAAATCAATGCGGAGATACTCCCGTTTAGGGACATCTTTAACAGTATATTCTTTGTGTCGATCGGCCTCCTGCTTTCTGTATCATCGCTTATCGAAAATCTGCCGACCGTCCTCTTTTGGGTTGGTTCATTAATCATACTGAAAATTCTCATCGTGTGGGCAACCGTTAAGGTGATCGGCTATCCACACCGAATCGCCGCGATGACGGCACTCGGACTGGCGCAGATCGGTGAGTTCTCCTTTGTTTTGGCAAAGGCAGGAAAAGGTACCGCTCTCCTACCTGAGGTCGATTACCAGGTTTTTCTGGCCGCTTCGATCATTTCTATGTTCGTCACACCCTTTCTGATCGCCATCGCCCCACGATTTGGAGACCTGCTTCAGAAGCTCTTTTCGGACGGTTCCAAAGAGTTTGGGGATGAGACCGAAGAAATCCACGTAACCGCTAGTGGAGAGCTTATAAATCATGTGATCATTGCGGGTTACGGTCTAGCTGGACGAAGCCTGGCGCGGGTCCTGAATACTGTTCACGTTCCCTACACCATTCTGGAGCTCAACGCTGAGGTAATACGACGCGCTAAGAAAAAAGGAGAAAAGATCAACTTTGGTGATGTAACGCGCCAGGAAATCCTTAAACACGTAAGAATTGAAGATGCTAACGCATTGGTCCTGGCGATTTCAGACCCGCAGGCACAAAGAACTGCAGTTCAGCAGGCACGGAAACTGAGCGAGGATATTTACATCATTGTCAGAACAAGGTTCGAAGCTGACATTGCTGAACTTGTTGCTCTTGGTGCTAATCATGTTGTGACCGAGGAGTTCGAAACAAGTATCGAGATCTTTAGCCTTGTTCTTCACAAGTATGGTGTTGCTTCAAATGTCATTCAGAAACAAATCTCTCGTGTCCGGCGGGGCGCGTATCAAATACTAAGATCGCCGAGTCTTCCCGCGGACACAGGAATCTCAGATCTTGATTCTGCGCTCAGTGCTGCCGCAACTGACACGGTAAGGATCAGAAAGAATTCACCGGTGGTCGGTCAAACACTGGCGGAACTGGATATTCGCGGCAAAACAGGTGTTTCCATAATCGCGGTAATTCAGAACGGAGAAACGATAGTAAGTCCGGGGGGAGACTTCGAGCTCAAAAGGAATGATGTCCTTGCCTTACTGGGTGAGTCCGAAAAAGTGGACGTAGCGATCAAGATATTACGCCCGCCAAAAAAGAAAAAGGTAAGAATAAAGCCCGAATAAGTACTGTTTAGCGACGTCGAGGAATTACCTTTCGATTGGCGAGATCATATCTGTCGCCGCGACGGAGAAAATAGAAGGGTGCCTTAGGAACAGTCTTAAGCGAAGTCCCTTCGCGTGACCAGAACGTCCCGTCATATACAACCACATAATTTTCACCAACTACCTCAAACTCGTTTTTCTTTACGATGATCGCGGTATTCTCGTCAATTCCTAAACCGAGAAGCTCAGGACGCTCTTTTAGAATATCGAACATATCGAATTGGCGGTTGCGCGCGATTACGTGCTGATCGATCGCGACGTTCTTGATATACCCGAACCCATTCTTGTGATCCCCGGACATGATCTGATTGTTCCTGGTGTCACCGCGGGCGAGAAATGATCCCTGAATCGTGGCCCCGGCTGAAGACCCGCCGACAACCCCTCCCCTTTCCAAAACTTCACGAAAGGCTTCCTCGGCTTTCGTTCCGGAGTACGCATCGACAAGCCGCCATTGCCTCCCGCCCCCAAACCAAACCGCGGTCGCCTCTTTCAGAGGCTTGATAAACTCTTCCGAGTTAGCCGTTTTGCGGTCTCTCGTGTGCAGCAGCGTAACGTTCCTCGCACCGTACTTTTTGAAAATCTCGAGGGATCGCTCGCCGAAATTATCCCCACCCGCGGCCGTTGGTACTACAACGATTTTCCCGTCATCACAACCCGCGAGCTCGATGAATTTTTGAGCGATGTCGTCCTGCATGCGTCCACCGCCGTGAACAATCAGTGTGCCTTTATCGGGACCGGTTGTTGTCTGTGGCAACGCCGACGGGGCACCAAGCAGGAAAGCAATGAAAAGGAATGCGATTCTGACGATCATAAGTCAACTCCAATTTAGAAAACTGATTCTGATACGCATTTGCTGCCGAACGGTTCATGTTTCTGCGAGATTCTCCGCTGCGACCCACATGCGATGTGACTTCGGCCCGGTCAACCTGCCCGAACCATGCAGCGCGAATCCTCCGTCAAGATGCAAGTGACCTGCGCGAGCATCGTTCCAGATATACACAGTCTTCCCGCTTGAAGTTTTCAAACTAAGGAGTTTTTATGAAGTTGCTAGCAAATGTCATCGCCTTGTTAATCATTGCCGCATGCGCGATCACGACCCTCAGCGCTCAGGATTTTCGCGTCTCTAAACCATTTACACACAATAATTTGTCGATATTTCTTATCCGTGGAGCAGATCAGTATGAAAAGGACAACATTCTGACCCTCGGCGAGGCTATGGAAAACAAGGAATTTGTTGTTTACGAAACGTCCGATGTAAATGAACTCATGGTTCAAAACCTATCGAAGACCCATGACGTCTTTGTTCAATCCGGGGATATTGTGAAGGGCGGAAAGCAGGATCGCGTTCTGGCCGTTTCGATTATTATTCCGGCCAATTCGGGAAAGATAAAGATCCAGGCGTTCTGCGTTGAATCAGGCCGTTGGGAAAAACGGGGATCCGAAGACACATCAAAGTTCAGTTCTTCAGATGAAAGGATCGTCTCCAAGGAACTGAAGCTGGCAGCCAGAAAGGCCAAGTCGCAAAGTGAGGTGTGGAACGAGGTCTCAAACGCTCAGGAAAGTCTCAGCGCCAACGTGGGAACATCCGTGAACGATAAGAAGTCTCGATCCAGTCTCCAATTGAGCCTTGAGAATAAAAAGGTACGAGAAATGGTCGACAAATATCTCGACAGCCTCTCGGAAATAACCGATAGCAAAAAAGATGTGATTGGCTACGCGTTCGCCATCAACGGACGTATAAACAGTGCTGACATCTATGTTTCGAATTCGCTGTTCAGGAAATTGTGGCCGCGAATGTTGAAGGCGGCGGCTGTCGAAGCGGTGGCCAAGATGGATAAAAAAGCCTATTCAACGGTTACGCGAGAAAACGTGAACGCCTTCCTTACCGATTCCAGAAAAGGCAAAGCCAGAGAAGAAAAAGTATCCTCCAGATCGAAGGTCATCACACGTGAAAGCAAAGGCGAGATCGTCTTTGAGGCCGTCGACTCGGTTCGGAAGATTGTCATCCACAGGAACTATGTCAAACTCGACTAAGCCGATGACCGGTAACAAAAAAAGGACGTGAGGGGGCAATCCTCACGTCCTCGCCTTTTATTGGTGCGGCTATTTTTTTGTTGGAAGCTTGTTTCCAAATCCACGACTCGAAGATTTGAACTGAGAAGGTGCATCTGCGTAAAAAATCAGCCCCTTCGTAGATTCGTTCATCTGTACCGCCTGCGTGTGGTTAGTGAAGTCAAACTTACGGTGAGAAACCGAAAACAGGAATACCTGCCCCGCATCAAGTTCATCGAATGAGAAATACCCGAACTGGTTTGTTACAGCAAACCGGGTTTGAAGCGTATTGACATCCGTCGCTGTGACTCTTGCCCTTGAAATCCCATTTCCTTCAGCAGTCATAACACGTCCGCCCGCCGAAACAGTTGCCGCTGTCGTGAAGTAACAACCTACCTCAATGTCATCAACACCTACCCATTCATCCGTACCTGCAGCATTCGCTGTTATGATCCTGATCTCCACCTCAGGATGGCCGATGATTACCGGCGGAAGATTAACAAATACGGGTGTGACTTTCGTCGCAGTATTCGGGTCAGTAGCGTCAGCCACAAAGCCCGCGGGCACATTTATGAAATTGCCTGTGGATCCAATCCTGTACTGAAGTGCTACAGGCATCACGGCATCGCGCGCCGTTCCATCCAGGTCCCTGAGGTTGTATCGGATACTGATCGATTTCGTAACCGGACATGGCTGGGTGTTGAGATAGATCATTAAATGGGGAGCATCGGCTGTCCCTGACCCCTTTAACGCGACAGTCGGATCTGTGATCTCGAACTCTGTCACGCCGCTTGTAGTAAAAGTATCCGGATTGGTTTGGTTGACGTTGACATCTAAAGGAGTCGAATGGCCATCCGCTACGATCGTTTGCGGATCGGTGCCGGTCGAACTGGTCAGGCCGTCTCCCCGAAATCCCTGGATTGAAACTATGTTGTCCCAGTCATCGTTGGTATTCAGATTTCCGAGTGTGCTCCAATCCTGAGTGTATGGCGACCCTCCCACGAGGCCAGAATAGAACCGGTTTGCGGAAACCGTTTGATCCGCAACCAGCCCTGCGACAAAGAGACTTCCAAACGCAAGGAAGGCTGTAAGGTATAGTCTTATGCTGTTTTTTCTCATAATGGTGCCCCGAATACGGCGGTATTCCCGGGTGTGTTTGTGTGTGCGGCTATTTATCTCTTATGACCTTTCTAAACTACGAATCTTGGTCAATTTACATTTTTTCGAACTAATTTTGCATAACCGCCCCAGGCAAAATAAAGTCCCCCGTCTGAACAGATCAAGCGGGGGCTTCGCGTTAGCTCTAATATTTATGTTGACGGCGTTGCCGTCTTATAGGTTGCTTATCGAATATATTACACGCTTGACTCCCTTTTTGTCATTTTTCCAAGTATCAAACCGATGACACTCCCCGCTACAACACCCATGAAGGTAACGACCGCGATATCCGCAGCGACAAACCATAGATTGTTATAGACATTCATAAATGCGAGAAAGCTAAGGTCAGTCCACAGTGCGTTTGCGAACATTATCAGACCTCCGCCCACCGCTCCTCCGGCAGCTGTTCTGATCTCGGCCCAGTAGTCAAAAACAAAGGTTATGAACCACGCGAGCACCAGGTTGTAGAGGCCCAAAGGAACAAAATTGGGCGGATTCAGTACGAGTCCTTCGTATTGCACCATGCTGGCCTGCATGAATCCGTCGAGAAACAATCCATACATTACGGAGCCCAGCACAAACAGGACGATCCCGCCTGCTATCGAAGCCACAATAATCTTGATGTTCATAGGCAGTTCCTGATCTTTTTCAATCGAACCGGGAATCCGGGATAAACGACCGTCCCTCATTTATCCGCCGAAAAACATCTTTCGGTACTTCCGGTTTATCTCTTCCAGATCGAAAACGACAAAGTAATCGACTGTTCTCATTTCACGGTCGATCGCGGGCTCGCCACACACCTTTGCGCCGATGCGCATGTAGATATTCACGAGCGGCGGAATGGAGGCTTGGTCCGGATTCGGTTCATACGAATCGGGAAGAACTTTATTCTCCGGCTGCGGTCGGACGTCAATCGAATCATCTACATGACCGCCGGATCGTAGTTTTTCCAAAACATCGGCAGCGGTCTCCGGGTCCTGCGTGAAAACAGAACAGCAACCGAACAGGAAACGATTTCCGGTCGATTCCATAAAAGCAGCCATGACCCGCCAGAGGAGAAAAAGGACCCGCGAATTTCGATGATCGCGCGCTATGCATGCCCGGCCAAGTTCCACGGCATTCTCGAGCATCTCGTTAGGCAGCCGATCCAGACAAAACTCGTTTGACGCGTAAAAGTCATCCCGGTTTCCGTTGAATAGGTTCAGACGGTAGGTACCCACCGCGTTTCCGCTTTCCTTTTCGGATACCAGAAGATGAAAACAACGGGCGTCATAAGCATCGTAATCCGCAAACGTGCGTCCTTCGTTTTCGCCGCCGAGCTCGTTCTTGAAAACATCCCTGCGCAACCGCATGACCTCTTCGAACTCGACCCGGGTCGCTACGATTTTTGCTTCGTACTTCGAGTCCGAAAACTTCTCGACCTCGAGATCGGGAGATCTGAATAGACCCTTTTCGTTTCTAACGACGACCATAGCGACTGCTCTTGAAGAATTGCCGGGCAAGCACGGCTCTAAACGGAGCACTTCTATTTCTCAAGCCTACGTGCATGCAGGGCAAGCACGGCTCTAAACAGCTCACTGCTCACTGCTCACTGTATTAATGATCCGATAGTATTGCGGTTTTATTTCAATAGCAATAAAAAAACGCCGGCCAATAAGACCGACGTCACACAATTCGTTGAAAATACCGGCTTGCATCCACTCAGGCCTCAGCACCCCGTATTCACTGTACCGTTGCAGGCAAGAGCGATCCTTTCGGATCGGATGCTATGCCCCGTCCGTCTTCAAAACCACCGATGATCCCGTGAAAAACAATATTGTCTTCATCGAGGACGACCAGAACATCTCCCGGGTTGTAACGCTCGGTATCTAAATCGAATTTGATAATCGTCGCGTTTCCGTTTGACTGTTCAACAGCTTCGTATTTGAGCTTGTCCACATTGATACTGATCGTTTCGCAAAAAGCTACTTCTGACATAAGAATCTCCTTATAATTACTTAAATAAAGATAGTGTATAGACGGCGCGGTAACAAGGAGGTACGGGCTATTGTCTTATCTTTTTACAGATCATTCCAATGCTTTCATCATCGAGCTCAATAGCATTCGGAATCTCCACAACCTTTTCCCGGTCGCGAGATTCTACAGCCAAATCATATTCTTCCATGCGTCCGGACAAGAAGAGTCTCTCATTTGTCGTCATACCCGAGAAATTAATCCTTGGGACAAAATCGAGTGTAATCGCATCGTGGTCGGATAGCGGAGTTCCTTCTTCATCTTTTAGATCCCCGACTACCGAGGGTGCAGTCCCTTCAACGACATCCACATCTTTTCCCGCAAACCAATCCAGGCGCAACGAAAACACACCGCCAACTTTTTTCGAAGCCCAAAAAATAAAATAAAAACACCACTGAGGCACCCAATCGCCCAGATTTGTGTTGTAAGCTGCGTTCTCCATGTCGTAGTGAAGAGTACCCAAGCCTTCCTTGTTAAAACGCCGATAGCGAAATCCGCGCGCCTCGAATTCTTTAAAAAGGCCTTTCTCGAAATAGCGGTCGGGGTATGGATAATGATTCTCGACAACGTTGTTTACGCCCATCATCACCCGCCGCCAAAAACCGAGAATCGCTCTTGTTGCGTTTTGCGCGTTGTAGGTGGTTGTGTTGAAATCGCCCCCGATGATCGTCGGTTTCGGCTCCAATTTCTCGAGGTGCTCAAGAATGATGCGGATCTGTTTCTGTCGATGGGCCCTGGAACAATGCACGTCGAGATGCACGGTCACTGCACGAAATTCCCCGGCGGGGTGGTCAATGTCCGCGATCAGGGCCCGCAGGTACCCGAGGCGTTTTTCCTTCCCAATCATCTTGTCTTTTCCGTTCGGCAGATCGACTGCCTCGACATGCTTGATCGGATATTTCGAAAATACGGCTAACCCGTGAATCGAGTTCTTGTTCTCACCCTCCATTTCCGATTCGATTCCGCTTCCCTTTTGTAGGGCAATGTATACTGGAGCAAAGGCGTAGTTCAGCTTCAGCTTCTTCGCAAGGTCACGTGCGACAAACCTGTTGCCGCTCCTTGCCATGCCATGATCCAGCTCGGTAAGGAGATATAAGTCTCTATTTTTGAGGTCTTTATGGGATTCTAGCGCGGCTTCGATCCCCTCATAAACACGCCCGCGCTCGATGTTCCAAGCAATGGCGGTTACCTTGTCAGCTTCGGCGGGACCGCCGTCCGAAAAGTCTTCGCAAACAATCGAATTCAATATCTCATCGACCGTTTCACGCATCTCCTCATACACCGGTGATTTCTCGGCTTCACCGATCGATTCATATTTCAGGAGATCAGGGAAGTACTTGTTCAGCTCGTGTTTAAGCACTTCGGGATCAGTACGTATATTGGAGTTCTTTGTCATGAAATAAACGGGAAATGGACAATTCCCCAATGGACAATTTATATCCGGACTTTCTCTTTACAGTATTTATTGAACCAATCAGTAGTCTCTGCAACTTGGTGCAGTCTCCGAGCAGTGAGCGGGCTTGAGGAGTGGTAATGAAGTGACTGGCTTCGAGCAATTCGATCCAATAGTTGGTCTCTGAGGCTTCTTTATTTGATATTGAAAGCTTGTGAACAAAATCGGACCTTGACTGGGCTTGCCGCGCCTCGGCCAGATTTGCACCAATCGACGTTCCGGACCGAAGAACCTGCTTTGAAAGTACCAATTCACGGTAATTGGAAACAAAAAATCTACTGAGATCCACGATCCTCAAAGCGAACGAAAATGCCTTTTCACGTAAGACATCGTTTTCTTCCATTTCTATTCATTCCTTACCCCACCCCCAAATACTCGTATTTCGCCTTCACAATCATCTTATTCGCGCACAACAATCCAGCACAAAATTCCATTTCAACCGATGTACTAGACAGTAGTTCAATGTCAATTGGAGAATTGTCCATTGTCCATTGGGTCATTGTCCATTACTAATCATCATACCGCTCTTTGACCGGCGCAATTTCGAGAAAATCATTGGTGATTCTTTCGCTGTAATCCAACATGAGTTCCTCGAGCCTCTCTTTCTTATCAGTATGGAAAATCAGGCCGACATGCTTCGGTTTTTTCACCCGGTACACGATTTCTTCATCCATGTAGTGAGAAGTATCCGGCTCCTCATCTCTTGCGAGTGCTAGAGCAATGCCCGCATATTCCTTTTTCAGTTTTGGCTTCTTATAGGGAGATTTCTTTGTTTCTGTTTGCAGTTTCCCCCACTCGCGCCAGAGATTAAAACCATTCGCGTATTCGTGTACGTTCGCGATATAAGCACCGCCGACACGGCACGCAACCTCTACCAGGTAAAACTCGCCGTCTGCATTACTTTTCAGGAATTCTGCGTGAGCAACACCATTCTTATGTCTGAATGCCTTTAGAAGTTTTTCGTTTAACGCGAGAAGCTCTGACCGATCCTGCGATTTGTAATCGAGTGTGTAACTGGTGAAAACTCCGCCCTTAGCAACATTGAAAGGCGTCGTTCCGTACTTGTTGACGCCGGCCGCCACAATCTTGCCCGAATGGACTGCGGAATCAACGTGATAGACATCCCCGTCAATAAACTCTTCAATCTGGTATTTCGAAGGATGGTCGCGCCATGTGTTTCTCGAATCCAGTTCCGTCAAGACGTTCCAGACCTGATCCGGCGAATCACATTTCCTGATCCCGAAGGCCGAAACCTCGGTTCTGGGCTTTACTATCCATGGTCCTTCGACCTTTTCCAAATAATTATTAATGTCAGAAGGATTAAACGCGCCTACGAATTCCGGGCATGCAATCCCCGACCGGGAAGCAACCGTTCGCATGGTCAACTTGTCGCGAAAATAGAGAGCATGGGAACGCGACTGCCCTTTATCAATTTGCAGATATTCTCTTGCCCTCGCAGAAGGCAGAACATCGAATTCATCCAGGCCTACGACATGATCAACGGGCTGCGACCCGGCGATATTAACGACTGCGCGAAGATATTCCTCTTCCCGCGCCTCTCGCTCGACCGTTCGAATCTCATTTATGCTGGTCCATGCCCAGGCATTGTCTTTTAGATCTTCCCTTGTGAGAAGGGTCACGTGCCAGCCCGCATTTTGAGCTTCTTCTATGAACTCATTTCCCTTGAACTCACTGGCGATGCAGATAATGTGCTTCCTATTCATAACTCTGCTAATTCCTTTTAGATATAAGTGCGTCAACGCTCCAGTCACCTGAGCCCTTGATTAAAAAAAGAAGGGCAACAAAGAGATACAGGAGTACCTTTTCCTGTTTCGCAAAAGGATCGTTCAAATGAACAAAAAGGAACCCGGTCAACATAGTGCAGGCAATAAAGAAACTCGAAACTCTCGTCAAAAGGCCAAAGATAAGCAGCCCGGCTCCTAGAAATTCGCTCAGGGCCGCGGCCCATCCGAAAAGCCAGGGCAGCGGGAAACCTGTTTTTGTCGCAAAACCGATTATGCCCGAGGGATCACGAACCTTGTCTATTCCATGCCCGTACAAAAGTCCGAACCCTGCGAATATCCTCAGTAGTGTTATTCCAAGATTCGTAGCCAGAGAAAGATCTCTTTCTCCGCCAAACAGAAGTTTCTTAACCATATGTATCTCGTCCTAAATCATTTTGTTTTGATAAAAAAGAATGGCACAATTCAGGCTCAATAACAACACTTTCCCAGAACGAATAGAATTGGGAAATCGGAGTATGATATGGGAATTGACCCCGCTGTTTTTGTAAGTAATCTGGCGATTTTTCTTGTGGTGCTTTTGCTGGCAGTTTCGGTGCACGAAGCTGCGCACGCTTGGGTTTCTTACAAGTTTGGCGACGACACGGCATTTATGCTCGGCAGGGTTACACTTAACCCCATAAAGCACACCGATCCGATCGGGACACTTTTGATCCCCTGCGTGGCTTTTCTGTTGGGAGCGCTGGGAGGCGCATATGCGCGTGTTCCGCTTATCGGCTGGGGAAAACCAACACCGGTCAATCCAAGTAAATGGAGCAACTACAAATGGGGAAATTTCTCTGTTTCGATCGCGGGAGTTGTTGCAAATATTCTGCTGGTTTTCGCGGGTTTGATTATTGCGAAGATCATTATGCTGTCCGGGGTCGCTTCTACGGAGTTTTTCAATGGCAGAACTCCTTCGGGCAATCCCTTTGTGATGTTTACCGAAAAACTCATGCTCCTAAACCTCTCATTGGCAGTTTTTAATTTGCTGCCGATTCCACCGCTCGACGGAGGAAAAATCCTCTCGAGTTTTTTGCCTGAGAGTTTTCAGCCTGTGCTGGACATGATCGAGCAGTTTGGCTTTATTATCCTTCTATTTCTAATCTGGCAGGGTGTATTTGGATACATAATAAGTCCTTTTTTCTTTCTCCTGCTTAGCATTATCGACTCGATTTGATGAAGAAAAGAATTTTTAGTGGTGCGCAGCCCACCGGTGACCTTCATATTGGCAACTATCTGGGTGCGACGAAGAACTGGGTAGAGCTGCAGCACGAGTACGACAGCTTGTTCTGCATCGTCGACATGCACGCGATCACGGTTCCGCAAGACCCGGAGGTTTTGCGGAAAAAGTCGCTTGAGTTGGCACGGATGTATCTTGCGGCGGGAGTCGATCCGGATGTCGCAACGATCTTTATTCAATCTGATGTCCCGGCGCATGCGGAATTGTCATGGGTGCTGAACTGCGTCGCCAGAATGGGCGAACTTGAGCGAATGACTCAGTTCAAGGACAAATCAGAAGGCAAGGCCGAACGCGCGAGCGTGGGCCTGTTTACTTATCCCGTATTAATGGCTGCGGACATACTGCTGTATCAATCCGACCTTGTTCCGGTCGGCCAGGACCAAAAGCAGCACCTCGAACTGACCCGTGACCTTGCTGAAAGATTTAACCGCGACTACGGCGAAACTTTCATTTTGCCGGAACCGTTCATTCGAAAAGACGGAGCCAAGATACTTTCGTTAAAAGACCCGTCAAAGAAGATGTCGAAATCCGATCCCAACCTGAACGCGACGATATTCTTGCAGGACGATGCCGACACGATCATGCGGAAAGTAAAGAAGGCTGTTACCGATTCGGGAACTACGATCGAGTTTGACGAATCCCGGCCGGCGATAAACAATCTTCTTACGATCTATAAGCTGCTGACAGGCAAGACTTCTGAAGAATGTGTCAGCGATTTTGAGGGACAGGGATACGGTCAGTTCAAGCCGGCCCTTGGCGAGGTCATAGTGGAGTTCCTGAAACCATTCCAGGAAAGGGTGGCGGCATTCGATGAGGCGGAATTGAGAAACGTCTTGGATGCAGGTGCTGAAAAAGCTCGTAACCTTGCATCATCAACTATTGAAACAACTTACAGAAATCTGGGGTTAAAATGAGCAAAAGGATCACCGTTTACGAGAAACCTACTTGAACGACGTGCAAGAATCTTGCAAAGGCATTCCGTGCGAATGGCATCGATTACGAAAGCGTCAACTATTTTACCGACCCGCTTGATGAAAAGAAGCTCCGGCAACTGCTCAAGAAGGCCGGGATCGGTCCGTTCTCTGTACTTCGAAAACGGGATAAGGTATTCAAAGAAAACAAATTGACCGAGGATACGCCTGACGACGAATTGTTCCGGCTTCTGGCTGAACACCCGAGTCTCCTTGAAAGACCCATCGTCGAGTACGGCAACAAAGCTGTTGTCGCACGGCCGATCGATAAGGCGATCGCCTTGGTCAACGAAGGTTGACCAAGTGAGTTCAAGGTTCAAGGTTCAAAGTTCAAGGTTTGAATCTTAGATCTTGAACTTTGAATCTTCCGACGCTTGTTGCGAGCGTAAAGGAAAAATCCGGTCTTCCGACATTGAACTTTGAACATTGAACTTTGAACTTATAGAAGATGAGCATTACAAACGGAAACGGGAACGGACACATGCCCAAGGCGAAGAATGTGCTTGGCGGCGAGCTGAAGTCCTGCTGCAAGGATCCGATGACAGGGTTTTACCGGGACGGGTTTTGCAAAACCGGCGCGAACGACCTTGGTCGTCATACGGTTTGCGCAGATATCACCGACGAGTTTCTGGAATTTTCAAAGGGCGCCGGCAATGACCTCTCAACTCCGCACCCCGAATTTGGATTTCCGGGCCTGAAGGAAGGCGACAAATGGTGTCTCTGCGTACTGCGCTGGAAAGAGGCCCTTGACGCGGGAAAAGCGCCAAAGGTCTTTCTTGAGTCGACCAACATCGCTTCCCTCCAATATGTATCGCTGGAAGACCTCGAGAGATATGCCGTAAACCTCCCCCCAGACTGATGGATTCGATAACACATCTCAACCATCTATACGGATTCAACGATTGGGCTAACCGAGTTATAGTCAGGCAGTTGCGAAATGCTGATTCAAAGCGGTCACTTCGTTGCCTTGCTCACATCTTGATTACCGAGGATGAGTATTTTGAGCGTCTGCATGGGAAAGACTCAACCGGTTTCGATTTCTGGCCGGATCTGACAATTGATCAATGTGCGGAACTCGCAAAAAAGAATGCCGAACGATTTACGAGACTTATCGAGGGCTTTCAGGAAGAGGGGCTCGGCACCTCGGTTAGTTACAAAACGAGTGAAGGTGTAGAATTCGGGAATAGTTTTCGAGAAATCCTTACGCATGTACTCTTTCACTCGATGAACCATCGTGGCCAGATACTTACTTTCCTCCGGGAGGACGGCTTCGAGCCACCGTTGATCGACTACATCGTGTTTGAGCGAACCCATTGAAAACTGAGGTTTTAGTGGAAGAAAAAGAAGAACAAATAGTATTCGATTTCGAGAACGCGAAGGCGAAGATCTTTCGCGAATCTCGTGACGAGATCCAACTGACTCTGGGCGAGTTCGCGGGTCCGCTCGATCTGTTGCTTTACCTCATCCGCAAAGAACAAGCGAACATCTTTGACATCCCGATCGCAAAAATCACGAGAGAATACCTCAATTACATCAAGCTTATGGAGAAGCTTGATATCGCTGTGGCGGGTGAGTTTCTCGTGATGTCCGCGACCCTAATCGAGATCAAATCGAGATTGCTGCTCCCGCAGGAACCGGCCGCCGAAGGCGAAGAGGAACCGGAAGACCCAAGACAGGAGCTCGTTGACCGCCTGCTTGAACATCAGAAGTTTAAGAACGCAGCCGAAATGCTCTGGTCAAGGGCCACTGTTGAGCAGGCAGTGTTCACACGCGCACCGATCGAGACCGACGAGAACAATATGGAGGTTTCGGCGACAATCTTCGATCTGTTCGAGAAGTTCCAGCAGATAATGGAGCGACGCAAAGAAGAAATCCAGATGGATATTCAGCGTGAGGAAATGACACTCGCTGAGATGATCACGACCTTGCGCTCCCGGCTGAAAAAGGCAAAAAAGCTCAATCTTCTGGAGTTGTTTCGCAATCTGGAGACCAAGCAGGAACTCGTGCTTGCGTTTATCGCAACACTTGAGATCGTGCGCACGGAAAGCGTGCGACTCGTGCAGGAAAGTACGTTTGGGGACATACTTATAGTCGTAGAAACGGAAACCGGTTGAAATATTTCGCAATCAGCGTTAAAAGTACTCATCCCCAATTTGAACAGTGGCAAAAGAAAAACCGCAAAAACAGCGCAGAAGTCTAGGCGAACTCGTAGCCGCGATCGAGGCGCTTATCTTCGTTTCCGAAGAGCCGATCACGGTTCGCATGCTCATCAAGATAATAAATGAAGACCGGGATACTGTTCGGGCTGCGCTCGACCAACTCTCGAATGAGTATGACGAGCGCGAAAGCGGCCTACAGGTTCGCGAGATCGGAGGCGGGTGGCAAATCTCAACGAGACCCGAATTCCATGAAGACGTTCGTGCTTTCTTGAAGACCCGGCCCTCTGCGAAATTGTCGCTGGCAGCCCTCGAAACCCTCGCCGTAATCGCATACAAGCAACCTGTTACCGTACCCGAGATTCTCGAAATACGCGGTGTACAGTCCGCGTCGTCGATTAAGACGCTTTTGGACAAGAGACTCATCGTTTCAAAAGGCCGAAAGGAGACGGTTGGACGTCCAATGCAGTACGGAACCTCTAAGGACTTCATGATCCAATTCGGGCTAAAAGACCTTTCCGAGTTGCCCAACATCGAGGATTTTGAAGATTTCGTTCAGTAAATTATGCAGGAACGCCTCCAAAAGATAATCGCGAACGCGGGAATTACTTCACGACGAAAAGCGGAAGTTCTGATTACCGAAGGCAAGGTATCGGTGAACGGAAAAACCGTGAAAACATTGGGCACGAAGGCAGATGCCTCTACCGACCACATCAAAGTCAACGGCAAGCTGATCAACCCAAAACTCGAAAAGAAAAGCGACACTTACATTCTTCTCAACAAACCCAAAGGCATTCTGTGTACCGTTTCCGACCCGGACGGGAGAAAAACGATCATGGACCTAGTTCGAGGTTACGGAAGAATATTTCCGGTAGGGAGACTCGATTACAACTCCGAAGGGCTTTTGATTCTCACAAACGACGGAGATTTCGCCAACCGCGTCGCCTCCAGCCGCAAGGTTCCGAAGATTTACCGGGTGAAGGTTAAGGGACAGCCAAAACAAAACGCGATCAACCGCCTTCGCCGGGGGTTGCGCCTCCATGATGGGTTTAAAACCGCGCCCGCCGAGATCAAAGAACTCCAATCCACAAAAAAGAACGCCTGGTTCGAGGTCACACTTCTAGAAGGTCATAACAGGCAAGTGCGGAAAATGTTTGACGCAGTAGGATTCTCCGTCGTGAAGCTCAAAAGGGTAGGTATCGGAAAACTCTCAGAAGCCGGCCTGCAACCCGGTGAACACCGGGAATTATCTAAAGAAGAAGTTAAGTCGTTGATAAGCTAGGTCGGACCGGTAAGTTCGATTCGCACTTTTGAGGAGTGAACGATTATTCGGTATTATAAGTAAACGTTATTAGATCATAAATATTAAGCATGAATTTTGAATTAAACGAAGAACAAGAGCAGATAAAATTTAGCGTACGTGAATTCGCGGAAAGCGAGATTCTTCCAAACGTCATGGATTGGGATGAATCCCAGACGTTTTTCGATGAACTTCGACCGCAGTTAGCAGAACTGGGGCTTCTGGGAGTTATTTTCCCTGAAGAATACGGTGGTTCCGCAATGGGTTACGTCGAGTATGCGACGATCATCGAGGAACTTGGCCGTGTATGCGGCTCGGTTGCGCTTTCTGTGGCCGCGCATAACTCATTGTGTTCAAATCACATCTATACGTTCGGCACGGAAGAACAGAAACAAAAGTATTTGGTACCTTTGGCGCAGGGTGAAAGCTGGGGTGCATGGGGACTGACTGAAGCACAGGCGGGCAGCGATGCGGGCGGTACGCGAACGACCGCGGTTCGCAACAATGGAGGATGGAAGGTCAACGGTTCAAAAAACTTTATTACCCACGCCATCTCTTGCCATACCTGCGTGGCCGTCGCGGTTACCGATAAAGAAAAAGGCAACAAGGGTATCTCGGCGTTCATTTTTGACAAATCCATGGACGGATTCAGGCCGGACCATAAGGAAAACAAGCTGGGCATGAGGGCAAGTGAGACGGCCTCGGTCGTTTTTGAAGATTGCAATGTCCCTGAAGACAACCTGCTCGGCAACGAGGGTGAAGGCTTTCTCCAAGCAATGAAAGTACTTGATGGCGGTCGGATTTCAATTGCCGCACTGTCTGTCGGAATCGCGCAAGGTGCCTATGAGGCTGCCGTGAAGTATGCAAAGGAACGCCAGCAGTTTGGTCGTCCGATTTCGGAGTTTCAGGCGATTCAGTTCAAGCTTGCTGATATGGCCACGGATATTGAGGCGGCACGCCTGCTAACACTTCAGGCCGCGTTCTTGAAGGACAACGACAAGCCTGTTACACGACAATCGGCGATGGCCAAATTATATGCCTCCGAGGCAGCTGTTCGGGTATCTGAGGAATCCGTGCAAATCCACGGTGGCTATGGTTATACAAAAGATTATCCCGCCGAGAAATTCTGGCGGGATTCCAAACTCTGCACGATCGGAGAAGGAACGAGCGAAGTTCAAAGACTAGTGATCGCAAAACACCTTTTGAGATCATAAACTAGGGTCGAAAGGACTTAGACCATTCTACAAATTCAATCATTTTAGAGCCGTTAGCGTCGAGGTACGCTGCGGCTTTTTTATTTCCGTTCTGATGCATCAACAAATATGAGAACTGCTCAACATAGGCCTTGTCACTGATACCTTTCAGGAAGCTGAAATATTGATCTTTGACAAAATTTCGTTTCATTTTGGTCTCGAGGGCAACCGCAATGAACGACTTTATTTTGGAGATGAACTTCTCTTCGTCGGACAGCTTTTCTTTATCCTCGGTTTCGTTCACGGCTCCCGTCAGGCCCAGTGCCAATTCAATCGAACCGAAATCTCCTTCATCTGTTGGTCCGTCGAGGTTCAGAAAGATGTTTATTGAGTTAGGCTTTTCTCCTTTTTCAACTCCGCCGGCAAATACATCCCTAAAGATCTTATTCGCACGCTTTGCCCGCGGCGTATTCGATTCCAGGGTCAACACCCTCGCCGCCGCAAGCATCGCTGGTACGCGGTACTTTGTTCCTATATAGACCTCCGCAAGTATGTAGTGGGGCGATACGTAGGCGGGCCTGATTTCAATGCTTTTCTTTAGGCTTTTCTTCGCCTCGTCGTAGTTCCCCATACGCGCCAGTGTCACGCCCTTCTCATAATGCAAGAGTTCATTGTCAGGTGCGAGTTTGAGAGCCTTACCGTAGATCTTCAAAGCATTTTTACGATCACCCTGATCGTCCGCTATGTTGCCCAGAATCCGATAGACTTCGGGAAGATGAAGTCCTTTGTATTTGGTCGCCTTCTCCAAATTTATAAGGGCGTTGTCAAAATCTTTCTTGAAGTAGTAAGCGAGACCCAGCCCGAACATCGCATCCACACATTCAGTACAGCTTTTCGCTACGCTCAGATACATCGCTATCGCGTCATCAGTTTGCTTTTGCTTGTATTTGTCACTTGCCTGAGCCAAAAGAGCTGCTTGTGCCTCGGTCGGTGTCGCAGGTGTCAGCTTTGCCTTGTGGATTTTTTGCGAAAAACCTACAGAGGCGAGACATACGATCAGGAGAGTCAACTTAAGTGCATTCATATCGATTTTCGAATTCTGATTGATCTAAACTTGTTTTTGGATGCCCGATAGCGTTCGAATGATCGCACCAGTTAATCCACCGCCAACTCTACAGCATTAGTCCACAATTTGTTTACCTGGATTAGCTCAAACCTATTGCAATTGGATAGACCGAAAGCTAGAATTAGGCATCTAAATGTTAGTATTTCAAAGAATTAGTGCGATTCTTCTGCTGTTCGCAATCGTGGGACTATTTGTCGGTTGCGGCGACGACGAAGCGAGATTGAGGTCTGATTCCGAGGCTGCTGCTTTCTTCAACAAAGCCGCAAATAAAGTCGGGAAGCAGCAAAAGCTTACACCGGAAGAGTTCGAAGAGTTGAAAAAGCTCTATTCCGTCTATCCGAATTCCGAGGCCGTTACTGTTCTCTACGAAAAAGCGCTTCTGCTGCGAAAGGACTGGCCCCTGCTCATCGCCTTCTACAAATCTGATCCGACCTTCGAATCGAATCCGGTGGCACGTAAGAGTCTGGCGAAAATCTATGTCCGGGCCGGCATGTACGAGGACGGGTATAAACTGGCGAGTCAGTTTGATTTTGGTTCCAACTCGGACATGAGAAGAGCTGCGGGCATATCTTTGTTCAAACTCGGGAAATACCCTGAAGCTAAGAAGGTGTTTGAGGCGCACAAAGAAAAGATCGAGGCTGAAAAGAGCTTTGATGAAATGGTGTTTCACGGCCTTATCTATTTCTACGAGGGAGAGAATGATAAGGCAATTGAAATTCTGGAAAAGGTTATTGATATCAATCCCGCAGATATCAAGGCAAACAATGCACTTGCAAGGATTTACTCTTCTTCGGGAGAGAAAGAAAAGGCGAATGAAGCGACAAAGAGACTTCAGGAATCCTACGATATTCTTACTGAAACGGAACAAGTAAAGATCAGAAGGGTGGAACGTCTCTACCAATTGCAGGATCACTTTAAAGCGAAACGATACGAAGAGGTAATCGTGCTTGGTAAACAGTTGCTTCCGGATATTCAAGGCCCTAACAAGATTACGATTTACCGCTACCTTTATGAAGCCTATCAAGCGACCGGCAAGGCGAAAGAGGCGCGCGAAATCCTCGAAACTATAAATCAGCTTCAAAAAAAATGATTCGAATAATAACCGTTATCGCTTTCGTGAGCGCACTTGTCGCATGTGGGGATTCAACAGTCCCTTCAAGTACCGGATCAAAAGTCTCAACGTCTATAAAATTTACCGACGTGACGAAAGCGAAAGGCCTCGAGTATAAGCACGTTGCCGGACGTTCGCCGGACAAATGGATGCCCGAAACTTTGAATTCAGGTGTCGCGGTCGCTGATTTTAACAATGACCGAGCACCCGACATCTTCTTTGTAAATAGTGGTACCTATGGGGATGTGGAGCGTTCCGAGACTACTTCCGACCGGCTGTACATCAATGACGGGAAGGGATCCTTCACCGACAAGACCAAGGAATGGAATGTTTTGGGCACGGGTTACGGCGCCGGTGTGGCCGCCGGTGACATCGACGACGACGGCGACATCGATCTCTTTGTAACAAATGTCGAGGGAGATAACCGCTTGCTTCGGAACACCGGTGAAAAGTTTGAGGACATTACAAAAGAGGCCGGGTTCAAGGTTGACGGAAACTGGGCGTCGAGTGCTGGGTTTGGGGATTTTGATGCCGATGGCGACCTCGATCTCTTCGTAGTTAAATACATTGTTTACTCGAAGGAGAATCACAAGAAGCAGTTCGACAGCGGGATGCAATCATACTCTGCGCCATTTCTGTATCCGGGCCTTGCTGATCAAATTTGGGAAAATGACGGAACGGGAAAATTCACTGATATCTCGGAAAAAGCGGGTATCGCGCAGTCACCCGGAAAAGGTCTCGCACTGGCGATCGGCGATATTGACCGAGATGGCGACACAGATGTTTACGTAGCCAATGACACGACCCCGAACCAGCTCTGGATAAACGACGGGACGGGAAGGTTCAAGGACATCGCCCGCCTTTCAGGCAGTGCCTATAGCGAAAGCGGAAGCGAAGACGGATCGATGGGCGCAGACTTCGCGGATGTCGACAACAATGGGTATCTGGATATCGCCGTAACGAATTTCCAGGAAGAAACAACAGCCCTGTACTCGCAGACGAAAGAAAACCTGTTTCGCGATATCTCTGACGCTTCGGGGATCGGTCAAACAGCGAGGGCCCGGCTTTCTTTTGGTATTGAATTCTTTGATGCCGATAACGATGGAGACGAGGATCTGCTCGTAGCAAACGGCCATATCGTCGATTTTGTCGCGAAGATCACAGCGTCGATTTCGTTTCCCCAACAAAACACTCTCTACGAAAACTCCGGCGATGGTAAGTTTGTCGATGTGAGTGACTCAGCAGGGAATGCGTTTCAGGTCAAACAGGTATCGAGAGGACTTGCGGTCGCAGATTTCGACAGTGACGGGGATTTAGACTTCGTCACCTCGAATAATGATGAGCCCGCGCAACTGGCTTTTAACGAATCCACCAATGCGGGAAATTTTGTTGGCCTTTTGCTGGAAGGAACCAAGGCAAGTAAGTCTGCGATCGGCACACGGCTGGTAGCGACGATAGGAGAAAAGAAGATTATTCGTGAGCTGATGGGGTCGCAGAGTTATCTTTCGGTAAGCGACTTTCGATTGCTCCTGGGTATCGGAGAGGCCGACAAAATAGACAAGCTCGAGATTCTCTGGATGGGTGGCGAGAAACAGACGATAGAAGGTATTGCTGCTGGAAAGTATTATTTGATCAAACAAGGTGAGCAGCCTTCAGATTTGAAGATTGGAAGCTAAGTTTTTTGGTTCGAATTGTAATGAAGAATTCGTTTAGAAGAAGTTTTGCCACTTTCTTATTAACAGTTTCTGTTTCTATTTTTGCTTCTTCGTGTAATACCCCGGTACCCAAAAGGGGCAGCGCGAATTATGACGAAGCGGTAACGAGGTTCTTCGTTGGGTTGGCTGCGGTTCAGGTGGGAAACGATCCGCGAGCAGCTACAGAATTGGAGGCAGCGACAAAGCTTGCTTCAGGCGAACCCGCAGTCTGGAATAACCTGGGCGTGTTGCAATTACGCCAAAAAGACTTCGAGAAGGCAGAGGTTTCCCTTGAAAAAGCAAGGGAACTGTCCCCGGACAACGCGACCGTATATTTCAATCTTGCGATCCTTTCAGACCAGACGAACGAGTCCGAATCGCTCCAGCGGTATCTTACAAAAACCACAGAACTCTCGCCGAATGATCTTCGCAGCTATTATCTGCTGGCCGAAGAATTTGAGAAGCAAAAAGCAGACAAGAAAGCACTTCAAGCATTCGAGAAGATTCTCAAACGCGCACCGAAAAATCTTGCAGCCAGGCTCGAAGCTGCAAGGTTGCAGGCAAAGCTTGGAGAAAAGGAAAACTTCAATAAAACTGTCGGCATAATCGAAGAATTCAGCGAGGCGTGGCCGGAAAACGCTGCAGAGCAGTTTAGAAAAGCAAAGGAGGCCGTTCCGGCCCGGGCCGCCACTGAGATGTCGTTTCTGAGAAACGTGCTGTTGAAGACACCGGAATATCAGCGTGCTCAAGCGAAGATCAAACCCTCTGACACAATCATTGGAGACCTCATCTTCCGGCCCGTTATTCTTGAAAGCCCCGACTTCAGGCCTGCGGCTCCCGATAAAGAAATTAGTTTTGAAGCGGACGCGATCGAATCGGCGCGGTCTGCGAAAGTTATTTATCTGAATAGTAAAGATACTCCGGTGGTTGCGGTTTCCGGCAAAGAGAAGACCCAGATCGGGGATGTTGAACTCGATTTTTCAGCTGCCCGTCCGAATCAAATCGCGGTTTTTGATTTTGACTACGATTTCCAAAATGACATCGCCCTCGCGGGGGAATCCGGCTTTACGCTCCTCAAACAAAACGACGGCGCATTCGAAGATGTGACCAAGGATTCCGGGATTTCGCTGTCCGGTGAGATGACGGGGGTTTGGGCCTTTGATTTTGATAACGAAGGGGACCTCGATCTCCTGGTGAGCTCCACGGACGGAAATGCCGTTTTGCGGAACAACGGAAACGGTACCTTCGAAACGCTTAAGACTTTCGATGCACTTGGGGAAATAGTTGATTTCGAATACGCGGATCTGGATGAAGATGGTGATGGGGATGCACTGTTTCTCGTTGAATCCGGCAGCCTGGTCTTCTTCAAGAACGAAAGAGGCGGACTGTTTGAGAAGCAGGATGGAACCGGTTTTTCGAAGCTGGAGGCGAGCGCGATGACTGTCGCGGATACGAACGGTGACGGCCGGCTCGATTTGAACATCTACGAAAGCAACGGCGCCTTGAGCCGATTCGATTTCGAAAGCGGCGCGAAAACTGGTACTAAGGCCATCAAAAAGCTTGGCGAATCGGTTCTTCGCAATTGCGGGAACTCTTGTCTACTTCGGAGCGCAGACTTCGACAACAACGGTGCCAATGACCTGGTCGTTTCAACCGGAAAAGAATCTGAACTGTTTCTCGGGATTCAAGGAGGAAAGTTTGAAAAGGCCGCGAACACCATCGGCGCTTACGTTAACGATTTCGCAGACCTCAATGGTGACGGCAAACTCGATTTCTTAGGCATCGACAAGGAAGGCCGTGCGACTCGCCTGATAAACCGGTCCACAAACACAAATGGCTGGCAAATTGTAAGGCCGGTCGCGGCGAAAACAGAGGGCGACCGTCGTGTGAACACCTTCGGGATAGGCGGCGAATTGGAAACGCGTTCAGGGCTTGCTGTCCAGAAGCAGTTGATAAGGCGGCCGAGAGTTCATTTCGGACTTGGAAACGCGAAACAATCTGATGTCATAAGGGTCATATGGCAAAACGGCTCAGTTCAGGCTGAGTTTGATATAGAAGCAAACCAGGTCGTTGCAGCCGAGCAAAGACTCAAAGGGTCATGTCCGCACCTGTTTACCTGGAATGGCGAGAAGTTTGTACATGTAAAAGACTCCCCGCCGTGGAGCCCGGCTCTCGGATTGAAGATAAGCGCCCAGGAGACTTTCGGCATCATTCAAACCGAGGAATGGTTCAGGATCCCCGGCGAGGCACTCAGACCTAAAGATGGGAGGTACGAACTACGAATCACCGGTGAGTACTGGGAAACCTTCTATATAGATCATTACATGCTTATGGCCGTTGATCATCCTGAAGGGACGGAGGTCTTTACCAATGAGAAGTTTTCGATCCCCCCTCCGCCGCTAAAGGTGTTTACGACTACAGCTACGAAATCATTCAAGTCCGCCAAGGATCACAATGACAGAGATGTACTGGAAACGATCAGTAGTCTAGATGAGGAATATCTGGACGGCATAAAACGGGGAAAATACCAGGGAGTCGCTGAAGATCATTACGTAGAACTCGAGCTTCCGGATGAGGCGCCGCGAGACAAAAAACTCTGGGTTGTGGCGGACGGGTGGGTTCACCCGACGGACGCATCGATCAATGTACAGAGGGGGCAGGATGTTTCTGGGCCTCCGAAAAGTTTGAGTATCGAGATTCTGGACGATAACGGCAACTGGATAACGGCCAGGGAAAACCTTGGTTTTCCGGCTGGCAAAATGAAGACTCTGCTTTTCGATCTGGATGGACTGTTCGGAAAAAACACTGAAATCCGGAAACTCCGGATCCGAACGGAACTGGAGGTCTTCTGGGACAAGCTCGCCTGGGCTGTGAACGAAGCCGGCGATGAAAACAAAACGATCGAGATGGAATTGGAGTCTGCAAGTTTGCGATACCGAGGGTTTTCGGTAATTGAAAAAGCTGACGATTCGTCTCCTGAAGTTCCGGACTACAGTAGGATTTTGACTACGAACCAGCGGTGGCGCGATATGGTCGGGTATTTCACCCGGTACGGTGACATCAAGCCACTCCTTTTGAAAACCGATGACCGGTACGTTATATCGAATGCCGGTGATGAGCTGGTCCTGAGCTTCAAGGCTTTACCTCCGCCGGCTGAAGGTTTTGTTCGAGATTTTATTCTTGTCGGCGACGGTTGGATTAAAGACGGCGATTTGAATTCCGACTTTTCGAAGACGGTGCTCCCGCTTCCGACACAGGCCTCCAACGACTACTCGAGGCGCCCGACAACCCTTGAAGAAGATCCTGTTTACCAAAAGAACAGGAAGGACTGGTTAAAGTTTCATACGCGTTATGTTTCGCCTGATGGGTTTAGAAACGCATTGCGTGTAACCGATAAATAGAGGATAGATGAAAGCACTCAAGCAAACGGTGGCGACGCTGTTTTTCCTAAGCCTGCTGGCGATTCCGCTATTATTAAAGCCGTACCACACCACCGAGGTCTCGGACATCGACCGCAATAAGGCGATCGAGAGATTCGGTTTCTTTTTTGAAGACGCGACGAATTCTGCTGGTGTCGATTTTGTCCACATAGCTCCTGAACTCGATTCCAAGCTTAACAACATCATGCCCCAGATAGCGTCGATGGGCGCGGGCGTTGCGGTCGCGGATTTCGACAACGACGGTTGGAACGATTTCTATCTCACAAACAGCGGCTCTGACAGCAAGAACGCACTTTACAGGAATTTGGGAGACGGCACCTTCGAGGACGTTGCGGAAAAGACGGGGGTTGCGTCATTGAACGAGAAGGGCGCATCCATGGGTGCGGTCTGGGGGGATTTTGATAACGATGGATTTGAAGATCTGCTGGTCTATAAGTGGGGCAAGTCCGAATTGTTCAGGAACAACGGAGGAAGTGACTTCAAAAGGGTCGATAATGCGGGCCTCCCGGAAAAGGCCAATATTAATACCGCGATATGGCTTGATTTTGACCGTGACGGCAAGCTGGACATCTTCCTGGGCGGCTATTTTCGGGAAGATATCGATCTTTGGAATCTCAAGGATACAAAGATCATGCCGGATAGTTTTGAGTACGCGACCAACGGCGGAAGAAACTATCTGTTGCGGAATAGAGGCGACGGAACATTTGAAGATGCAACCGAGGAGAGCGGCCTTACTCCACGGGCATGGACACTGGCTGCTGCATCCGCAGACCTAAACAACGACGCCTATCCCGACCTTTTTGTCTCAAATGATTATGGTGTCTCGGAGCTCTACATAAATGATGCAGGCAAGAGATTTATTGACATAAGCGAGAAATCGGGTGTCGGATTCTCACCGAAATCCGGAATGAATGCCAGCTTTGGAGACGTTCTGAATGACGGCAATCTTTCGATATACGAATCGAACATCTACGAGGAAGGAAACCTTTTACAGGGTAACAATCTCTGGATGCCCGGCGGAAAAGGTGACTCAAAGGAACCGGTATTTCAGAATATGGCGAACGGTTTCGGTGTTGAAAACGGAGGCTGGAGCTGGGCGGCACAGTTCGGCGATCTAAACAATGACGGTCACCAGGATCTCTTTGTGGTAAACGGATACGTTTCTGCGGACAAGGGCTCAAGTTACTGGTACGACTTCGCAACTGTCACAGGCGGGAACGAATCCATCATAAGCGACGCTAGAAACTGGGCGGACATGGAAGGCCGCAGTCTTTCCGGATACCAGAATTCCAGGGTTTGGCTGAATGACGGTAACGGCAGATTCACCGATGCCGCGCCGGCACTGGGCGTGAATGACAAGGACGACGGCAGGGCTGTCGCGATGGTTGACCTCTTTAACCGTGGTGTTCTTGATGTAATCGTCGCGAGCCAAAAAGCACCGACCCGAATTTACAAAGCGAATGTAACCGGCGATCGGTCATGGATCGCATTTGAATTGAAGCCAAAAGAGAACCGGAGCCCGGTCGGAACAAGGGTTTTGGTTCGCTGGAAAGGCGCAGTTCAGGTCCAGGAGGTAAACGGAGGATCAGGCTATTGCTCTCAGAACCAAAGGCGTCTGCATTTCGGGCTCGGCAGTGCGAAAGCCGTCGAGAGTATCGAGATTCGTTGGCCGGACGGGTCCCGCAAAGAAATCAGAAACCCGGAGATGAAGAAGCTTCACATAATTAGCCAGTAGAAACAGAAAATGTCCGCAGTCGCTACAGAAACATCGACAAACGAACCAAAGGTCTCCTCGGGATACGAGCCTCGCACCAAATCGGCACCGCCCAAAGTATTTGGCATCGACCCGCGACTGATCATGCCGCTATTGATCACGATCATACTCCTGGTCGGGCAGTTGTTCTACGGAATTCTTGAAAGCTATGTGATGACCCTGACCGCAATAGGCAGTGCGATCGCGGTCGAACTTCTGTTGTCCAGATTCCTGACGGGAAAATTTTCGTTTCCCGCAAGTGCCTATATTTCAGGGATTAGCGTAGGCATATTGACCAGATCTCCGTTTTTGTGGCCATTCGCTTTGTGCGCTGCGATCTCGATTGCCTCCAAGTATGTGCTTCGGTTGGGTGGAAGGCATATCTGGAACCCTTCGAATTTCGGAATTTGCATGATGTTGTTGCTTGCGCCTTACGCATTTTCGACACTTAGTATCCAATGGGGGAACAACCTCTACGCGATGGTAATTATCTGGACCCTTGGATCGATAATTATTTACCGGCTCAAGAGATTCCACATAATCGCGACCTATGTCCCCCTTTTCGTCCTATCTGCTGCAATCGTGACGTACTGGCACGGAAACAGTTTCCTCACTAACGTTTCACCTATAACCGGACCCATGTACCAGCTTTTTATTTTCTTTATGATCACGGACCCGATGACGACGGTCCGAAAATCAAAATGGGCCCAGAGCTTTGTTGTTTTTTTGATCGTCGCGGCGGAGACGATTTTTCGGATTAACGAAAACATTCACGCTCCTTACTATGCCCTTTTTATTGTTGGCCCGATCGCAAATGTGGTCGAAGTCGCATGGGACCGCCGGAGAGGCGGGGAGTAGGGGGACGCGGGGCTCTTTTCCAGTTTAGAGTTCAGAGATCAGTTTTTTGTTGCATCTGTGAAACATTTTTGCTACGATAGTTGACCAAAATCATTTGAAAAGGAGATAAATTATGGGTCAAAGCACCGCAGCGGGCTTTAGTATGAGCCACGCCCTTATAGCAGAACTACAGCACGAAGCGCAGGTTACGAGAACAGTTCTCGAAAGGATTCCGACTGAGAAGTTTGATTACACTCCGCATGAGAAGTCGATGACATTCGGACGATTGGCGTCACACGTCGCTGAAATGGGACTCTGGTACGAATCCACGCTTACGTCAGAGGAATTGGATTTCACAACGACTGACTACGAGGCCTTTAACGCGGCTACATCAGAAGAGCTACTGGAGGCATTTGATACGAACATCGAACTGGCAGCCGGCCTGCTTGCCAATGCCAGCGACGAGGATCTTATGGTTAACTGGACGATGAAAAACGGCGATGAAGTGATATTTTCCATGCCGCGGATCCAGGTCGTCCGAGCAATGTTGATGAACCACCTCTACCATCATCGAGGCCAGCTTTCAGTCTATTTGCGGCTGAACGACATTCCGGTGCCGCAGATTTACGGACCTAGCGCTGACGAAGGCCAACCGCCGGAGTAAAAACAAAGCATATTTGTTGATCTACTGCCGCCCTCCGGGGCGGCTTTTCATTTTGTTACTTTGAATCTTCCCGGCATCTGCTTAGGTTTCATGGAATAGCCATCGCCTACCGGCGACGGTTCCCATTCATCCTTCTATCCTTCCCTCATTCTCTCCTTCTCTCCTTCCCTCCTTCCGTCCTTCCGTCCTTCCGTCCTTCCGTCCTTCCGTCCTTCCCGCCTTCCGTCCTCCCCTCC